>JBJMIQ010000055.1:0-17778 GCA_045806805.1 Nocardioides sp. | reverse complement strand
AGGGCGTGTAGCCCATGCTCGACGCCGTCGTGAACTACCTGCCGGCGCAGACCGACGTGCCGGAAGTCAAGGGCGTCAAGATGGGAACCGACGAGGCGATCACGCTGCCGTCGAGCGACGACGCGCCGCTGTCGGCGCTCGCGTTCAAGATCATGACCGATCCGTTCGTCGGTTCGCTCACCTTCGCGCGCGTCTATTCGGGCGTGCTCGAATCGGCGACCGGCGTGCTGAACAGCACCAAGGACCGCAAGGAGCGTATCGGCCGCATGCTGCTGATGCATGCCAACAACCGTGAAGACGTGAAGGAAGCGCGCGCCGGCGACATCATCGCTCTGGCCGGCCTCAAGAGCGTCACCACCGGCGACACGCTGTGCGATCCGGACCATCCGGTGATCCTCGAGAAGATGGACTTCCCCGATCCGGTCATCGAGCTCGCCATCGAGCCGAAGTCGAAGGCCGACCAGGAGAAGCTCGGCCAGGCGCTCGGCCGTCTCGTCCAGGAGGATCCGACCTTCCGCGTCGCGACCGACCAGGAGACGGGACAGACCGTCATCAAGGGCATGGGCGAGCTCCATCTCGAGATCAAGGTCGACATCCTGCGCCGCACCTACAAGGTCGACGCCAATGTCGGCGCCCCGCAGGTCGCCTATCGCGAGACGCTCGGCCGCAAGTCCGAGATCGACTACACCCACAAGAAGCAGTCCGGCGGTTCGGGCCAGTTCGCCCGCATCAAGGTCGTATTCGAGCCGGGCGCGCCGGGTTCGGGCTACAGCTTCGAGAGCAAGGTGGTCGGCGGCTCGGTGCCCAAGGAATTCATTCCCGGCGTCGAAAAGGGTTTGGCGGCTTCGCGCGAGACAGGCGTCCTCGCCGGCTTCCCGGTGATCGACTTCAAGGCGACGCTGGTCGACGGCGCCTACCACGACGTCGACTCGAGCGTGCTGGCGTTCGAAATCGCCGCGCGCGCGGCGTTCCGCGACGGCCTGGCCAAGGCGCAGTGCAAGCTGCTCGAGCCGATCATGAAGGTCGAGGTGGTGACGCCGGAAGACTACATGGGCGACTGCATCGGCGACTTGAACAGCCGGCGCGGCCAGATCCTCGGCATGGAGGCCCGCGGCAACGCGCAGGTCATCAACGCCATGGTGCCGCTCGCCAACATGTTCGGCTACGTGAACACGCTGCGCTCGATGACCCAGGGACGCGCCGCCTACACCATGACCTTCGACCACTACGCGCCTGTGCCGCAGGCGGTGGCGGACGAGGTCGTTGCGAAGTTGGCCGGCTGACAACCGATTTGATTAGGCAAGGAAGACAACCATGACGAAGGCGAAGTTTGAGCGGAACAAGCCGCACTGCAACATCGGGACGATCGGGCACGTGGACCATGGCAAGACGTCGCTGACGGCGGCGATCACGAAGATCCTGGCGAAGACCGGTGGGGCGACGTTCACGGCGTACGACCAGATCGACAAGGCGCCGGAGGAGCGCGAGCGGGGCATCACGATCTCGACGGCGCATGTCGAGTACGAGACGACGAACCGGCACTATGCGCATGTGGACTGCCCTGGCCACGCCGACTACGTGAAGAACATGATCACCGGCGCGGCGCAGATGGACGGCGCGATCCTGGTGGTCTCGGCGGCCGACGGGCCGATGCCGCAGACGCGCGAGCACATCCTGCTGGCGCGGCAGGTTGGCGTGCCGGCGCTGGTGGTGTTCCTGAACAAGATGGACCTCGCCGATCCCGACCTGGTGGAGCTCGTCGAGATGGAGGTGCGTGAGCTCCTCTCCGACTACGAGTTCCCGGGCGACGACCTCCCCGTGGTGCGCGTGGCGGCCTTCCCGGCGCTGAACGGCGACGAGAAGTGGGGCGAGAGCATCGCCGAGCTCATGCAGGCCGTGGACGACTACATCCCGCAGCCCGAGCGTGACGTCGACAAGCCGTTCCTCATGCCTGTCGAGGACGTCTTCACGATCACCGGCCGTGGCACCGTGATCACCGGTCGCATCGAGCGCGGCGTGATCAAGGTGAACCAGGAGGTCGAGATCATCGGCATCCGCGAGAAGTCGCAGAAGTCGACGGTCACCGGCGTCGAGATGTTCCGCAAGCTGCTCGACGAGGGCCAGGCCGGCGAGAAAGACGGCCTGCTCCTGCGCGGCACCAAGCGCGAGGACGTCGAGCGCGGCATGGTCGTGATCAAGCCGGGCACCACCACCCCGCACACCAACTTCGACGCCTCGGTCTACATCCTGTCGAAGGAGGAGGGCGGCCGTCACACGCCGTTCTTCAACAACTACCGCCCGCAGTTCTACTTCCGGACGACGGACGTGACCGGCGTGGTGACCCTCCCCGAGGGCACGGAGATGGTCATGCCGGGTGACAACACCGAGATGTCGGTGGAGCTCATCCAGCCGATCGCCATGGACGAGGGCCTGCGGTTCGCGATCCGTGAGGGTGGCCGCACCGTCGGCGCTGGCCGGGTCACCAAGATTACGAAGTGAGCATGACCCACTGATCCATCAGGACGGCCCCGGGCTCTGCCCGGGGCCGTTCTGCATGTGGTGGCGGCCGCGCGTCGCAGTTTCATCAAGGTATGCAGGCCAACCCGCACTTCCCGTGCCGAATTCGCCGAGGGGAGCGCGGGTTCATCGGCATACCGTGATGAAACTGCACTCCGGCAGGTGCGACAGCTACCTCAGCAACGCCGCAACCGCGTCGCCGAACACCTGGGTGTGCCGGTCGACGTCGGACTCGGTGTGGAACGGGCTGAACAGCGCCATGTTGTGGAACGGCGTCAGCAGGATCCCGCGGTTGAGAGCCCAGAGGTGGAGGAACGCGTCGAGGTCCTCATCAACTGCGGCCGCGGCTGCGGCGCCGTCCCGGGGCGGCGGGCAGAACCAGTACTCCGCCCGGCAGCCGAGGCGCTGGACGTGCCAGGGCAGGTCGTGGTCGGCGATGACCCCGGCGACCTCGTCGGTGAACCGCTCGGCCAGGGGGATGGCGACGTCGAAGTCCTCCTGGCGCAGGCAGCTCGACAGGGTGGCGCGGACCGCGGCCAGGGAGAGCGCGTTGGCGGTGAGAGTGCCCCCGATGCCGGCCACGTCGATCTCGGGCTTGCTCATCGGGCCCGCGAGACGGGCCGCCACCTCCGCACTCGCGCCGTACGCCGCCGCGGGGACACCGCCGCCGATCGCCTTGCCGACGACGACGAAGTCGGGCTCGAGGTCCCAGGCGACGGTGCAACCGCCGGGGCCTGCGCACAAGGTGTGGGTCTCGTCGATCACCAACAGGACCCCGTGTCGACGGGTGATCTCGCGGACCGCGTCGAGGTAGCCGTCCTCGGGCAGCACGATGCCGATGTTGGTGAGCGCGGGCTCCATCAGCAGGCAGGCGATGTCGCCGTCGGCAAGCCGGCGGTCGAGCGCCTCGGCGTCGTTGAACGGGAGCACCGCAGTCGTGACGGCCGGATCGACCTGCGGTCCCATGCTGCCGGGCCGGGGGACGACCTTGCCGCCCTCCAGCACGGCGAACGTCTCGTCGACCGTGCCGTGGTAGCACCAGTCCATGACGGCCACGCGCGGTCGGCCGGTCAGGTGGCGGGCGAAGCGGAGCACGAACCGGTTCGCGTCGGTCGCCGAGATCGCGAACTGCCACTGGGGCAGACCGAAGCGGCGTGCCAGCTCGTCGGCACACCAGGTTGCGTCGGTCGAGGGCAGCATGGTGGTGAGGCCGGCGCGGGCTCGTTCGCCGACGGCGGCGGCGACCCGGGGGAGCGCGTGTCCGGTCATGGCCCCGGTGTCGCCGAGGCAGAGGTCGACGTACTCGATGCCGTCGACGTCGACGAGCCGGGCACCGGTCGCGGTGTCGAAGGTGAGCGGGAAGCTTCCCGGCCAGCGGGTCATCCACGGCATGGGGACACCGGAGAGCAACGGGCCGCGCGCCTCTTCGGCGAGCACGGCAGACCGCGGATGCAGATCTACGAACCGGGCCTCCTCGTCGGCGCGAAGTGAGGACAGCCGCTCGCGGTCGATCATGGGATCAATGTAGTCAGCCTTGGTCGTCGTACGGCTTACCGAGAGGCGCCGTGCCCGCGGCCTTGGCGATCGCGGCACTGACCTTCGTGCTCGACACCAGCGCCTCGCGACCCGCACCACCTGAGGCTTCGAGCGTCAGCACCAGACCGACGTCCGGCGCGTAGAGCTTGTACTCCAGGACATCGGGCTCGATCGTGCTCGTGTCCGCGCTGAGCAAGGCGTCGTCGTAGTGCCCCGCCGCGACTTCGGCCTGCTGACCGGTCGCCAGTATTGCGCCGTTGTCCTCCGCCTTTCCCTTGTAGTACTCCTGCCGGTACGCCATTCCGGCCTCCGGCTCGGCGGGCATGATCACTCCCGGCAGCCCACCGTTCACCCCGGCCTCGAACGAGCCCTCCCGGGTGTCCAGCTTGCCGTCCTCGAACTCCGCGGTGTCCTCACCGAGGTACCAGACGTTGCCGTCGGCATCCTGGGCGTACCAGTCCTTCGTGTCCTCGGTGACCGCACCGTCCTCGGTCACCGTGTCGCGCACGACGCGTGCCTCGACGCCGTTGGCGATCTTCGTGGTCACCGAGGAGACCGTGACCACGACGTCGGCCGTGCCTCCGGATCCGTCGGATTCCCGGTAGGTCCATTGTTGGCCAGGCTCGAGCGGGAAGTAGGTGTTGTCCGAGCCTGGCGTGAACTCCGAGGGATCGAGCTCCACCGGGTCGCTGCCCTGGGGGAGGTCGCGGGGGGCGGATCCCCCGGCGGGCGAGGCCGGCTCGTCCGGCCCGCAGGCGGCGAGTGGCGCCAGCAGCAGAGCCATCGTGGCAGCGCAGACCATCCGGATGTGCCGTCGGGGGGTGCTCATGTCGTTCTCCGTCCTCGGTACGAGTGGTCAGAGCCTGACCCCCTGGGCCTGAAGCCAACCTGAACCGACCCGTTCAGGAAGGCTTCAGGGCCGGTGAGGCAGGGTGTAGGTGTCATTCGCAGATCGACGGAGAGGACGCCACCATGCGCACCCGGAACAAGATCCTGATCGCCGCCGGAGCCACCGCGCTGGTCCTGGGCGTGGGCGGCGGTGTCGCCGCTGCCACCGGGGTCGCCGACGACGACGCGACCGATGAGCCCATCTCGGGGAGTGCACTCGAACGGGCCTCCCAGGCAGCCCTGGAGCACACCGGCGAGGGCAGGGTGACCGAGACCGAGGTCGGTGACGAGGAGAGCTACTACGAGGTCGAGGTGACCCTTGACGACGGCTCCCAGGTCGACGTGCAGCTCGACCGAGACTTCCACGTCGTCGGGTCCGAGGGCGACAGCGAGGACGACGGCGGCGAGTCCGGGGACAGCTGACTCCCGGCCGTCCGGGATCATGGCCGTGTGAACGACACGTCCCGGACCCGGCCGACGCGACCGCACCAGCGGTTGACCGACGACGGACGCCGGATGCGGGAGGTGCTGACCTACTCCCGCCGCGGCAGCCGCTTCACCCCGACCCAGGCGGCGGCGTGGGAGGCGCACCACGACCGGTGGGTGATCCCCGAGGACGCCGTGGACGATCCCGGATTCGACTTGCGGACCTGGTTCGGCCGGGACGCTCCGCTGGTCGTCGAGATCGGGTCGGGGATCGGTGAGTCAACCGCCGTGCTCGCCGCTGCCCGGCCGGCGTACGACGTCCTGGCGCTCGAGGTGTGGCGCCCGGGCGTGGCCGACGGAATGGGCCGGGTCGCCGAGGCCGGCGCCACGAACGTCAGGTTCTGCACGGTGGACGCGGTCTGGTCGATGGAGCACCTGGTCGCGGAGGGCTCGCTGGCCGCGCTGTGGACCTTCTTCCCGGACCCTTGGCCCAAGCAGCGCCACCGCAAGCGTCGACTGGTCAACCGGGAGTTCGCGCACCTGGCGGCCACCCGGCTGGCGCCCGGGGCGACCTGGCGCCTGGCCACGGACTGGGCCGACTACGCCGAGCAGATGCGCGAGGTGCTCGACGGCGAGTCGTTGCTGGCCGGTGGTGTCACCCCGCGCTGGGGTGATCGCCCGGTCACCCGCTTCGAGCGCAAGGGCCTCGCGGCCGGCCGGTCCATCACCGACCTCGCCTACACCCGTCAGGACTGAGCGGGGCGACTCAGGCCGACTCGTCGAGTGCCAGCCCCCACTTGTGCAGGAGCAGCTCGACCCGCGCGCGCTCCCGGTCGAGCTCCTCGCCGGCCTCGAGGATGCCGAGCAGGTGAGTCAGGCCGAGCGCGTCGCAACCCTGCGCGAGCGCCTTGTCGTAGGCCAGGCGGATCCCTTCGGACTTGGCGAAGGACACCCCGCTCCGTGTCTCGCAGAACCGCCGGTGGAGCCGCCGCACGTCGCGGACGATCAGCTCGAACGCCCGGTGATCGGGCGTCGGCAGCGGGTCGCCGAGGGCTCCGGGACGGCGCGTCAGCGAACGCGACGCGCGCCCGAGGTGGCGCGCGAACCCGTCACCGAGGAGCCACCTCATACGCAAAGACGGTAGGTCGGCGCGCGCGGCGGAACAAGGGGGAGCTCGCCGGGGGATCGTCAGGCACGCGCGGTCAACCGGGCGCGCAACGCCGCCTCACGGGCCAGCCGGGCGGAGTCGCGCTCGCGGCGGGAAGCGAGGACGGCGCAGAGAAAGTCCTCAGGCAGGGTGCCGGACGGCGGTGCGGGAGCGACGTACGACGAGACCTCGTCGGCGAGGCGGGTGCCGATCCGCAGCCGTGACTCGGGATCGATCGTGGGCAGCCGGCCGAGGTACTGGCGCACCGCCAGGGTGAGTCCGGTCGGGAGCGACGCGATGTCGGCCGACCTCGCCCAGCCGGCGAGCCGGGGCGGCATCGCGGGTGGCGGCGCCAGACGCAGCCGCACCCGCTCGCGTACGACGTAGGTGCCGGCGGCCAGGTCACCGAGCCGCTTGCCACGCGAGTTCACCATGGCACAGAAGAACGCGGGGACGCCGGTCAAGAGGTAGACCTCGACGATCGCGATCAGCGCCCGCACGAAGGACTGATGGAGGGAGACCGGCCCGGCGTCGTCGCGGACCGCCCGCAGGCCAAGGGCCAGCTTGCCCAGCGACTTGCCGTGCGTGAGCGTCTCCAGCGTGGTGGGGAGCACGAGGAACACGGTGACCAGGGTGCCGATCCAGGCCACCCACACGAGCGCTTCGTCGGCCTGGAAGGTGGCGGTCATCAGGACCACGCCCACGACGAGGAGCAGACCCAGCGTGGCCGCGACGTCGATCAACCCGGAGGTCATGCGCGTCCCGAGACCAGCGGGAGGGAGATCGAGGGCGACGGCCTCGCCCATGACGAGATCGTCGGAGGTGAGGGTGGCGAACTCATGGGCCGACATCGCGACCAGCATAGGCTTCGCACGTGGATCTCGACGCGTATGTGCTCGCGCACGCACACGAGTGGCAGCGCCTCGAGGCACTCGTGGGGCAGCGGCGTCTGAACGGCGCCGAGAGCGACGAGCTCGTGGAGCGGTACCAGCAGGTGGCCACCCATCTCTCTGTGGTCCGCACCTCGGCGGCCGACGCAACGCTGGTGGCCCACCTTTCGTCGTTGCTCGCCCGGGCACGGAACCGGGCGGCGGGCACCCAGGTCACCACCTGGCGCAACGTGGCGTCCTTCTTCACCGAGAGGTTCCCGGCTGCGCTCTACCGCCAGCGGCGGTGGTGGCTCGGCGTGATGGTCGCCAACGTGGTCGTCACCGCGGTGATGCTGCTGTGGCTGCTGCAGCACCCGAGCGTCGAGCAGAGCATGATGTCTCCTTCGGAGATCGAGGATCTGGTCAACCGGAACTTCGAGGGCTACTACAGCGAGCACGCCGCCACCCACTTCGCCGCGCAGGTCTGGATCAACAACGCCTGGGTGGCCGCGCTGTGCGTGGCCTTCGGCGTGCTCGGTTTCCCCGTGGTCTACCTGCTGTTCTCCAACGTCGCCCGGATCGCGATCATCGGGTCGATCATGCACCGCGCCGGTCACGGCGCCCAGTTCTGGGGGCTGATCCTCCCGCACGGGCTGCTCGAGCTCACGGCGGTGTTCGTCGCCGGTGGGGTCGGGTTGCGGCTGTTCTGGTCGTGGGTCGAGCCGGGCGAGCTGACCCGGTCGCAGTCGATGGCCCGGGAGGGCCGGACGGCCGGGACGGTGGTGCTGGGCCTGGTCGCGGTGCTCATGGTCTCCGGGATCATCGAGGCGTTCGTGACCCCGTCGGGGCTGCCCACCTGGGCCAGGATCGGCATCGGGTTGCTGGCCGAAGCCGTGTTCTTCGCCTACGTCTTCGTCCTCGGCCGGTCGGCCGCACGGCGCGGACACACCGGCGACCTGGACGCCTCGCTCCTCGAGGACCGGGTCGCCACCCAGGCCTGACTGCTCCGAGATCCGCTTGTAGCACGCCGTCCGCAGGACCATCAGGCCGTTGCAACGGCGTGGTAGATGGGTGGACGGCGTGTTACATGGCCGCTGAGTCCCCAGCGGTCAGAGCAACCCCCGCGCCTTCAGGTCCAGGTAGTGGTCGGCCAGGGCCGGGGGCAGCCGCTCGGCGTCGGTGTCGACCACGTGGACGCCCAGGGCGCGGAGCAGGTCCGCGGTCCGTCGTCGGCGCTGCAGCACCTGCTCGGCCGCAGCCGCGTCGTAGACCTGAGCGAGGTCGTCGCGCGAGCTCGCGAGGCGGTCCAGGGCGGGGTCCCGGACCGAGGCGAGGACCACCCGGTGGTGGTGGGTGAGGGTGGGCAGCACCGGGAGCAGTCCCTCCTCGAGGGCCGCCGGCTCCAGGGGCGTCAGGAGCACGACCAGCGCATGACGCCGGCCCAGAGCCGTGACGGCGCCGGCCAGCGCGGACCAGTTGGCCTCGGCGATCACCGGTTCGAGGTCGGCCATCGACTCCTGCAGGTTCCGGGCGACGTCGCGGCCGCCGGTCGCCCGGAGCCGGCTTCGGACGCGCCGGTCGCCGGCCAGGAAATCGACCCGGTCGCCGGCGCGCGCGGCGAGGGCCGCGAGCAGCAGCGCCGCGTCCATCGCCGAGTCCAGCCGGGGTACGTCGTCGACGCGGCCGGCCGACACGCGGGAGGTGTCGAGCACCAGCACCACCCGGCGGTCGCGCTCGGGCTGCCAGGTCCTCACCACCACGCCGGCGGAGCGCGCCGTGGCCCGCCAGTCGATGGAGCGGACGTCGTCGCCGCGGACGTACTCCCGGAGCGAGTCGAACTCGGTGCCCTGCCCCCGCACCCGGACCGCCGACCGACCGTCCAGCTCCCGCAACCTCGCCAGCCGGCTCGGGAGGTGCTTGCGCGAGTCGAAGGCGGGCAGGGCCCGGACCGTCCCGGGGACCATCCGGGTGGCCTGTCGCGAGGCCAGCCCCAGCGGTCCCGGGACCCGGACGGTCACTCCCACCGCTCGCAGGTCGCCGCGGCGGCGTGGCAGGAGCGCGGTCCTGAGCAGGGTGCGGTCGCCCGGCCCCAGCCGGATCCGGTGCCGGTTGCCCGCGGCACCGGCCGTCGGTTGC
Organism: Nocardioides sp.; assembly: GCA_045806805.1. Classification (GTDB taxonomy): domain Bacteria; phylum Actinomycetota; class Actinomycetes; order Propionibacteriales; family Nocardioidaceae; genus Nocardioides. The sequence continues at coordinate 8,259 of JBJMIQ010000055.1, read as the reverse complement.
CACGCGTCGCGCACCTGGGGGCGCATCGGGCGCCGGGACTCGTTCGCGGTGACCAGCACCGTCTCCGTCGGCTGGCCGAGCCGGACCGTCTCGAGGGGCCGACGGGTCAGCGACAACCCGCCGGGCCGCGGAGCGAGTGCCCAGTCGACGAGAATCAGCACGACGACCGCGAGCACCCACAGCCACACCGTGCCCCGGGACGGCCGGAGCACCACGGGCAGCAGGCCCAGCAGCAGGAGGACGGGCACCCGGCCCGACAGCGCCATCAGTCCTGCACCGTCACCGGGGGACCGGTACCGACCCGAGGGCGGACGACAAGACCTGGTCGACGTCCACGCCCTCCAGCTCGGCCTCCGGCCGCAGCCCCAGCCGGTGCACCAGCGTGGCGTGCGCCAGCGACTTCACGTCGTCGGGGGTCACGAAGTCGCGACCGCTCAACCAGGCCCATGCCCGCGCCGCCCGGAGCAGGGCCGTGGCGCCGCGGGGGCTGACGCCCAGGCTCAGTGACGGCGACTCCCGCGTGGCTCGGGCGATGTCGACGACGTACCCGGCGACGTCGGGCGATATCGAGACCCCGCGTACGGCGACCTGGCCGGCCTCGATGTCGGCGGCACCGGCCACGGCCGCCACCCCCGCTCCGGCGACGTCCCGCGGGTCGAACCCCTCGGCATGACGCCGCAGGATCTCGAGCTCGGCCTCCCGGTCGGGGATCGGCAGCACGACCTTGACCAGGAACCGGTCGAGCTGGGCCTCCGGCAGCGGGTAGGTGCCTTCGTACTCGATCGGGTTCTGGGTGGCCGCCACCAGGAACGGACGCGGCAGGCGGCGCGAGACCCCGTCGACCGAGACCTGCCCCTCCTCCATCGCCTCGAGCAGCGCGGACTGGGTCTTGGGCGGCGTCCGGTTGATCTCGTCGGCCAGGAGCAGGTTGGTGAACAGCGGCCCCTCCCGGAAGGACAGCTCGCCCTGCTTGTTGTCGATGACCATCGAGCCGGTGATGTCTCCCGGCATCAGATCGGGGGTGAACTGGACCCGGCGGGCGTCCACCGACAGCGCCGCCGCGAGGGTGCGGACCAGCAGGGTCTTGGCCACGCCCGGGACCCCTTCCATCAGCACGTGCCCGCCGCACAGGAGCGCGACGAGCAGGCCGGAGACGGCGGCGTCCTGGCCCACGACCGCCTTGGCGACCTCGGTCCGGACGGCGGCCAGCCGCTCCCGGGCCTGGTCGTGGTGCGATGCGGCGGCGGTCGAAGCGACGGGCTCGGTCATGTGCGTCGTACCTCTCTGTCGAGCTCGGCCAGCCCGCGGGCCAGCATGATCAGGTCCTGGTCGGTCCCCGGGGGCGTGGCCGGGTCCAGCAGTGCGGCCACGTCGGCCTCGTCGCGACCGGTGTGCCGAGCCACCTCGGAGACGAGGAGGGGATCTCTCGGTCCCGTGAGGCCCAGTCGGGTCGCCGCCCGGGTACGGGTCGCCTGCCTGAGGGCCTCGGCTGCGTGCGGCCGGTCGCGTGCCTTGCGGTAGAGCCGTCCACGGGCCTGGGTGGTCTCGATCGCCTTCACCACGACGGGGAGTGGCTCGGTGGCGAGCGGCCCGAGCCTGCGGGACCGCCACACGACGAGGGCGACGGCCGCAAGCGCGGCCAGCCACAGGCCGGGCGCGATCCAGCCGGGGAGCAGCGTCTCGAGGCTGACCCCGTCCCCGGCCGGGAGGTCATCGAGGGTTGGGACGTACCAGACGAGTCGGTCGTGCTGGCCGAGGAGGCGAAGCGAGGCAGCGGCGTTGTCAGCGCGCATGATCTGGTCGTTGGTCATTGCCTGCGCGACCCCGAACAAGGTGACGTCGCCGCTCTCCACGACCAGCGAGCCTTCCCCGTCCCGGAAGCATCCTTCGCCTTGGTAGGCGAGGGCACGGTCGACCTCCACCCTCAGGTCCGCGAACATCGGGTCGAAGCAATCCGCCTCCCAGCCGCCGGACTGGGTCACTCGGGACGGCGGGTCCGTTGCGCCGACGACCTCGAACAGCCCGGGACCGGGCTCCACCAGCACCAGGGGCACGCCTCGGGTGTGCGACAAGAGGCGACGCATGGTCGTCCTGCCGAGGAAATCGGTCGACGTGACCACGACCATGGTGTCGGTGCCGACGTCGGTCGGAGTCGCCTCCAGATCGTCGGCGCCCCTGGCCACCGTGACGTCGACGCCCCGGCTCTCCAGGACGCGGGCGAGGGCCTGCGCGCCATCAGGTCCGGGGTTGTCCGGGTCCAGTGGCGTGCCGGTCCGGGCGCCGCCGCCGAGCAGGACCACGACGGCGAGCGCCACCACAAGTCCGAGGGTGATGACCAGGGCGGCACCGTGGCGGGCGACGAATCCCCGCCAGGACGAGCTGACGCGGGTGTCGGTCCCGGGGCCACCGCTCATCGCGCCGCCCCTGCCAGCTCGTCGTCCAGGGTCAACACACCCGTGGCCTGCTCTGTGGTCGCCGGTCGATCGCCGTAGAGCACGAGGTCGAAGAGCAGGGCGTTGTCGCCGACGCGCGCGCTGTGCTGGGGGTACTCCGTGGCCAGCAGCAGCGCCACCTCGTGCGCCGTGGCGCCGGGAGAGTCGTCCAGGCGACCGCGCTCGACCTGCCGGACCGCCAGGGCGCGGAAGCCGTCGACGAGGGCCTCCTCCGGTCGGCCATCCGCGAGCGCGGCCTCGGCCCGGGCCCGTAGCTCCGCAGCGGTGACGACCTCGTGGCCGAGCACGGGTCCGGCCGCGGCGCGGGAACGACGTGTGCGCTGGATGCGCGAGAGGAGCCAGGCGAAAGCGCCGAGCAGGAGCAGGAAGACCAGGATCGCGGCGGCCGTCGACAGGAGCCCTGCGGTCGCCAGCCCGCCGCCGAGCTGGCGCTCCACCCAGGTGATCAGACGCTCGACGACGTTCTGCTGGTGGTACTCCGGGTCCAGGAGCTCCCGCTGCATCCACGACCGTGCGTCGTCCGGCGAGGGGTCGAGCGGATCGACGGCCAGGGCGCGGAGGACCGGGATCACGACGCGGTGATTCCCGCCTGAGTCATCAGCTCGACGTCGTAGGCCTCCTTGCGAATGCGCTGGTCGAGGTACTGCAGCGCGGTGACGGCGCCGGTGAACGGGGCGACGAACGCGGCCGTCACCACCGAGGTGACGGCTTGCATGACGACCAGCCCGAGCAGCTCGTACTGCGGCCCCACGGCCGCGATCGCGAACACGCCGATCAGGGTCAGCGGGACTGAGAGCACCAGGCTCGCAACCCCGGTGATGAGCACGGTCAGGAGGGCGATTCCGAAGATCCGCCAGAACTGACGATGACTGAGCCGGAACGCCCGCCCGAGCGCGCCGAACACACCCACGTCCTCCAACATCAGCGCAGGCACCGGGAGGTAGGCCACCCGGAACCACAGCCACAGGAACAGGCAGACGAAGACCGGGACGGTGAGCACACCCCAGATGACGAGGGGGGCCGCGCCGTCCGTCGTGAGCACGACGAGGAACCACGCAGCGCCGTAGGCCGCGAACAGAACGATGGCGCTGAGCACCAGCAAGAACGAGAGACCGATCAGACGCCAGCGCTTCCCGCGGGTCGCCCGCCACGCCTCACCCAGGCTCAGCCGGCGGCCGACCGCGGCGGCCGCGGCGACGTGGGCGACCATCCCGGTGACCAGGATTGTGCCGACGAATTGAAGCGCGGACACCATCCACCCCACCAGATCGGCCGCCCCGAGATCGGTTCCGCTCTGGTCCAGCCTCACGTCGACTGTCCAGGTCAGGGCCGTGGCGACCAGTACTGGCAGGGCCATGGCGACCGCAGCGACAAGCACCGACGAGCCCACCGTGGCCCTTGGGTTGAAGCGGATGATCCGGAACGCGGCGTCGTAGATGTCACCCAGACCCAGCGGACGCAACGGCATCGCCCCCGGCTTGTGGGCCGCACCGAGCATCCCCGGCGGTGGGGGCGGCGGTGACTGCGACGGCGCTGCCTGGCCCCAGCCCGGATGGGGTCCCGGTCCGGGTGGCGGAGTGGCCGCGCCGGTCCCCGGTAGTGGAGCGCCGTGACCCGGGGGTGGGTACGACTGGTTGCCTGACATCCTCGTCCCCTCGTGCCGCTCGGACGGCGACGCGCACATCCTGTCAGGTATCCGCCCCCTCGGGGCGGACGTGTTGGCCGGTCAACCCTGCTTGCCCTCGAGCAGCGAGATCTCCTCGTCCACGTAGGGGTCGTGCTGGCCGTCTGCGGTGAGCTCCGTCCTGAGCTCCCGCTGCATCGCCAGGGCTTCGTCGGTGCGACCGAGGTGGCGCAGGGCCCACGCGATCATCCACCGCGCGACGCGGATACGACCAATGTCTCCAATCCGTTCGCGTGCCTCGAGCGCCTCCTCGAAGCTGACCAGCGCCGCGACGTGGTCCCCAGCGTCGGCCTGGGCCATCCCGAGGTTGTTGAGCAGCGAGGCGTCCCAGTCCCGCGCCCGCGGGTCGGTCGCGGCGCGGGCCACGTCCAGGGCGTATCGACCCGCCTCGAGCGCCTCGTCTGGCGGCACGACCAACGCCACCATGTGCAGGGCGTCGACCTGCAGCTCCTCGAGGCCCGCATCCCCGGCCAGCCGTACCGCCTCCTCGAAGTCCTGGCGCGCGGCCTCTGGATGGCCGGACGAGCGGCGCAGCCGACCCCGCTCGAGCGCGACCCGCGCGGGTACCTCCCCACCGCGTGCACCGGCCGCCACCTCGTCGAGCAGCGCCTGCCCTTCGTCGTACCGATCCTGGAGCCCGAGCGCGCGGGCGACCTGCGTCTGCCAGGCGGCCCGGTCGTCCCCAGTCGCGGCCGCCGCCGCCTTGCGCAGCCGCTGCTCAGAACCGGCGGGGTCGTCGAAGTCCCAGAGGGGGCTCGGGTCGATCATCCACTCATCCTTGCGGCCGTCGGCTCCGCCCATCGGATTTGGTGCATCGGTCCGGTGTCTGCCAAGATAGTCCGGTTGCTCCGGCGGGTTGCCGGGGTGCGGCACATCTTGACTACTGAATCGGGTTCTCACGAACGATCAGTGGTTGGCGTGCGGCCGCACCGATCCAGGAGACCCGATCAGCTCGACGAACCCGTCGGGCGCCACCAACAACCAGCAGAATCCTCGAGGAACTTGTGCGTCGGCATGGTCCGACACACCCGACCGCGGGGGTCGGAGGCTGAGCGTGGTGGAGCACGGGCGGGACCACCTCACCCGGGGTGGTCTCGGGATGACACGGCACGCGGCACCCCTGGGTGCAGACAGACGTAAAGGACGAGAGAGACCTATGGCGGGACAGAAGATCCGCATCAGGCTCAAGGCCTATGACCACGAGGTGATCGACACCTCGGCGCGCAAGATCGTGGACACGGTCACCCGTACGGGTGCCCAGGTCGCCGGCCCGGTGCCGCTGCCGACCGAGAAGAACGTCTACTGCGTCATCCGCTCGCCCCACAAGTACAAGGACTCGCGCGAGCACTTCGAGATGCGCACCCACAAGCGTCTCATCGACATCATCGACCCCACGCCGAAAACCGTCGACTCCCTGATGCGGCTCGACCTGCCCGCCGGCGTCGACATCGAGATCAAGCTCTAGTCGGGGAAGCGAAACCAATGACTACTCTCGAACGCAACCTGAAGGGTCTGCTGGGCACCAAGCTCGGCATGACCCAGCTCTGGGACGAGAACAACCGGGTCGTCCCCGTGACCGTGGTCGCCGCCGGCACCAACGTGGTCACCCAGGTCCGGCTGCCCGAGACCGACGGCTACAACGCCATCCAGCTCGGCTTCGGCGAGATCGACGGCCGCAAGGTGAACCAGCCGCGCGCCGGTCACTTCGCCAAGGCCGGCACCACCCCCCGCCGCCACCTGGTCGAGATCCGCACCAGCGAGGCGTCGTCGTACTCCGTGGGCCAGGAGCTCGCGGTCGACACCTTCGCCGCCGGCGAGGAGATCGACGTCACCGGCACCAGCAAGGGCAAGGGTTTCGCGGGCACGATGAAGCGCCACGGCTTCTCCGGCGTCGGGGCTTCCCACGGCGCCCACCGCAACCACCGCAAGCCGGGCTCTATCGGTGCCTGCGCCACGCCCGGTCGCGTCTTCAAGGGCGTGCGGATGGCCGGCCGGATGGGGAACGACACCGTCACCACCCAGAACGTCACCGTGCACGCGGTCGACACCGAGAAGGGCCTGATCCTGCTCAAGGGCGCCGTTCCCGGTCCCAAGGGTGGCCTCGTGATCCTCCGTTCGGCTGCCAAGAGCTCCGTCACTTCTGGCAAGGAGGCCGCCCAGTGAGCCCGACCCAGAGCGTCAAGACCGTCAAGGTCGACCTTCCGGCCGAGATCTTCGACGTCGCCGTCAACGTGCCCCTGATCCACCAGGTGGTCGTGGCCCAGCAGGCTGCGGCCCGCCAGGGCACCCACGCCACCAAGACCCGCGGCAACGTCCGTGGCGGTGGCCGCAAGCCCTACAAGCAGAAGGGCACCGGCCGCGCCCGTCAGGGTTCGATCCGCGCGCCGCAGTTCGCCGGCGGTGGCGTCGTCCACGGTCCCCAGCCCCGCAAGTACGACCAGCGCACGCCGAAGAAGATGAAGGCAGCCGCCCTGCGCGGTGCCCTCTCCGACCGGGCTCGCAACGACCGCGTCCACGTGGTCGAGGGCCTGGTCTCCGGTGACGTGCCCTCGACCAAGGCCGCGCTGGCGTCTCTGGCCGGGCTGACCGACCGCCACCGCTACCTCGTCGTGCTCGAGCGCAGCGACGCGCTGACCTGGCTCTCGCTGCGCAACGCCCCCGAGGTCCACATCGTCGCGGTCGACCAGCTCAACACCTACGACGTGCTGTCCTCCGACGACGTCGTCTTCACCAAGGGCGCCTACGACGCGTTCGTCAACGGCACCGCCGCTGCCTCGGAACGCAAGGCGGAGGTCGTCGAGCCTCCGGCCAACGACGCCGCGACCGAGGAGAAGGCCGAGGAGCCGGCGGCCAAGAAGACCGCCAAGAAGGCCCCTGCCAAGAAGGCGCCGGCCAGGAAAGCCCCGGCCAAGAAGGCTGCCGAGAAGCCCGCCGCCGAGGAGGCCGACAAGTGAGCACCCTGCACAAGGACCACCGCGACATCCTGCTCGCCCCGGTCGTGTCGGAGAAGAGCTACGGCCTGCTCGACGCCAACAAGTACACCTTCCTCGTGCGTCCCGACGCCAACAAGACCGAGATCAAGATCGCGGTCGAGAAGGTGTTCAACGTCAAGGTCACCTCGGTCAACACGATCAACCGCCAGGGCAAGACGCGGCGTACCCGGTTCGGCATTGGCAAGCGCGTGAACACCAAGCGCGCCATCGTCAGCCTGGCTGAGGGCCACCGCATCGACATCTTCGGAGGTCCGGTCTCCTGACCGGGCGCTAAGGACGAACTGACATGGCAATCCGCAAGTACAAGCCGACCACCCCGGGCCGCCGGGGCTCGTCGGTCGCCGACTTCGTCGAGGTGACCCGGACAACGCCGGAGAAGTCGCTGACCCGTCCGCTGCCCAAGAAGGGCGGCCGCAACAACCAGGGCCGGATCACCACCCGGCACCAGGGCGGTGGCCACAAGCGGGCCTACCGGATCATCGACTTCCGTCGCTACGACAAGGACGGTGTCCCGGCCAAGGTCGCCCACATCGAGTACGACCCCAACCGCACCGCCCGGATCGCGCTGCTGCACTACGTCGACGGCGAGAAGCGCTACATCATCGCCCCCCGCGGCCTGCAGCAGGGAGCGGCCGTCGAGTCCGGCCCCAACACCGACATCAAGCCCGGCAACAACCTCCCGCTGCGCAACATCCCGGTCGGCAGCACCATCCACTGCGTGGAGCTGCGACCCGGCGGCGGGGCCAAGATCGCCCGTTCGGCGGGCATCTCCGCCCAGCTGGTGGCCAAGGAAGGTTCCCGGGCCACGCTGCGGATGCCGTCGAGCGAGATGCGTTTCGTCGACGTGCGCTGCCGCGCCACCATCGGCGAGGTCGGCAACGCCGAGCAGGCGAACATCAACTGGGGCAAGGCCGGCCGCATGCGCTGGAAGGGCAAGCGCCCCACTGTCCGTGGTGTCGTGATGAACCCCGTCGACCACCCCCACGGTGGCGGCGAGGGCAAGACCTCCGGTGGCCGCCACCCGGTCTCGCCCTGGGGCAAGCCCGAGGGCCGTACGCGTCGCCGCAAGGCCAGCGACGCCCAGATCATCCGTCGCCGCAAGTCCGGCAAGGGTAGGAAGTAACCGACA
>JBJMIQ010000054.1:0-15598 GCA_045806805.1 Nocardioides sp. | reverse complement strand
CCCCTGGTCTCGCTGATGAAGGGTGTGGAGCTCGGCAGCCTCAAGCGGATGAGCGAGGTGATCGAGGAGGTCACCGGCGCCGGTCCGGAGCGGGTCGCCGTCGTCAGCGGCCCGAACCTGTCCGCGGAGATCGCCCGCCGTGAACCGGCGGCCTCGGTGGTCGCCTGCGCCGAGGAAGAGGTCGCCAAACGGCTCCAGGCGATGTGCCACTCGCCGGCGTTCCGTCCCTACACCAGCGTCGACGTGCTCGGTTGCGAGCTGGGTGGCGCTTACAAGAACGTCGTCGGCCTCGCGGTCGGGATGGCCGTCGGGCTGGGGTTCGGCGACAACACCACCGCGTCGGTGATCACCCGCGGCCTCGCGGAGACCGCTCGGCTCGCCACCGCGCTCGACGCCAACCCGCTGACGCTGATGGGGTTGGCAGGCCTGGGCGACCTGGTCGCGACCTGCTCCTCCCCGCTCTCGCGCAACCGGACCTTCGGGGAGAACCTCGGCAAGGGGATGACCACCGAGGAGATCTACGCGAGCACGCGGCAGGTCGCCGAGGGCGCGAAGTCGTGCTCCTCCCTCCTGGCTCTGGCCCGGCGCACGGGCATCGACGCGCCGATCGCGGAGCACGTGGACTCCGTGGTCGCGGGCAAGATCACCGCGCGCGAGATGATGGACGCATTCATCCGCCGCGAGACGAAGGCCGAGACGGACTGAGACGGCAGGTACGACCGAGGCACGAGGTCGGACCGTGGGCCGGCGAAGATTGAGCAAGCGACGCGACCGAGGAACGAGGTCGCGCGAGCGTGTCGAAACCCGGTGACGCGAAAGCGGACCTACCCGGCGGAGTCACCAGACAAGTCGTCGAGCGCCTTCTCCAGGTCCGCCCACAGGTCGTCGACGTCCTCGATCCCGACCGACATCCGCACCAGCGCGTCGGGGATCGTGGCCGGCTCCGTCTTCCAGCGCCGACGGCGCTCGAACGTCGACTCCACGCCACCGAGTGACGTCGCGTGCACCCACAGCTTCGTCTTGTGGGTCAGAAGATCAGCGGCGAGCGCGCCCTGTTCGAGGACGATCGCGACGATCCCCCCGAATCCCGGATAGCGCACTTCCTCGACGGCCGGATGCGCGGACAACCGGCGCGCCAGCTCGGCGGCGTTGGCCTGGGAACGCTCGACGCGCAGGTGGAGCGTGCGCAGGCCACGCAGGGCGAGCCATGCCTCGAGGGTGCCGGGAATCGCTCCGATCAGGTCGCGCCGACCCTTCAGGACGTCGTACAACTGGTCGTCGCGGGTGACGACGGCGCCGAGAAGGGCATCACTGTGGCCCGCGAGAAACTTCGTCGCCGAGTGCACGACGAGGTCGACCTCCGTCTCGAGCGGGCGCTGCAGCAGGGGAGTGGCGAATGTGTTGTCGACCACGACGTAGGCGCCGGCCTCGTGAGCTGCTGCGCCGATCGTGGCGATGTCGGCGATCTCGAGGGCCGGGTTGGTGGGAGACTCCAGCCAGACCAGCGCTGCGTCGTCACAGGCTGCAACGACGGCGTCGGTGTCGGTGATGTCGACCAGCTCGGCCTGCAGCCGGCCACGGGCCTCGAGGTCGGCCAGCTGCATCACCGTGCCGTTGTAGGCGTGCCGGGGGGCCACCACCCGGCTGCCCTGGCCGACGAGGTCCAGCACCGTGGCCACCGCGGCGAGGCCGGACGCGAACGACAGGCAACGTCCGCCCTCGAGCGCGCCGAGGGCCTCCTCGAACGCGTTCCAGGTCGGGTTGGCGTAGCGGCCGTACTCCAGGTCCCCCCCGGCGACGTAGGTCGAGGCCATCGTGAGCGGAGTGTTCAGCGGAGCGTCCGGCTCCTTGTTCGGCCGGCCGACCGTGACCGCGACGGTGGAGGGCTTCAGGGTGGGCGCGTCCTCGGGCATGCGCACGAGAGTAGGTGGATAGGGTCGACCCGATGAACGCGCCCACCCGCAAGCCCCGCGTCGCCGTCGTGTTCGGGGGCCGCTCCAGCGAGCACGCGATCTCGTGCGTCACGGCCGGAAGCGTCCTGCAGGCCATCGACCGGGACGCCTACGACGTGGTGCCCGTCGGGATCGCGACCGACGGCCGGTGGGTCCTGGAGTCCGGCGACCCCGACCGGCTGCAGATCAAGGGACCCGACCAGCTCCCCGCGGTCGACGGCGACCGTGCCACTGTGGCGCTCGCCCGGGAGAGCCGGGGGACCGACCTCGTGGTCACCGAGGCCTCCCAGCCGCCGCACACCCTGGGCGAGGTCGACGTGGTCTTTCCCCTGCTGCACGGCCCCTGGGGCGAGGACGGCACGATCCAGGGCATGTTCGAGATGGCCGGGGTCCGCTACGTCGGTGCCGGCGTCCTCGCCAGCGCGGTGAGCATGGACAAGGCCTACATGAAGGTCGTGCTGGCCGAGGCCGGGCTGCCGGTGCTGCCGTCGGTGACGATCACCGCCCGCCAGTGGGCCACCGACCCCCGGACCTGCCGGGATCGCGCCGACGCCCTCGGCTACCCGCTCTTCGTCAAGCCGGCCCGGGGCGGGTCCAGCATCGGCATCTCCAAGGCCCACGACGCCTCCGAGCTCGAGTCCGGTCTGGAGGAGGCACACCGGCACGACCCCAAAGCGTTGGTCGAGGTTTCCGCCGAAGGGGCACGAGAGGTGGAGTGCGGAGTGCTGCAGGCGCCCGACGGGACGCCTGAGACGTCGCTCCCGGCGGAGATCCGGATCACCGGCGACCACGAGTTCTACGACTTCGCTGCCAAGTACCTGCCTGAGGAGGCGACCGAGCTCGACGTCCCGGCCAAGCTCCCCGACGACGTCACCACCCGGCTGCGGGCGCTGGCCGCCCGCACCTTCGAGGCGGTCAGCTGCGAGGGGTTGGCGCGCGTCGACTTCTTCGTGATGCCCGACGAGTCCCTGGTGGTCAACGAGATCAACACGATGCCCGGATTCACGCCCCTGTCGATGTTCCCGCGGATGTGGGCGGCCACAGGGGTGGACTATCCCGAGCTCGTCGACCGGCTGATCCAGCTCGCGCTCGCCCGCGACACCGGCCTCCGCTGATCCACCGACCGTCGTAGCTGGTCATTCGCAACGGTCGACCAGCTTCAGGTGGTCTTCCACCGGAGCCGCCAACTGGGCCATGACCGAGGCGATACCCTCCGGCCGGTAGTCGCCGGGGACGCTCACCCGGACGACGGGTCTGTAGCCGGCCGCGGTGAGGACGGCGGTGGCGGACTGGTCCTTCTCGGCGTCGGCCGGCACGAACCAGCCGACCCCGTTGGCCTCGACGCACTGCGAGAAGCGGTCGAAGTCGTCGGGCAGCTCACCCCCGCACGTCAGGACGATCGCCGGGTCGCCCCAGGCGGCTCCGAGCGCTCCACTGCGGGCAAGGGCCCGCTTCTCCTCGCCGGCCAGCTCGGAGGGCAGATCCGCCAGGAACTGCTGACAGACCGCCGCGGCCGCAGGCGCCGCGTCGGTGGCGGGGATGGAGACCGGACCGTCGGCACAGCCCGCCAGGGCCAGCAGCATCCCGGACACGGCGACGCCCCGGACCCGTCGGGGCCCGGGGCGTCGCGACGACATCCTGCCCGTCAGATGTGCACGACCGGGCAGGTCAGGGTCCGGGTGATGCCGTCGAGGTTCTGCACCTTGGAGACGACGAGCTTCCCGAGCTCGTCGACGTTGCGGGCCTCGGCGCGCACGATCACGTCGTACGGTCCGGTGACGTCCTCGGCCAGCGTGACGCCCTTGACCGTCGCGATCTCGCGGGCCACCTCAGCGGCCTTGCCGACGTCGGTCTGGATCAGGATGTACGCCTGGACGACCATCGTGGACTCCTCGTCATGGTGCGGGGCTGTGTCGCGGGCAAACCTACCGTGCGCCGAGGACCTCTCGATAGGTCCCCTTGTGGGCGGAGCAGGCGTCGGTCTGGTGGGATGGCGCCATGACGTTTCCCCCCGACGCCACCGTCTCTGACGCCGGAGAGTTCGGGCTGATCGAGGCGCTCACGGGGATCTTCGCGCAGGGCGACCAGGTGGTGGTGGGGCCCGGCGATGACGCCGCGGTCCTCCGGGTGCGCACCGGGCACGTCGTCGTGTCGACCGACCTCATGGTCGAGGGACGGCACTTCCGGCGCGACTGGGTCTCCGCCGCGGACGTCGGCCATCGTGCCGCGGCTCAGAACCTTTCCGACATCAACGCGATGGGCGGCCGGGCCACCTCGCTCACGATCGGGCTCGCCGCGCCAGCCGATCTCCCCGCCGAGTGGGCGCTGGACTTCGCACGCGGTTTCGCCGAGGAGTGTGCACTCGTCGGGGCGTCCGTGGTTGGTGGTGACCTGAGTCGCGCCGACCAGGTCGTGATCGCCGTGACAGTGCTCGGCGCGTGCACGGTCGCGCCCGTGGTGCGGTCCGGGGCCCGGCCGGGGGACGTGCTCGCGCTGTGTGGTCGCCAGGGCTGGGCGGCGGCGGGCATGGCCGTGCTGGGGCGGGGCTTCCGCTCCCCGAGGGTCCTGGTCGAGGCCTACCGCCGACCCGAGCCGCCGTACGACGCGGGGCAGGTCGCTGCCGACGCGGGCGCCACCTCGATGATCGACGTCTCCGACGGGCTGCTCGCCGACGCCGCTCATGTCGCCACCGCCTCGGGCGTCGCCATCGACGTCCACCGTCACGCCTTCGACGTGGCCGAGCCGCTGCAGGCCGTCGGCGCCGCCCTGGGCGCCGACCCCCTCCAGTTCATCCTCGGCGGGGGGGACGACCACGCGCTGCTGGCCACCTTCCCCGACGGGTCCGTGCCCGACGGATGGCTGGTCGTCGGCACCGTGGCCGAGGGTGCTGGCGTCACGGTCGACGGCATGGAGTACGACGGCCCGACCGGCTGGACCCACTTCTGAAATGCAAGAACCGCGACCCTCGTGGGTCGCGGTTCGCAGTCGTCTCACCGGGTTTCGACGCGCCGGTTCGTTGCGCTTCGCGCCACGACGGCTCGTTCAACCTCCCGCGCTGACGCCACTGCGGCCTCGCCGCATCGGCTAGCGCGTGACTTTGCCCGCCTTGAGGCAGCCGGTGCAGACGTTGAGGCGCTTGGGCGTGCCGTTGACCGTGGCCCGGACGCGCTGGATGTTGGGGTCGAAGCGACGCTTCGTGATCTTGCGCGACCAGGGCCGGTTGTTGCCGAAGCCCGGCTTCTTGGCGCAGATGTCACAGACGGCAGCCACCGTGAACTCCTGAGGATCGAGGTTTGAACGAGGGCCCGACGTGGCGGGCAACCGAGCAAGAGTATCCGACCCTCCGGCCCGCGTGCGAATCGTCGCCCACCTCAGGAACGGGGGTACGAGCGACTAACCTGTGGCAGCACGCAGGGCCCGATCCGGACACCCGATCAGGAACGACGAGGCAGCCATGGAAGCGCCCACCGACGGCACCATCCGCCTCCCGGTTGTCCTGCGCTTCGTCGACCTCGCCACGGACGCGCTCGCCGAGGCCCGTGAGGAGATCGACGCCCTCAACGTCTATCCCGTGCCCGACGGCGACACCGGCACCAACATGTACCTCACGATGTCGGCTGCCCGAGACGCGCTCCGCGAGTTCGTGGGGGCGCCCTCCGCCGACCTGGCCGCCGGGCTGCAGGCGTTCCGCCGCGGGGCTCTGCTCGGGGCACGCGGCAACAGCGGGGTGATCCTGAGCGAGATGCTGGGCGCGTTCGCCCAGCGGGTCGGCGCCCGCGAGACGGGGGATCGCAACGCCACCGTGATCGCCGCCGCGATGACTGGAGCCTGCGAGGCGAGCTATGCCGCCGTGGGCGACCCGGTCGAAGGGACGATCCTGACCGTGGCCCGGGCCGCCGCCGAGGCCGCCGCCGCGCGGGCCGGCGACCCGGCCGCGCGTGCCCGCGACGTCGTCGCCGCTGCGGCGGAGTCGGCCCGGGAGGCCCTCGCCCGGACCCCCGAGCAGCTCCAGGTCCTGCGTGACGCCGGCGTGGTCGACGCCGGGGGCCGCGGGCTCAGCGTGATCCTCGACGCGGCCGAGACCGTGCTCACCGGCCGCCGTCCGATGCCGGTCACGTCGCCCATCGGACGGCCGAGCATCCCGGTCCCGATGCCGGCGGGTGACCTCACCGAGGACGGTCCGGCCTACGAGGTGATGTATCTCCTCGACGCCGAGGACGACCGGATCCCCGACCTCAAGCAGGCTCTGGCGCCTCTGGGCGACTCCCTGGTCGTGGTCGGAGGAGACGGGCTCTTCAACGTCCACGTGCACGTCCATGACGTCGGCGCCGCGATCGAGGCCGGGATCCGCGCCGGTCGCCCCCACCGGGTCCGGGTCACCCACTTCGCCGAGCAGGTGGCCCAGGCTCGTCAGCAGGCCGCCCAACGCCGCGGACGTCGGATCGTCGCCGTCGCGGCCGGGCCGGGGTTGGCGACCCTGTTCGCCGAGGCGGGAGCCGTTGTCGTGGAGGGCGCGCCCGGTCGCCGGCCCTCGACCGGTCAGATCCTCGAGGCGATCACCACCTGCGGAGCCGAGGAGGTCGTCCTCCTGCCCAACGATCCCGACTCCGTGCGGGCCGCCGAGGTGGCGGCCCGGACCGCCGAGAGCGACGAGAAGCTCACGGTCGCCGTCATCCCCACCCGGGCCCAGGTACAGGGGCTTGCGGCGCTGGCTGTACACGAGCCGGCACGCACCTTCCAGCAGGACGTGCTGGAGATGACCGCCACTGCCCGCGCCGCCCGCCATGGCGCCGTCACGGTGGCCGCGCGACGCGCCATGACCATGGCTGGTCCCTGCGAACCCGGCGACGTGCTGGGCGTGGTCGAGGCTGACTTTGCCGTCATCGGCGACGACCTCTACGCGGTCGCTACCGAGGTCCTCGACCGGTTGCTCGGTGGCGGCGGCGAGCTCGTCACCCTGGTCACCGGTGAGGGTGATCACGACGGCCTGGCTCGGCGCTGCGCGGCCCACGTCGAGCAGCACCACGTCCACGCCGACGTGGTCGTCTACCACGGTGGCCAGGAGCGCTACCCGCTCCTCATCTCGGTGGAGTGAGCTCGTGGCGACCATCACCCCCGACTCACCCCTGGCCAGCATCTTCGGCCGGTCGACCAAGAAGCGCGACGCCGTGATCAAGGGGTTGGGCCTGGAGACCGTGGGAGACCTCCTGGCCCACTTCCCGCGGCGTTACGTCGAGACCTCCGAGCTCTCCGACCTTGACGAACCGACCGAGGGACAGATCGTCAGCGTCGTCGGCCAGGTCACCTCGAGCGAGGTGAAGAGCTTCAAGAACCGCCGCACCAACAAGCTCTCCTACCGGGTCGAGGTGCGGATCAAGACCAACGGCCCCGGCTTCACGATGTCGTTCTTCGTGCCCTGGCAGGGGCAGGCGGAGAAGGAGCAGCGGCGGATGGGGGTCGGCAACCGCGGCATGTTCACGGGCAAGGCCCAGCGCTTCAACCAGACCTGGCAGATCGCCTCACCCCACTCGGTCATGTTCACCGGCGAGGGTGACGCCGACGGACTGGCGGCAAGCCTGAAGGGCCTGCTCCCGATCTACCCCGTGACGGCGACGGTCTACTCGTGGGACGTCCAGAAGGCAGTCCAGGTGGCACTCGACCTGGTTGCCGAGGTACCCGACGTGTTCCCCGAGGAGCTGCGCGAGCGGTACTCACTGCTCGACGTGTTCACCGCCCTGCGGTGGATCCACGGCCCCGACGACTACCAGCAGGTCGGCGCCGCGCGAAAACGGTTCCGTTTCGAGGAGGCGCTGGTCACCCAGCTGGTCCTGGCCAGGCGACGCCGGGAGCTGCGCGAGCTGGGCGGCCAGGCGCGCACCGGCGACCAAGGACACCTGCTGGCCGCGTTCGACGCGCGGTTGCCGTTCAAGCTCACGCAGGGCCAGCGCGACATCGGCGAGGTGATCGAGGAGGAGCTGGCCCGGCCGCACCCGATGAACCGCCTCCTGCAGGGCGAGGTCGGATCCGGGAAGACCCTGGTCGCGGTCAGGGCGATGCTGCGCACCGTCGACTCCGGCGGGCAGGCGGCGCTCCTGGCCCCCACCGAGGTCCTCGCCCAGCAGCACCATCGCTCCATCACCGGCATGCTGGGCGACCTCGCCTCCGGAGGCATGCTCGGCGGCGCCGCAGAGGCCACGTCGGTGGCGCTGCTCACGGGCTCGATGACGAAGGCCCAGCGCCAGGAATCGATGCTGCGGATCGCCAGTGGCGAGGCAGGCATCGTGATCGGTACCCACGCGCTGCTGGAACAGCACGTCACCTTCGCCGACCTCGGCCTGGTCGTCGTCGACGAGCAGCACCGGTTCGGCGTCGAGCAGCGCGCAGCGCTGACCGACAAGGCCGGGACGCCGCCCCACGTCCTGGTCATGACCGCCACCCCGATCCCGCGGACCGTCGCCATGACCGTCTTCGGCGACCTCGAGATCTCCACGCTCGCCGAGCTGCCGGCGGGCCGCGCCCCCATCCAGACCAACGTCGTACCCCTGGCCGACCAGCCGCACTGGATCGACCGGGTCTGGGAACGGGTCCGCGAAGAGGTCGCCAAGGGACACCAGGTCTACGTCGTCTGCCCCCGGATCACCGGCGACGAGCCGGAGGAGGGCGAACGCGACCAACGTGACATCGACGAGGAGGGCAACGACACCACGCCGCAGCTGTCGCTGACCGCGGTCGAGGAGCTCCACGACGAGTTGACCCGTGGCCCGCTTGCCGACCTCCGGCTCGGGGTACTCCACGGACGACTCGCTCCGGACCGCAAGGAGCAGACCATGCGCGCGTTCGCCGCCGGCGAGGTCGACGTCCTGGTGGCCACGACCGTCATCGAGGTGGGCGTCGACGTCGCCAACGCCACCGCGATCGTGCTCCTCGACGCCGAGCGGTTCGGAGTGTCCCAGCTCCACCAGCTGCGGGGCCGCGTCGGCCGGGGAGGACTGCCGGGGCTGTGCCTGCTCGTCACCCGCTCCGAGGCCGGCACCCCGGCCCGCGAGCGGCTCGATGCCGTGGCGGCCTCCACCGACGGGTTCGAGCTGAGCCGGATCGACCTCGACCAGCGTCGCGAGGGTGACGTCCTGGGCAAGTCCCAGTCCGGGTTCCGCTCCAGCCTGCAGAACCTGCGGGTCCTTCGCGACGAGAAGACGATCGTCTCCGCGCGCGAGGCCGCCGAGGCCCTCCTCGACGACGATCCGGCACTTGCCAAGGCGCCCCGGCTGGCCGACGCGGTGGCGGCGATGGAGCAGTCCCGGCACTCTGAGTTCATGGAGAAGGCATGAACCACCCCAGGCGAATGCTCGCTTCGCTCCGCCAGCTCACCCCACGAAGTCGCTCACTGCGCTCGCGACTCCGCAGGGACCCCGACAACCGGGGACCCCGGAAAGTCATGAGCACGCGGGTCCCGCTCGGGGACCCTGCGAACTCATGACCCGGATCATCGGCGGTTCCGTCGGCGGGCGACGCATCCAGACGCCACGCGGCGTCAGCACTCGCCCGACCAGCGACCGCGTGCGTGAGGCGCTGTTCTCCACCATCGAGGCGTGGTGTGGATCGCTCCACGGCCTGCGGTTCCTCGACCTGTATGCCGGCTCCGGGGCGGTCGGTCTGGAGGCCTGGTCCCGCGGCGCGGGCGTCGTGACCCTGGTGGAGCAGGACCGGCGTACCGCCCACCTGATCAGCGGCAACGCGAAGACCCTCGGTTTCGGCAGGGCCGACGTGGTGGCGGGTTCGGTGTCCGGTGCACTCCAGCGACCTCCGATCGCGCCCTACGACGTGGCGTTCCTCGACCCGCCCTACCCGGTCGAGGACGAGGCAGTGGCCAACGCGCTTCATGCCCTCGTGGAACATGACTGGCTCGTCCCCGGCGCGCTGGTGGTGGTCGAACGCTCCTCGCGCAGCCCCGAACCCGCCTGGCCGGCGGGGTTCACCGGTGTCCGGCACAAGCGGTACGGCGAGACGACGCTTTGGTACGGTCACGCCGCGTCCCGGTCGACTCCGGGTGCCGCCACCAGCGAGGAGTAGCCCCGTGCGCCGAGCCGTCTGTCCCGGATCGTTCGACCCGGTCACCAACGGTCACCTCGACATCGTGGCGCGTGCCTCCAACCTCTTCGACGAGGTGGTGGTCGCGGTCGGGGTCAACAAGTCCAAGAACCGGCTCTTCACCCCTGACGAGCGGATCGACATGCTGCGCACGGCGTGCGAGCCCTACGCCAACGTCTCCGTCGACGGATTCACCGGCCTCCTCACCGACTTCTGCCGCGATCGCGGCATTCGCACGATCGTCAAGGGGCTGCGCGCGGTCAGTGATTTCGACTACGAGCTGCAGATGGCCCAGATGAACGCCTCACTGGCGGAGGTGGAGACGGTCTTCGTGCCCACCAGCCCCGAGTACTCCTTCCTGGCGTCCAGTCTGGTCAAGGAGGTGGCGATGTTCGGTGGCGACGTCTCGGGCCTCCTGCCCGGCTTCGTCCACGACCAGCTCGTTCGCCGGCTCGCCGAGCGTGACCAGGGCACCGGCTGAGCCGGCTGCCCTTTTGCCGTGCCGGTGCCGCGCCGGTTACGATTCCCGCACAGTTCTGTCGTGTGCCCGGACCCGGAAAGTGATCACCTCTAGCAGCCTGGACCCGAGAGCGCCGCTCGTGCTCGACATTCGCGAGCTCGGCCGCCGCCCGGGGTCCCAGCGCAAGGTGACCCGAACGGTTCCGGCTCCGGCAGGCCTGGGTATCGAAGTTCTTCGTGTCCCCGAAGGTTCGCAGGTCGAGATGGACCTGCGACTGGAAGCGGTCATGGAGGGGGTACTGGTCACGGGCTCGGCGTCAGCCGGGCTCGAGGGCGAGTGCGTGCGGTGCCTGGAGCCGGTCTCCGACGAGGTCGAGGTCGATTTCCAGGAGCTGTTCGTCTACCACGACCAGGGCTCCCACCGGGGTGGCGACGCAACACCGGCCGACCCGGAGGACGACGAGACCAGCCGGCTCGAGGGCGACCTGCTCGACCTCGAACCATTGCTGCGGGACGCGGTGGTGCTCGCACTGCCGTTCCAGCCGCTGTGCGAGGACGATTGTCCCGGACTGTGCACCGAGTGCGGTGCGCGTCTGGCCGACGACCCGGGCCACGCCCACGAGGCTGCGATCGATCCGCGGTGGGCCGGCCTGCAGCAGCTCCAGCAGGGCGACGATTGATCCAAGGCCGAGCACTCGGCCCGAGGCAGTAGGAGAGAACCATGGCAGTCCCGAAGCGGAAGATGTCGCGCAGCAACACGCGCCACCGTCGCTCGCAGTGGAAGGCCGTCGCGCCCTCCCTCGTGACGTGCACCAACCCCGCCTGCGGCGCGAAGCACCTGCCCCACCGCGCCTGTGCCCAGTGCGGCCAGTACGGCGCCCGGTCCGGCCGTCGTCAGGTCCTCTGAGCCCTCGACCGGCGGGACCGACGGGTTGACCGACTACGAGGAGCTCAGGCAAGCGCTCGGGAATCCGACGCTGGAACCCGAGCTGCTCGAGAGAGCCCTCACCCACCGTTCGTTCGCCTACGAGAACGGCGGACTGCCCACCAACGAGCGACTGGAGTTCCTCGGCGACTCCGTACTCGGGGTGGTCGTGACCGAGACGCTCTACCTCACCCACCCCGACCTGTCCGAGGGACGACTGGCCAAGCTTCGCGCGGCCGTCGTCAACGCCCGGGCCCTCGCCGAGGTCGGCCGGGAGATCGGTCTCGGCGACCACGTCAAGCTCGGCCGCGGCGAGCAGGTGACCGGGGGCCGCGGCAAGGCCTCGATCCTCTCCGACACCCTCGAGGCCGTGCTGGGCGCCGTGCACCTCAGCGGCGGGTTCGAGGTGTCATCCGAGGTCGTCCACCTCCTCTTCGACCCGCTCATCGAGGCGGCCTCCGCGCTCGGCGCCGCACTGGACTGGAAGACCTCCCTGCAGGAGCTCTCCGCCGAGCACGGCCTCGGGGTTCCGGAGTACGTCATCGCTGACGAAGGGCCCGACCACATGAAGACCTTCACCGCCCAGGTCCGGGTGGGCGACGGGCTCTACGGCAACGGGGTCGGCCGTTCCAAGAAGGAGGCCGAGCAGGCGGCCGCCGAGACGGCGTACGGCGAGATCGCCGCTGACCTCGGCGTCGAGGACCCCGCGGTCCGCGCGGCCACCGCCGCGGCCAACGACTGACCCCGCGACCACTCCCGTGCCCGAGCTTCCCGAGGTCGAGGTCGTCCGCGCGGGTCTCGCCCGCCACGTGCTCGGCCGGACCATCACCCGGGTCGACGTCTTGCACCCGCGGCCCGTGCGGCGCGACCTTCGTGGGCCGGAGGGGTTCGCGCTCGCCCTGACCGGCCGCCGGATCGACGACGCCCGGCGGCGGGGCAAGTACCTCTGGCTGCCGCTCGACAACGGTGACGCCCTGCTGGGCCACCTCGGCATGAGCGGCCAGCTCCTCGTCCGGCCCGCCGGGGCGGACGACGAGCGCCACCTCCGGGTGCGCCTGGTGCTCGACGACGGCCTGGAGCTGCGGTTCGCCGATCAACGGATGTTCGGCGGGCTGTCGGTGTCTGCCGGCGGCGCCGGGCTGCCCGCCGAGATCGCCCACATCGCGCGGGACGCGCTCGACCCACAGTTCGACGAGGACGCGTTCGTGCGTCGCGTGCGCCGGCGTACGGCGGGGGTCAAGCGGCTGCTGCTCGACCAGACGCTGGTGTCAGGAGTGGGCAACATCTACGCCGACGAGGCGCTGTGGCGGGCGCGCATCCACGGGGACCGGCCCGGTGACCGGCTGACCGGCCCGCAGGTGCGCACGCTGCTCGGGCACGCGCGTGACGTCATGACCGATGCTCTGGGCGAGGGCGGCACCTCCTTCGACTCGCTCTACGTCAACGTCAACGGCGAGTCGGGCTACTTCGACCGCTCGCTCGACGCCTACGGGCGCGAAGGGCAGCCCTGTGCGCGTTGCGGAACGCCGATCCGCCGGGTCGCCTTCATGAACCGGTCGTCGTACTTCTGCCCTCGCTGCCAGCCGCCCCCGCGCCGGCGCCGGTCAAGACCCGGGATTGACCGCGCGACCCCGCGGTGAGACTCTTGTAGGCGGCCCCATACCTCGCGGGCAAATCCACTTCACATGGAAGGCTCATCCATGGCCAAGGCGCTGATCGGTTACATGAACAGCGACCTCAGGACCCCCGCCCGACTGACAGCCGAGAACACGCGGCTGCGCACCCGGGTGGCCGAGCTCGAAGCACTGGTGCTCCGCCTCTCACAGGAGAACGACGCACTTGCCACCGCCCACGCGGAGGCGCTTCTCGATCTCGGGTCCGAGACAATGCAGGAGATGCAGCCCGCCTGATCGGCGGATGACGGGGGACGGCGTGACTCAGGGCACGTCGCCTCGTTGGGTGGTGCATGCGCACACTCATCACCCTCGCCGCCGGCCTGACCGTCGGCGCCTCCCTGGCCCTGGCTGCTCCCGCCTCCGCACACGGCGACAAGGGCGCTGACCTGCGGAAGGAGCGGGCCTCGCTGCTCGCCGGGGCGGGTGACACGCCGATGCTCAGCGGCAACGTCCAGCACCTTGCGAACCGGCCCGGCACCGCCGGGATCTCGGGTTGCTTCATGAAGACCGCGCCTCTCTTCGTGACCAGCGGGGTCGAGTCGGTCCGGGTGTGGAACGTCAGGGACGCCACCGACCCGACCCAGGTCGGGGTCCTGCCGAACGCCTTGTTCGAGAACGAGGCGATGAACTGCGGCGAGCGGCGCACCGAGGACGGCAGGCGGCGCTTCGCGCTGATCGGCGTCGACTCGGTCCAGGCGTCGCCCAAGGATCCCCAGCACGTCAACGTGGGGGGCAACGAGCTGATCGTCGTCGACGTGACCGATCCCACCGCTCCCACCATCGTCGGGCGCGCCCCGGCGACGACCAGCACCCACACCGTCGCCTGCGTGGACCAGTACGACTGCAGCTACGCCTACTCCGCGGGCGAGAGTTCCGGTTCGTTCTCGATCATCGATCTGCGCAACATCGAGAAGCCGAGAGAGGTCGACAGCAACCCGAACAAGGTCGGCGTCCAGCCCTTCCACTCGCCGACGGCCGGACACAAGTGGAACTTCGACAACGCCGGCATCGGAACCCACACCGGGTGGGACGGCTCCTCGATGTGGAACGTCGACCGGCCGCGGCACCCGCGGCTGCTCGCCACCACCGGCAAGGCCGGCGGTGCAGGTGACGCGGACGGCGCCCACGGCTACAACGACTTCATCCACCACAACTCGTTCCGCCCCAACGCGAGGAACTTCCGTCCCCACAGCAAGCCGTCGCTCGCCAACGGCAACATCCTGCTCGTGACCGAGGAGGACTACGAGCAGACCGACTGCGCGACGGCGGGGTCCTTCCAGACCTGGCACGTCAAGAGCCTCGACGGCGGCCGGGGCGGCATCGTCCCCCTCGACAAGGTCGAGCTCGCCGACCTCGGCAACTTCCCGAGCCCCCGCGGAGCGTTCTGCTCGGCCCACTGGTTCGACTTCCGGCCCGGCGGAATCGTGGCCATCGGCTTCTACGGCGGCGGCACCCAGTTCATCGACGTCCGCGACCCCCAGCACCTGAAGTCGCACGGCTACGCCCTCTGGGGCGGCTCGCAGGTCTGGGACGCGATGTGGGTTCCCGTCTATGACCGCCACGGCGACCAGACCGGCGCGAGCAGCAACGTCGTGTACTCCGTCGACCTGGTCCGCGGGCTCGACGTCTACTCCGTCGACGTCCCCGGGGACGGGCGCGGTTCGAACCCCTACCCGTCCGCAACGACCGCCGGCTCGGTCGTCAGCCGGATCTCGAACGGGGCGGTCCCGATGGGGCTGGTCGGGGGCGCACTCGCCCTCGTCGTCGCCGTACGCCGACGAACCCGCCGCCGCGCTTGAGCCGGCCCCTGCGGGGTGGGCCGGGAGAGGTACTAGACCCAAAGCCCGATGGCGCAGGGTCGGTCCGACGCGAGATCGTTGGGTTTACTCGGCCACGGAACGGACCCACCACATGATCAGAATTGCGCTCATGCTCGCGGCGCTGATGATCGCCGCCATGCCCGCCGCCTTCGGCGTGATCCGGAACGCCTCGTTCATGCCCGAGACGCCGGTGCGGATCTCCGAGCAGACCAGCGATCCGACGGCTCCGCAGCTCCAACGGCCCGATCCGCAGGTCGACCAGCCCATCAGCGGCAAGGAAGATCTCGAATCCCGACTCACGGAGCGCCGACAGGCGCACAATGAGGGGGATGACTGACCAGCACACCGTCGGTGACCGGACCACGGAGGGCGCCCAGGCGCCGTCATGGGTCCAGGTCTCCTATGGCGTGCCCACCCGGGACCGCGGGCCGGAACGGACCGGCAGGGTGCTCGGCTGGGTCTCGCTCGCCGCCGTCATCGCCCTGATCGGCGTCGCCATAGCCAGCCTCTTGCTTGCCCGGGACCTAGCGGAGAAGGAGGCCGCCAAGGACGCCGCCATCCGAGGCGATCTTCTCGGCCAGTCCGTCATCGAGCCCAAACTGCGCCTCGGCCTGCTCGAGTCGGATCCGAATGCGATCAGGGCCCAGCGCGCGAGAGAGGCCCTGGACACCGTGGTCG
>JBJMIQ010000053.1:0-17001 GCA_045806805.1 Nocardioides sp. | reverse complement strand
TGGTCGACACGGGCCATGCGGTCAGCTGCTCTTGCGTTGCCGCTCAGGGCTGGGAACGGGGACCGAGGCCACGACATCGGTGACGACGGCGTGCGTCGTACGACGGGCGACCTGCGCCTCGGCGGAGAGCAGCCGCCGGTGGGCGAGCACGGGCCCCGCGAGGCCCAGAAGGTCGTCGGGGAGAACGAAGTCGCGGCCCTCGAGCGCGGCCGCCGCACGGCCGGTCCGGAGCAGGTGGAGGGTGGCACGGGGAGAGGCGCCGAGCCGCAGGTCGCGGTTGTCCCGGGTGGCCGTCACCAGGTCAACGGCGTAGCGCCGGACGGCGGGTGAGATGTGCACCGCGCGGACCGCCTGGCTGAGCTTGGCCACCTCGATCGCGTCCGAGACCGGTTCGAGGTCGTCCAGCGGGGAGCCGGCGCCGTGCTGGTCGACCATCTCGAGCTCGGCCTCGGGCGAGGGGTAGCCGATCGCGAGCCGGGCGGTGAACCGGTCCCGCTGGGCCTCAGGAAGGGGATAGGTCCCCTCCATCTCGACCGGGTTCTGCGTCGCCAGGACCATGAACGGCGGGTCCAGGGGATAGGTCGTGCCGTCGACAGTGACGTGGCGCTCCTCCATGCACTCGAGCAGCGCTGACTGGGTCTTCGGCGAGGCGCGGTTGATCTCGTCGCCGACGACGATGTTGGCGAACACCCCACCGGGACGGAACTCGAACTCGCGGGTGTTCTGGTTGAACACCGAGACGCCGGTGACATCCGACGGCAGCAGGTCGGGAGTGAACTGGATCCGCCGGACCGAGGAGTCGATGCTGCGGGCGAGCGCCTTGCTGAGCATGGTCTTGCCGACGCCCGGGACATCCTCGATCAGCAGGTGACCCTCGGCCAGGAGCACGACCAGGGTCGAGCTGACGACGTCCGCCTTGCCCTCGATGACCTTCTCGATGTTGGCGCGGATCCGGCCGACGACGCGCGACAGCGTCTCGAGATCGGCACCACCGCCATTCGGAGTTCCCACGGGTCCGATCCTTCCACTCTGCGGTCGTCAGCGCCCGCGTGATGAGTCCACGTTAGGGCGTCCGAAAAACCTAGTCGCCCGCGCTGCCCAACTCCCCGGACGCCGGGGTCACGGTTTGGTTTCGGTTGCCGGGCAGACGACCGGCTCCGTCGTCGCGCTCCCTCCATTTTGCTCCACCCCGGCAAAGGGTGCCCCACCTGCGCAAACCCGGCGAAACCGAGGGTCGCGACACGGCGGAAGTGGTTGACGGTGGAGGAGAGTGGGGTAGGGTGGTGCGCAGTGGAGGAAGAGCCCGGTCGAGGGGGTTCAGGGGAGCGGAGGTGCCCGATGTTCTTCATGGGCACCTACACCCCGAAGCTCGACGACAAGGGCCGGCTGTTCCTCCCGGCGAAGTTCAGGGACCAGCTCGCGGAGGGACTCGTGGTGACCAGGGGACAGGAACGCTGCCTGACCGTCTGGCCCCAGGCTGCCTTCGAGGAGCTCGCCCGGCGTGCGCAGGAGGCACCGGTCACGGTGAAGGCAGCGCGCGACTACACCCGGTTCCTGTTCGCCGGCGCCTCGGACGAGACGCCGGACAAGCAGGGCCGGATCACGATCCCGCCGATGTTGCGCGAGTACGCCGCGCTCAGCAAGGACGTCGTCGTGATCGGAGTGATGAACCGGGTCGAGATCTGGGACCCGGCCAGGTGGGAGGAGTACGCCGACGCAGGCGAGGCGGCGTTCTCGGAGCAGAGCGAAGAGGTCTTCCCCGGGGTCTGACCCCACGAGCAAGCGCCGGACAGCACGACAACTCAACAAGGAATTCGTCGGACGAGGTCTCGGGCCCGCTCCCGGACCGGCATCTGGGGCACCTTCCCCGGTTCCAGACGCCACTCTTCCCACACGGGAGCGGGCAGGGACCTGGTCGGACGAATCCACACACAAGAGCACCATCCGCATCAACCAGTGGGGTCGAGTCCGATGAGCAGCAACACCGTGGAGGCACCCGTCGTCAGACGGGTCCGGCACCAGGCCAGGGAGGCCGTCGCCGTGATGGCGTTCTCCGCGGCCACGTCGGTGAGCCTGGCGGTCGGTCTTCTCCTCCTCTCGAGCCTGGGTCGATAGGCGACACCATGACTCGCCCCCACCACGACCCGGTCCTGCTCGACCGGGTCGTCGCCCTTCTGATGCCCGCCCTCGACCATGAGGGCGCGGCGCTGGTGGACGCGACGCTCGGGCTGGGCGGCCACACCGAGGCGGTCCTGAGCGACTGCCCGCTCGCCCGCGTCATCGGCATCGACCGGGACCCGGCGGCGCTCGAGCTGGCCGGCGAGCGGCTCCGGCCCTTCGGAGACCGGTTCACGGCCGTGCACGCGGTCTACGACGAGCTCCCGGCCGTCCTCGCCGACCTCGGGCTCGACCGCGTCGACGCCGTGCTGTTCGACCTCGGCGTGTCCTCCATGCAGCTCGACCTGCGTGAGCGCGGCTTCGCCTACCGCGAGAACGCGCCGCTTGACATGCGCATGGACGGCACCACCGGTCGCACTGCCGCGGACGTGCTCAACACCTACACCGCCGACGAGCTGACCCGCGTCCTCAAGGAGTACGGCGAAGAGCGGTTCGCCCGCCGGATCGCCGCCGCCGTGGTCCGCGAGCGCGAGCGTGAGCCGTTCACGACCTCTGGGCGCCTGGTGGAGCTGCTCTACTCCGAGATCCCTGCGCCGGCCCGCCGGACCGGCGGACACCCCGCGAAGCGCACCTTCCAGGCGCTGCGGATGGAGGTCAACGACGAGCTCGCGGTGCTGCGACGGGCGATTCCCGCCGCCATCGACGCGATCCGGGTCGGCGGGCGAGTGGTGGTGGAGTCGTACCACTCGTTGGAGGACCGGGTGGTGAAGCGGGCTTTCGCCGATGCCGTCCGCAGCGACGTCCCCGAGGACCTGCCCTTCGTGCCTGCCGGGAGGGAGCCGGCGTTGCGCCTGGTCACCCGGGGTGCGGAGAAGGCCGACGACCGCGAGATCCGGGAGAACCCTCGCGCCGCCTCTGTGCGGCTGCGTGCCATCGAACGTCTCAGCAACCACAGGGGAGTCGCGTCATGAACAGTCCAGCCCAGCTGCGGACGCCCGTCCGGATCGGACGCGGAATCGCGGAGGCCGCGGTCGAGCGGGCCCGGCTCACGGTCGTACCGCGGCGACGGACGCGCGCAGCGCGGATGCCGTTCGTGATGCTGGTCAGCCTGGTGCTGCTCGGGGGAGTCATCGGGCTGCTGCTGTTCAACACCTCGATGCAGCAGGCGTCCTTCGCCGCCACCGCCCTCGAGGAGCAGGCCAACACCCTGACCGCCCGCGAGCAGACCCTGCAGATGGAGCTCGAGGTGCTCCGCGACCCGCAGCGCGTCGCCGAGCACGCGCAGAACCTCGGCATGGTGCCTGCCGCCAACCCGGTCTTCCTGCGCCTCTCCGACGGCAAGGTGCTCGGCGAGCGGGTGCCCGCGACGCCTGCCAACGGGTTGCGCGTCCGTCCGCTGCCGCCGGCCAAGCCAGCCGTCCTGACCCCGGCCCCGATCGTCCACAAGGTGACCGTCGATCCGGAGGACACCGGCCGCGCCTCGGACGGGAACGGCAGCTCCCACGGTAGGAATGACGCCAACGCTTCCGGCCAGCACGCCCGGCGCTGAGAGGGAGAGATCTGGTGCGTCCCACCCGCTCGCGGCGCCCTCGAGGCAGCATGCGCGGTTCGCCGCTGTTCCGCCTGAGGTTCGGCTTCGTGGTGATCGCGATGGTCCTGTCTGTCTTCGGCGCACGACTCGTGCAGCTGCAGGGCGTCGACCCGAAGGCGTACGCCGCGATGGCGGCCGCGGAGGGCATGGTCGAGGTGACCCTGCCGGCGACGCGCGGTGACATCCTCGATCGCAACGACAAGCCACTCGCCGAGTCGATCAACGGCTTGATGGTGGTGGCCGATCCCCTCCTGACCGCCGACCGGGCACCCGAGCTGGCGAAGTTCCTGGCCAACCGGCTCGACGTCGACTACTTCACGATCCTGCCGCGGCTGCGGGAGGAGGGCAGCCGCTTCGAGTACATCGCCCGGCGGGTCCCCTCCACCCTGGCCACCGAGGTGGTCGACGAGGCGGAAGCGGCCGGCTTCGAGGGACTCGACACCCGGCAGGACCCGGTGCGCGACTATCCAGCGCGTGACGTCGCGGCCAACATGATCGGCTTCGTCGGCACCGACGAGGCCCTGGGTGGGTTCGAGCGGACCTTCGACGCCCAGCTCGCCGGCAAGGACGGCCGGGCCCGCTACGCCGTCGGCGGCGGCAACCGGATCCCGCTCGGCGAGAGCACGATCGTCCAGCCCACCAACGGCACGGACCTGCACACCACCCTCGACCTCGACCTCCAGTGGTATGCCCAGCGGGTGCTGCGCCAGACCGTGGAGGACGCGCATGCCGACTCCGGCGTCGCGGTCGTGATGCACACCGAGACGGGCGAGATCATGGCGTTGGCCGACCATCCGACGTTCGACGCCTCCGACCCGTTGCAGTATCCGGAGGAGGACCTCGGCTCGCGCGCCATGAGCGACGTCTACGAGCCGGGCTCGGTCGAGAAGTCCCTCACGCTGAGCTCACTCATCGACTCCGGGAAGGTGACGCCGCGGACCAGGATCGTGGTGCCCCCGGAGCTGCGCCGCGACGGCCGCGTCATCGGGGACTGGTTCACGCACGGCCGGATCCGGCTGACCCTGGCCGGGGTGCTGGCACTCTCGTCCAACATCGGCACGGTCCGGGCCTCCGACCGTTTCGCCCACGGCGAGCTGCGCAAGTACCTCTCGAAGTTCGGGCTCGGGCAACGCACGGACATCGGCGTGCGCGGCGAGACCCCGGGCATCCTTCCGGCCGCGAGCCAGTGGACCAACCTGGTCAAGGACCGCATCGCCTTCGGCCAGTCGGTGTCGGTCAACGCCGTCCAGATGGCCGCGGCGATCAACACCGTCGCCAACGACGGGCTGCGCGTGGATCCCAGCCTGATCATGGGTCGGGCCACCACCGACGACGGCAAGGTCGTCGGCACCGACACCACCCGGACCCGGCGGGTGATCAGCAGCCGAGCCGCCCACGAGACCGCCCGGATGATGGAGCGGGTCGTCGATCCCGACGTGGCGATCGCGCCCGATGCGGCGGTCCCCGGCTACCGGGTCGCGGGCAAGACCGGCACCGCACAGCGCGTCGGCGTCGGGTGCGGCTGCTACGACGGGACCTTCACCGTCTCCTTCGCCGGATTCGCTCCGGCCGACGACCCCGAGTTCACGATCTACGTCGTCGTCCAGAACCCGCGCAACGGCGGGGGAGGCGGCAGCGTGGCCGGCCCGGCGTTCTCCAAGATCATGAGCTTCGCCCTGCGCCGCTACCAGGTGCCGCCCACCATGACCAAGCCCTCCAACCTCCCGGTCAAGTGGTAATTCTGGCCAGCGGTAACCTCGCCGGGTGCTGAGCGACGAGGCCACCGCGGCGACCCGGCCCCGGCACCCCGTCGCCTCCTCCCTCGCCGATCTCGCGACCTGGCTCGCGGAGCGTGCCGACGGGTTCCGAAGCGACGGCGACCTGTCCGGGGAGGCCACTGGTGTCTCCCTCAGCTCCCAACGCATCCGACCGGGGGACATCTACGCCGCCCTGCCCGGATCCCGCGCCCACGGCATCGACTACGCCGCCGCCGCGCTCGACTCCGGTGCGGTCGCGATCCTCACCGACGAATCCGGCGCCGCCCGGGCGCCACGCGTCCCGCTGCTGGCGGTCGACGCCCCGCGCGCCATCCTCGGCCGCTTCGCGGCCCACGTGTACGGCGACCCGGCCACGTCGTTGCGGATGATCGGCGTGACCGGCACCCAGGGCAAGACCACGACGACCCGGCTCGCCGAGAGCGGGCTGCAGCAGGCCGGGGTGTCCTCGGCCGCGATCGGCACCGTCGGTACCCGCGTCGCCGGCACCGACGTCAAGACCACCCTCACCACGCCGGAGGCCCCCGACCTGCACGCGCTGTTCGCGGTGATGCGCGAGCGCAGCGTGGAGGCGTGCGCGATGGAGGTGTCGAGCCACGCGCTGGTGATGGGGCGTGTGGACGGGGTGGTGTTCGACGTCGCCGTGTTCACCAACCTCGGTCGAGACCACCTCGACTTCCACGCTGACGTGGAGGACTACTTCGCCGCCAAGGCGACGCTCTTCACCCCGGAGCGGGCCCGGCTCGCCCTGGTCAACGTCGACGACTCCTACGGCCGTCGACTCCTCGACGAGGCGACGATCCCGGTCCGCACGTTCTCCGCCACCGGCCGGGACGGTGACTGGCGGGCGGTCGACGTCGAGTCGTCCGCGACCGGTTCGCGGTTCGCCGTTGTCGGCCCGGGCGGGCACCGGGTGCCAGCCGGCGTCTCCCTGCCCGGCGGCTTCAACGTCGCCAATGCTCTGGCCGCCGTGGCCGCCTGCGCCGAGGTTGGGTACGAGCCGGGGAGGATCGCGGACGGCATCGCCGCCGGCGGGGGAGTGCCCGGCAGGTTCGAGCGCATCGACGAGGGCCAGGACTTCGTCGTCGTGGTGGACTACGCCCACAAGCCGGACGCGCTCGAGGCAGCCCTTGCCACCCTGCGGCCCCTCACCGAGGGCCGGGTGATCGTCGTGCTCGGCGCCGGAGGTGACCGCGACCCTGGCAAGCGACCGATCATGGGCGAGATCTCGGCGCGGCTCGCGGACCTCCTCGTGGTGACCGACGACAACCCGCGCACCGAGGACCCGGGCACCATCCGGCAGGCGTTGCTCTCCGGGGCCAAGGGCGGCGATGCCGAGGTCCTCGAGGTCGGAGATCGCCGGCGCGCGATCCGCGAGGCGGTCCTTCGGGCCGGACCGGAGGACATCGTGCTCGTCGCCGGCAAGGGCCACGAGACGGGCCAGGAGGTCGACGGCGTCGTGCACCCCTTCGACGACCGTGACGTGGTGCGCGAGGAGCTGCGACGCCGATGATTCCTCACCCGACGAAGCCGCTCGCTTCGCTCGCGCCCCCGCGGGGACCCCGATGATTCCTCACCCCACGAAGCCGCTCGCTTCGCTCGCGCCCCCGCGGGGACCCCGATGATTCCCATGACCCTGGCCGAGATCGCCTCGGTGGTCGGCGGCGAGGTCGACGGCGACCCCAGGCTCACGGTCCTCGGGCCGGCCTTCGTCGACAGCCGCACGGCCATCGAGGGCGGGCTCTTCGTGGCGGTGACCGGGGAGCAGGTCGACGGCCACGAGTTCGCGGCGGCCGCGGTCGCGGGCGGGGCGGCCGCCGTGCTCGGCTCCCGACCCACCGGAACTCCGACCGTCGTGGTGGCCGACCCCGTGATCGCGCTCGGCCGGCTGGCCCGCCACGTCGTCGACGAGACCCGGCCCAGCGTGCTCGCCCTCACCGGCTCGCAGGGCAAGACCGGCACCAAGGACTACCTCGCCCACGTGCTGGAGGGCTTCGGCCAGACCGTCGCCACGGTCGGCAACTTCAACAACGAGATCGGCGTCCCGCTCACCGCACTCGGCGCCACCGCCCACACGACCTATCTGGTCACGGAGATGGGGGCCCGGGGCATCGGCCACATCCGATACCTCTGCGAAGTCGCGCCACCGCAGGTGGCCGCGGTGATCAACGTCGGGACCGCCCACCTCAGCGAGTTCGGGAGCAGGGAGGCGATCGCCCTCGCCAAGGGCGAGATCGTGGAGTCCCTGCCCGAGACCGGCGTGGCCGTGCTCAACGCCGACGACGAGCTGACCGCCGCCATGGCATCGCGCACGGCCGCACGCACCCTGACCTTCGGCGAGCGCGGCGAAGTCAGCTGGCGAGGGATGGAGCTCGACGACCTGGGTCGCCCGTCCTTCGAGCTCGGGTACGACGGCGCGTGGCTCCCGGTGGGGCTCACCCAGACCGGCGCCCACCAGGTCGCGAACGCCACCGCCGCCGCGGCCCTGGCCATCGCGGCCGGACTTCCCGCCGATGCCGTGGCCGAGCGGCTCGGTGGGGCGGTGCCGGCGTCACGGTGGCGGATGGAGGTCCACGAGCGCTCCGACGGGTTGCTCGTGGTCAATGACGCCTACAACGCCAACCCGGCGTCGATGGCGGCGGCGATCGACGCGCTGGTCGCGATCGGCAAGCGTCGAGGACGTCGTACCGTCGCGGTGCTCGGCGAGATGCTGGAGCTCGGTCCGTCCGCGGGGCAGGCCCATCGCGACGTGGGTCGGCTCGTCGCCGAGGCGGGGGTCGAGCTCCTGGTCACCGTCGGGCCGGTCGC
Source organism: Nocardioides sp. (assembly GCA_045806805.1). GTDB lineage: Bacteria > Actinomycetota > Actinomycetes > Propionibacteriales > Nocardioidaceae > Nocardioides. The sequence goes on along the minus strand of JBJMIQ010000053.1, from coordinate 8,709 downwards.
CGACGGCATCGCCGACGGGGCGCTCTCCATGCCCGGCTGGTCCGGGAAGGCGCTGCGCACGGCGGGGCGCGAAGAAGCGCTGGCGGCCGTGCGCGAGAATGTCGCCGCCGCGGACGTGGTGCTGGTCAAGGCCTCGCGCGGCGCCGCCCTGGAGCACGTCGCCGACGGACTGCTCGACGACGGGCGGCACGAGAGGAGACCGACACCGTGCTAGCCATCCTCATCGGAGGAGGATTTGCCCTGCTGGTGTCGCTTCTCGGCACCCGCGTCGCGATCAACCTGCTGACCGAGCACGGCTACGGCCAGGAGATCCGCGACGACGGCCCGACCACCCACCACACCAAGCGCGGTACCCCGACGATGGGCGGCGTGGTCATCATCCTGGCCACCCTCATCGGTTACGCCGGGTCGAAGCTGATCACGCAGGACGTCCCGTCGGCATCGGCGCTGTTGCTCCTCTTCCTCTTTGTCGGCACCGGGCTCGTCGGGTTCCTCGACGACTTCATCAAGGTGGCCAAGCAGCGCAGCCTGGGGCTGCGCAGCAAGGCCAAGATGATCGGGTTGACGATCATCGCGGTGGTCTTCGGGTTCCTTGCGCTGAGCCCGGCGCTGGAGGACTTCCGCGGCCAGACCCCGGCCTCCCACCACATCTCGTTCATCCGCGACGTCGAGAGCTTCGCCCTGCCGACGGTGATCGTGATCTTCCTGATCTGGCTGATCGTCGCCGGCACCAGCAACGCCGTCAACCTCACCGACGGGCTCGACGGTCTGGCCACCGGAGCGTCGGTGATGGTGTTCGGCGCCTACACCTTCGTCAACATCTGGCAGAACAACCAGTGGTGCGGGCAGGAGGACATCACCTTCGGCAAGTGCTACGAGGTGCGCGACCCTCTCGACCTGGCGATCATCGCCGCCTCCATCACGGGTGCCTGCTTCGGGTTCTTGTGGTGGAACGCGTCTCCGGCCAGCATCTTCATGGGCGACACCGGGTCGCTGTCCCTGGGCGGGGCGCTGGCCGGGTTCGCGATCCTGACCCGTACCGAGATGCTGCTGGCCGTGCTCGGTGGAATCTTCCTGATGGAGACCCTCTCGGTGATGCTGCAGGTCGGCTTCTTCAAGCTGACCAAGGGCCGCCGGATCTTCCGGATCGCCCCGATCCACCACCACTTCGAGATGGTCGGCTGGGAGGAGGTCAACGTGGTGATCCGGTTCTGGATCATCACCGGCTTGTCCGTCGCCGCCGGCCTCGGGATCTTCTACGCCGAGTGGGTGGCGGGATCTTGACGTTCACCCCACGAAAATGCTCACTGCGCTCCTATTTGCGCGGGGACCCCGAATGACGCGTCCCCATGATCTGGGAAGGCACGACTCCTGGGAAGGCGTCCGGGCGGTCGTGGCCGGCTTCGGGGTGTCCGGCTTCGCCGCTGCCGACAACCTCACCCACCTCGGGGCGCGCGTCATCGCGCTCGACGAGAACCCCGCCGGCAAGGAGCAACAGGCCGAGCTCCTCGGGATCCTCGGCGCCGACATCCGGCTGGGCGAGGGAGCGACCGCCACCCTTCCCGGCGACGTCGACCTCGTCGTCACCTCGCCGGGCTGGCGACCCACCGCTCCGCTGCTCGCCCAGGCACGTGACCGCGGCATCCCGGTCTGGGGTGAAGTGGAGCTCGCGTGGCGGCTGCGCGACCCCGACCGCCCGGCGCCGTGGCTGGCGGTCACGGGCACCAACGCCAAGACCACCACCGTGCAGATGCTCGACCGCATCCTGCGTGCGGCCGGCCTCCGCAGCGCCGCGGCCGGCAACGTCGGCCTGCCCCTTGTCGAGGCGGTCATGGACCCCGAGCCCTACGACGTCCTCGCGGTGGAGCTCTCCAGCTTCCAGCTCCACTACACGCACTCGATGAGCGCGGAGTCGGCGGCGGTCCTCAACGTCGCCGAGGACCACCTCGACTGGTATGCCAGCTTCGAGGAGTACGCCGCTGACAAGGGCCGCATCTACGAACGGGTCCAGCGGGCCTGCGTCTACAACGTCGCGGACGCCGAGACCGAGCGGCTGGTCCGTGAGGCCGACGTTGTCGAGGGCGCCAGGGCGATCGGCTTCACCCTCGGCACACCGTCCGTCGGCATGGTCGGTGTCGTCGACGACGTGCTCGCGGACCGGGCCTTCGTCGAGGATCGCGTCACCACCGCGGCCGAGCTGTGCACGGTCGGGGACCTGGCCTCGCCGGCGCCACACTTCGTGACCAACGCCCTCGCCGCCGCGGCCCTGGCCCGCGCTCACGGCATCTCGCAGGCCGCGGTCCGCGACGGGCTGCGGGCCTTCCGGCCCGACGGGCACCGGATCGAGACCGTCGCGGTCGTCGACGAGGTCACCTGGATCGACGACTCCAAGGCGACCAACCCGCACGCCGCGCAGTCCTCGCTCCAGGGCTACGACCCGGTGGTGTGGGTCGCGGGCGGGCTGGCCAAGGGCGCCCGCTTCGACGACCTGGTCGCGGCAGTCCGGTCGCGCCTGCGCGGCGTCGTACTCCTCGGGCGGGACCGCGCGGTCATCGCGGAGGCCCTTTCGCGACACGCGCCCGATGTTCCGGTCATCGTCGTCGACGACGGCGAGACTGGGCGCGCAAGGGGTGAAAACCCCATGGAGAGCGTGGTCGACGCGGCGGCCCGGATGACCCGACCAGGCGACACCGTGCTGCTCGCGCCGGGCTGCGCCTCCATGGACATGTTCACCGACTACGGCGCGCGCGGCGACGCCTTCGCGGCGGCGGTACGCCGCCGGGAGGGCCGGGCCTGAACCGAAGGGGGCACGATGACCACCACCGTCCACCCCCCGCACACCGACGGGTCGACGCCCGCGCGCAAGCCGCTGACACCCGTCGGCAGCTGGTACGCCGCGGCGCGCCATGCCCTCGACCGTCCGCTGACGTCCTACTACCTGCTGCTCGGTGCCTCAGCCCTGCTCCTGACGATCGGGCTGATCATGGTGCTGAGCGCCTCCAGCGTCTACTCCTTCGAGCAGCACGACGGTGACTCCTACGCCGTCGTCAAGCGCCAGCTGCTGTGGGTGCTGATCGGCATCCCGTGCGCCTGGATCGCCTCCCGGCTGCCCTACCGCGCGATCCGGCAGGTCTCGTGGCTCGGCATCATCGTCGCGGTGGTGATGCTGGCGCTCACCGTCAAGCTCGGCACCACCGTCAACGGCAACACCAACTGGCTGGCGTTCGGCCCGATCCAGATCCAGCCGTCCGAGATCGCCAAGCTGGCGATCGTGCTCTGGGCCGCGCACGTCTACGCGCAGAAGGACCGGCGGCTCGGGCGCCTCCACCAGGTGATGATGCCGGTCGTGCCGGTGATCCTGGGCATCACCCTGCTGGTCATCGTGGGCGACGACCTCGGGACCGCCCTGGTCCTGTTCGCGATCCTGCTGGCGATGCTGTGGGTGGTCGGCGCTCCGGCCCGGTTGTTCACCGTCGCGCTGACGGTGATCGGCGTGGTCGCGATCTGGATCGCCTCGACGAGTGCCGAGCGACGGGAGCGGCTCACCAACTTCGTCGATCCGTTCAAGGACTACCACGACGCCGGCTGGCAGCCCGCCCACGGCCTCTACGCCCTCTCCACGGGAGGCTGGTTCGGCCAGGGGATCGGCGCCAGTCAGCAGAAGTGGGGCGACCTCCCGGAGGCACACACCGACTACATCTTCGCGGTCCTCGGCGAGGAGCTCGGACTGGTCGGCACCCTGCTGGTCATCGGCCTGTTCCTCACCATCGCCTACGCCGCGATCAAGGTGGCGCTCGCCACTCGCGATCCGTTCGTCCGCTACATGTCCTTCGGCATCGTGGTCTGGCTGATCGGGCAGATGATCATCAATGTCGGCATGGTGCTCGCACTGCTGCCGGTCATCGGGATTCCCCTGCCGCTCGTCTCCTACGGCGGCTCGGCGCTGCTGCCATCCCTGGTCGCCCTCGGGCTCCTGATCGGGTTCGCCCGTCGTGAGCCGGAGGCCGCCCGGGCCCTCGCCCAGCGGCGCCGAGCCCGCTCGTAGGCTGATCCCGATGCGTGTTCTCCTTGCCGGCGGCGGAACGGCCGGCCACACCTCACCACTGATCGCCACCGCCGACGCCCTGCGCCGGCTCGTCCCCGAGGTCGAGATCACCTGTCTCGGTACCCCGCGCGGCCTCGAGACCCGGGTGGTCCCCGAGGCCGGCTACCCGCTCGAGCTGATCCCCCCGGTGCCGCTGCCGCGCAAACCCAACGCCGACTTCTTCAAGGTCCCGGCGCGGCTCCGCGGCGCGGTCAAGGAGACGTTGGCGATCGTCGACCGGGTCCAGCCGGACGTGGTCGTCGGCTACGGCGGCTACGTCTCCATGCCTGCCTACCTCGCCTCCCGTCGGCGCCGCCTGCCGCTGGTGATCCACGAGCAGAACACCCTGCCCGGGCTGGCCAACAAGGTCGGCGCGCGGGTCGCCTCCCGGGTCGCAGTCAGCTTCCCGGACACCAGGCTGCCGAAGGCGGAGTACGTCGGCCTGCCGATCCGGAGGATGATCTCCCAGCTCGACCGGGACGCGCTGCGGGCCGAGGGCCGGTCCACCTTCGGCCTCGACCCGGACCGGCCCACCCTGCTCGTCACCGGTGGATCCCAGGGTGCCCGCCGTCTCAACCAGTCCGTGTCCCGCGCCTCGCGCTTCCTCGCCGAGGCAGGGGTCCAGGTCCTCCACGTCGTCGGACCGAAGGGGGAGGCGTCGCCCGAACGGACCGACGTGCCGTACGTCGTGGTGCCCTACGTCGACCGGATGGACCTGGCCTACGCCGCCGCCGACCTCGTCGTGTGCCGGTCCGGGGCATCGAGCCTCACCGAGGCCGCGGCAGTCGGTCTGCCCGCGGTCTTCGTGCCCCTTCCGATCGGCAACGGCGAGCAGGAGCTGAACGCCCGCACCGTCGTGGCCGTCGGCGGCGGGCTGCTGGTCGCCGACGCCGCCCTCACGTCGGAGTGGGTGGCGGCGACCATCCCGGGGCTGATCACCGACCGCGAACGTCTCGACGTGATGGGCAAGGCGGCCGCCGACCTGATCCCCCGCGACGCCGACGAGCAGCTGGCCGGGATCATCATCGACGCCGCTCGTGGTGGCGCCTCCATGGGGGCAGCCGGATGAGGCTCCCGGTCCCCGAACAGATCCCCGGCGCTGACGAGCTCGGCCGGATCCACTTCGTCGGCCTTGGCGGCGCGGCCCTGTCCGGGATCGCCCGGATCATGGCCGAGCGCGGGCTGCCGGTGACCGGCAGCGACGACCAGGAGACGCCGTTCCTCCCGGCGCTGCGCGAGCTCGGGGTCTCCGTCCGGCGCGGGTACGCCGCCGAGCACCTGGGCGACGCAGACACGCTCGTCGTGACCACCGCCGCCAGAGACGACAACCCGGAGGTGCTCGAGGGACGCCGCCGGGGGCTCCTGATGCTGCCCAGGTCGGCCGGCCTGGCGTCGGTGATGCAGGGCCGGCGGGTGCTGGCGGTCTCGGGAACCCACGGCAAGACCACGACGACCTCCCTGCTCACCATGGCGCTCCTGGCCGCCGGCGCCGACCCGACCTATGCCATCGGCGCGGTGCTCGTGCAGACCGGTAGCAACGCCCACGACGGCAGCGGCGACCTGTTCGTGGCCGAGGCCGACGAGAGCGACGGTGCCTTCCTCGTCTATCGCCCCCACGCCGCGATCGTGACCAACGTCGAGGCCGATCACCTCGACATCTGGGGCACCGAGGAGGCCTATCGGGCGGCCTTCGTCGAGTTCGTCGACACCATCGACACCGAGGGGTTCCTGGTCTGCTGCGTCGACGACGACGGCGCGTCGGACCTCGCTGACGAGGCGCGTGGCCGTGGCCGCGAGGTGATCGGCGTGGGTGAGTCGGAGGCCGCCGATCTCCGGGCCGCAAATCTCGTCTTCGAGGGCACGACGTCCACGTTCACGGTGCTGGAAGGGGATCGTGAACACGGGACCGTACGCCTGCAGATCCCCGGTCGCCACTACGTCCTTGACGCCCTGGCCGCGCTCGCCCTCGGGCTGCGACTCGGCCACTCCTTCGACGACCTGCGCCGCGGCCTCGAGGGGTTCACGGGGTCCCGGCGCCGGATGGAGCTGAAGGGAGAGGCGGCGGGTGTCCGCGTGTTCGACAGCTACGCCCACCACCCGGTTGAGATCGCCGGCGACCTCCAGGCCGCGCGTGCGGTGGCGGGGGAGGGACGACTGGTCGTCGCCTTCCAGCCTCACCTGGTCTCCCGCACCCGGATCTTCGGACGGGCCATGGGTGAAGCACTCGGCGCTGCCGACGAGGTCGTGGTGCTCGACGTCTACCTGGCGCGCGAGGAGGCCGACGGTGACGTCACCGGCCGGCTGGTTGCCGACGCCGTGCCGCTCCCGGCGTCGGCCGTGACGTTCGTCCCGACCCAGGACGACGTCGCCGCCGTCCTGGCCAGGAAGGCACGGCCGGGAGATCTGGTCCTCACCCTGGGGGCCGGGAGCGTGACCGAGGTGGGCCCCGAGGTACTGGAGCTGCTGGCGGAGTGTGCCGATGCGTGAAGCCGTGAGGAGCAGGACCGACACCACCGGCACTACGCCCGCGGTCGACACCGCCACCCTCCGCAGCCGGAAACGGTTCGCCCGCCGCCAATGGGCACGGCGGTGGCTGGCCTGGCGACGCGTGATCGCGCTGCTTCTGCTCATCGCCATCTCGATCGGCGCCGTCTGGCTCTTCTACTTCTCCGACGTTCTGGCGGTGAAGGAAGTCGAGGTCCACGGCACCCGGACGCTCGCCGGCGACGAGGTCCGTGAGGTCGCCTCCGTGCCGTCCGGCCAGCCACTGGCCAGGGTCGACCTCGACGCGATCCGGGCCCGGATCGAGGCACTGGCGGTGGTGAGCGACGCCAAGGTCACCCGCGCGTGGCCGGACCGCGTCCTGATCGACGTACAGGAACGCGTCGCCATCGCCGTGGTGGAGATCGGCGGCCGGATCCGCGGCATGGACGCCGAAGGGGTGGTGTTCCGCAACTACCCGAAGCCGCCGCCGGGCCTGCCGCAGGTGCGCACCTCGAACGACACCCGGAGCGACGCCCTCCAGGAAGCCGCCCTGGTGGTCGAGGCGCTACCGGCCGAGATCGACCGCCGGGTCGACCACGTCGAGGTGGCCACTGTCGACCAGATCTCCCTGGTGCTTCGCGACGGGAAGACCGTCGTGTGGGGGAGCGCGGAGGAGTCGGACGCCAAGGCCGAGGTCCTGACCGAGCTGCTCAAGCAGCCGGCCCGCGCCTACGACGTCAGCGTGCCGGGACAGCCGACCACCTCCGGCTGAGACCGGCAATTGCAATTGCCTCGTTTCCTCGCCGCGACGGCGTGTCCTGCCGGGCCGTGGTGCGCGCGGTGCCTACTGTCTCTTCCAACGCGAGGTTGACATAACTATAACCCTCAGGTTCAGGGTTACGGTTCTGAAGATCTCGTGGCTTCCCCGCCGACGCAAGTCCCAGAAGCAGTCCGTCGCTCCGACCGGGGCCGAACACGAGAGGCACACCCGCCGTGGCAGCAGCACAGAACTACCTGGCCATCATCAAGGTCGTGGGCATCGGTGGGGGTGGGGTCAACGCCGTCAACCGGATGATCGAGGTCGGGCTCAAGGGCGTTGAGTTCATCGCGATCAACACCGACGCGCAGGCCCTGCTCATGAGCGATGCCGACGTCAAGCTCGACATCGGACGCGAGCTGACCCGCGGGCTCGGCGCGGGCGCCAATCCCGACGTCGGCACGCAGGCCGCCGAGGACCACGCCGACGAGATCGAAGAAGTCATCAAGGGCGCCGACATGGTGTTCGTGACTGCCGGCGAGGGCGGCGGCACCGGCACGGGTGGAGCACCCGTCGTCGCGCGGATCGCGCGCTCGCTGGGCGCGCTCACGATCGGTGTGGTCACCCGGCCGTTCGCCTTCGAGGGACGCCGTCGCGCCAACTCCGCCGAGGAGGGGATCTCCCAGCTGCGCGAGGAGGTCGACACCCTCATCGTCATCCCCAACGACCGCCTGCTATCGATCAGCGACCGCTACGTCTCGGTCCTCGACGCGTTCAAGCAGGCCGACCAGGTGCTGCTCCAGGGTGTCTCCGGCATCACCGACCTGATCACCACTCCCGGCCTGATCAACCTCGACTTCGCCGACGTCAAGTCGGTGATGGCCAACGCCGGCTCGGCCCTGATGGGGATCGGCTCGGCGCGCGGCGAGGACCGCTCGGTCGCGGCTGCCGAGATGGCCGTCTCCAGCCCGCTGCTGGAGGCCTCGATCGAGGGTGCCCACGGCGTTCTGCTCTCGATCGCCGGCGGGTCCGACCTCGGGCTGTTCGAGATCAACGAGGCAGCCGCGCTGGTCTCCCAGGCCGCCCACGCCGAGGCCAACATCATCTTCGGAGCCACCATCGACGACGCCCTCGGCGACGAGGTGCGGGTGACGGTCATCGCGGCCGGGTTCGACGGTGGGATGCCGCAGCGCCGCGACGAGGGCACGGTCCTGCGCCGCGAGCCGCGACCGCAGCAGAGTCAGGCGGAGACCCGGGCCGCGGCCCAGCAGGTCGCCACCCGGCGTCCGGAGCCGAAGCCGGCCGAGGCCGTCCGCGAGCCCGTCGCCGCGCCGGTCGCCGTCGGGCGCCCCACCGCCGCTCCGCCGACCGCGCCCCCGGCCCA
>JBJMIQ010000052.1:0-24328 GCA_045806805.1 Nocardioides sp. | reverse complement strand
CATCTGCTCTGCCGTCAGCCCGTCGCACTTGAGCTCCAGCGTGGTCCGGTAGTGCTCGAGGTAGCCGACCAGACACTCGCGCTCGCCCCGCATCGGTCCGGCCTGCATGCGGGGGTCCTGGTCGGCGGGCAGCCACATGTCGCTCATGGCACCAGCCAATCCGGTCGCCCATCGACTGGGCAAGCGAATACCCTCCGCGCATGCCTGAGGGAGAGCTGCTCCTGGTAACCGGCCCGCCGGCCGTCGGCAAGATGACCGTCGGCCGGGCGATCTGTGCGCGGTCGGACTTCAGGCTCTTCCACAACCACCACACGATCGAGCCGCTGCTCGAGATCTTCGGCTTCGGGACCCCGCCCTTCCGCGTGCTGGACAGGGAATTCCGGCGCCGCATCATCGAGGAGGCCGCCGCCAGCGACACCCGGCTGGTGTTCACGCTGGTCTGGGACCTCGAGAACCCCGAGTCCGCCGTGCTGGTCCGCTGGCTGCTGGCGCCGTACGTCGACGCGGGTCTGCGGGTCTCGGTGGTCGAGCTGTACGCCGACCTGGACACCCGCCTGGCTCGCAACCACACCGAGCAACGGCTGGCCGCCAAGCCCAGCAAGCGCGACCGGGAGTGGTCCGCCGGCAATGTGCGTGATCTCGAGAAGCACCGGATGAACACCGACCCCAAGGACCCCCAGCCCGGGGACGCGGTGATCGCCGACTTCCCGCACCTGCGCCTCGACAACACCGACCTCTCGCCCGAAGAGGCCGCCGTTCGGGTGCTGGACTGGCTGGACACGCGCTGAGGTCAGGGCTCTCGGAACCTCTCCTCCAGCTCCGCGAGCAGGGGGTCGCGCAGGCCCGCGAAGTCCAGGCGCCACCACACGTCGGGGTAGACGACCCGGCCGGTCATCCACTCCTCCCACGCGCCGAAGCGCACGACCTGGAAGGCGGCGTCGGGGGTGCGGTCGCTGGGGGCCACGATCCCGTGTCGCGAGCCGCGGTCGAACCCTCTCTCGCCGTAGTAGACCGGGCTGCCCTCGAGCACCATCGCCGGCTTCCCGGTCTGCTCGCCGGCGGCCACGGCGGCCTTGACCAGTGCAGTACCGATCCCGCGCGTCTGGTGGGAGGGCAGCACGGACAGCGGGCTCAGCACGAGTACGTCGACCAGCTCTTGCCGGGCGTCGAGCCACGCGCGGCTGACTCCCACATGGCCGACCACGGAGCCGTCCGCGACCGCGACCAGGCTGACCCGCACCAGTTCGGACTCCTCGAGCTCGCGCCAGAGCTCGACGACCTCGTCGCCGTGTCCCGGCTGCTCGGCGCCGAAGGCCGCCCGGATCACCTGCTCGACGCCGGGGCGGTCACCGGCGAGCGCGGGCCGGACGTCGACGGTGGAGGTCACGGCTGAGACCCAAGCAACGCGATGGCCGCCCGCGCAACCGGATATGGATTGGTCTGCCGGTGGGCCGCCCCGTAACCTGTGGCCACAGGCGTTCGAGCCGTCATCAGCGGCGAGCCTCCGGAAGAACGGGTCGTGACCAGCACGGATACGACCCCAGTAGAACCGGACGGGTAGGCCCGTCACAGCCGTGAACGGAGCGGTCGTGCCCCCCGGCGCGGCAAGCGAGGTGGTACCGCGGCAGACCTGTCGTCCTCGTGGCCAGCACAGCCCGAGCACGACGTACCCGCAGGAGAACCACACATGACCTACCCGAAGGTCTCCACCGGAGCCCACCGTGCCGTCAGCTCGACCCCGAACTTCCCCGAGATCGAGGAGCGGGTGCTCGCGTACTGGAAGGACGACAACACCTTCCGGGCGAGCGTCGAGCAGCGGGACGCCGGCACCAACGGAGACAACGAGTTCGTCTTCTACGACGGACCGCCCTTCGCCAACGGGCTTCCGCACTACGGCCACCTGCTGACCGGCTACGTCAAGGACCTGATCCCTCGCTACCAGACCATGCGCGGGCGCCGGGTCGAGCGTCGCTTCGGGTGGGACACCCACGGCCTGCCCGCCGAGCTCGAGGCGATGCGCCAGCTCGGGCTGAAGACCACCGAGGAGATCCTCGACCTCGGCATCGAGAAGTTCAACGACGCCTGCCGCGCCTCGGTGATGCGCTACACCTCCGAGTGGCGCGACTACGTCACCCGGCAGGCCCGCTGGGTCGACTTCGACCACGACTACCGGACCATGAATCTCGACTACATGGAGTCGGTGATGTGGGCCTTCAAGCAGCTCTACGACAAGGGGCTGGTCTACGAGGGCTTCCGCGTCCTGCCCTACTGCTGGAACGACGAGACCCCGCTCTCCACCCACGAGCTGCGGATGGACGACGACGTCTACCAGAACCGTCAGGACCCCTCGGTCACCGTCGGCCTCCGGCTCGAGACCGGCGAGCTCGCGCTGGTGTGGACGACCACGCCGTGGACCCTGCCGTCCAACCTCGCGATCATGGTCGGCGAGGACATCGACTACGTGGTGGTAGAGGCAGGGGTGCCGGGCGTCGAGGGGCGCACCGAGCGCTACGTGATCGCCGAGGCCCGGCTCGCGTCGTACGCGCGCGAGCTGGGGGACCAGCCGAAGGTCGTCGAGCGGCTGAGCGGAGCAGAGCTCGCCGGACGCACCTACACGCCGCCGTTCTCCTACTACCTCGGGCGCGAGAACGCCTTCCGCGTGGTGACCGCCGAGTTCGTGACCACGACCGACGGCACCGGCCTGGTGCACACCGCGGGGGCGTTCGGTGAGGACGACAAGGTCGTCACCGACCGCGAGGGCATCGAGCCGGTGATGCCGGTGGGCAAGGACGGCCGGTTCACCGAGCCGGTCACGGAGTACGCCGGGATGCTGGTCTTCGACGCCAACCTGCACATCAACGACCACCTCAAGGCCGCGACCCGCGGTGAGGGCGAACGGGGACGCGTCACCGACGGAACCGTGCTGCTCCGCCGCGAGACCTACGACCACTCCTACCCGCACTGCTGGCGCTGCCGTGAGCCGTTGATCTACAAGGGCGTCTCGTCGTGGTTCGTCGAGGTCACCGCGGTCAAGGACCGACTGCGTGAGCTCAACGAGGAGATCCACTGGGTCCCCGAGCACATCAAGCACGGCCAGTTCGGCAAGTGGCTGGAGAACGCCCGCGACTGGTCGATCACCCGCAACCGGTTCTGGGGGAGCCCGGTGCCGGTCTGGCGCAGCGACGACGAGGCCTGTCCACGCATCGACGTCTACGGTTCGCTGGCGGAGCTGCAGGCCGACTTCGGCGTCGAGGTCGACGACCTGCACCGGCCCTTCGTCGACGAGCTGACCCGTCCGAACCCCGACGACCCGACCGGCAGGTCGACCATGCGGCGGGTGCCCGACGTGCTCGACGTGTGGTTCGACTCGGGCTCGATGAGCTTCGCCCAGGTGCACTACCCGTTCGACAACGAGGACTGGTTCGAGCACCACTTCCCTGGCGACTTCATTGTCGAGTACATCGGCCAGACCCGCGGCTGGTTCTACACGATGCACGTCCTGGCCGGGGCGATCTTCGACCGGCCGGCGTTCTCGACCTGCCTCAGCCACGGAATCGTGCTCGGGTCCGACGGCAACAAAATGTCGAAGTCGCTGCGCAACTACCCCAACGTCTACGAGGTCTTCGACCGCGACGGCGCCGACGCGATGCGGTGGTTCCTGATGTCCTCGCCGATTCTTCGCGGCGGCAACCTGATCGTCACCGAGCAGGGCATCCGCGACTCGGTCCGTCAGGTGCTGATCCCGCTGTGGAACAGCTGGTACTTCTTCGCGCTCTACGCCAACGCCGCCGGCTACGAGGCCGGGCGCTCGACCGGCTCGGAGGACCCGCTGGACGGTTACCTGCTCGCCAAGCTGCGCGACTACGTCGAGGCCATGACCGAGCAGCTCGACAACTACGAGGTCGCCAACGCCTGCGACTCCACGCGAGGTTTCCTCGACGTGCTGACCAACTGGTACATCCGGCGCTCGCGCGAGCGGGTCTGGGCCACCGACGGTGCCGTCGACGTCGGCGCCTTCGACACCCTCCACACGGCGCTCGAGACGGTCACGAGGGCCGCGGCGCCGCTGCTGCCGCTGACCACCGAGGAGGTCTGGCGCGGCCTGACCGGTGGACGGTCGGTGCACCTCACCGACTGGCCCGACCCGGAGGCACTGCCCCGCGACGACGCGCTGGTCGCCGCGATGGACCAGGTCCGCGACGTCTGCTCGGCGGGCTCGGCGCTGCGCAAGGCCGCCGGGCTGCGGAACCGCCTGCCGCTGTCGACGCTCACGGTCGTGGTGGACGACGCGGCGGCACTGGACCGGTTCACTTCCCTGGTCGCCGACGAGCTCAACATCAAGTCCGTCCGGCTGCTCGACGTCGCGGCACCCGAGGCGGCGTCGTACGGCGTCTCGCAGCGGCTGACCGTCAACGCGCGGGCCGCCGGGCCGCGGCTGGGGCGCGACGTCCAGACTGCGATCAAGGGGTCGAAGTCAGGTGACTGGTCGGTCGCGGAGGACGGCACGGTCACGGCCGGGGGCCTGGAGCTGGAGGAGGGGGAGTACACCCTCGAGACCGTCGCCGGCTCCGACGACGAGGCCACCAGGATCGGGATGCTCCCGCGGGGAGGATTCGTCGTCCTGGACACCTCGATCACGCCGGAGCTCGCGACCGAGGGACTGGCTCGCGACCTGGTCCGCGCCGTGCAGCAGGCCCGCCGCGAGGCCGACCTCGAGGTCTCGGACCGGATCTCCCTCTCCATCACCGGCTCGGACGCCGTGCTCGAGGCGGTCCGGACCCACGAGGGGCTGATCACCCGCGAGACGCTGGCGACGTCCTTCGAGCCGGGGTCGATGGCACCGGGACCCCACGATGCCCGCACCGAGGTGACCGTCGGTGACGGCGAACCGGCCGAGATCGCCGTACGCCGCGCCTGACCGCCTCAGCCGGCGCTGACGACGCGGCCGGCGAGCTTGTCCAGATAGGCGAGCACGTCCGGCTCCGGCTTGTCCGGGAGGCCCCAGATGACGTCCGTCGCGCCGGCGTCGGCCCACCGGGGCAGGTCGTCGGCGCCGGGACGGGCGACGACGAGGACGTGGATCTGCGGTTCGCCGGTGCGCCCCGCGTCGGCCCACGCCTTGCGCAGGTCGTCGCACTTGGCGGTGATGTCCTGCTCGATCGGCGTGGTCATCCACCCGTCGGCGGTCTTCGAGATCCACCGGAACGTCTGGGGCCCTCCCCCGGCACCGATCACGACGGGGATCCGGTCCTGCACCGGCTTCGGCCACGCCCAGGATGGGCCGAACGCGACGTGCTCGCCGGCGTACGACGCCTCCTCGTCGGTCCACAGCGACCGCATCGCCTCGACGTACTCCCGAAGCACCGCACGCCGCCGGGCAGCCGGCACGTGGTGATCCGCCAGCTCGTCGGTGTTCCAGCCGAATCCGGCCCCGACCGTGACCCGGCCGCCGGAGAGGTGGTCGAGGGTGGCGATGGTCTTGGCCAGCGTGATCGGGTCAGACTCGACCGGCAGCGCGACCGCTGTCGACAACCGGATCCGCTCGGTGACCGCCGCCGCCGTGGCGAGGGAGACCCACGGGTCGAGGGTGCGGCTGTAGCGGTCGTCGGGCAGCTGTTCGCCGCCGGTCGGGTGCAGCGCCTCGCGCCGGACGGGGATGTGGGTGTGCTCAGGCACGTAGAAGGTGTCGAAGCCACGCTCCTCGGCCGCCCGGGCTGCCGTCGCCGGCGTGATCCCGCGGTCGCTGGTGAAGAGCACGATGCCATGGCGCACGGGAGCAATCTAGAACACGTTCCAATTCGGCGATAGTCCATGTCTGCGCCCCGGGCTGGTTGGATGGTGCCCATGGAGCTCGACCTCACCGCGGACGCCGTCACCCTGACCGAGCAGCTGGTCAACATCGAGTCGGTGAGCCACCACGAGCAGGCGATCGCCGACGCCGTCGAGGCGGCGCTGCGGCCCCTGGACCACCTGCGGGTGAGCCGGCTCGGCAACACCCTGGTGGCCCGCACCGAGCTCGGGCGCGAGGAGCGGGTCGTGATCGCCGGACACCTCGACACCGTCCCGCTCAACCACAACCTGCCCGCACGCCGCGACGGAGAGCTCCTCCACGGGTTGGGCACCTGCGACATGAAGGGCGGCGACGCGGTGATGCTCCGCCTCGCCGCCGGGGTGCGCGAGCCCAACCGCGACATCACCTTCGTCTTCTACGAGGGGGAGGAGATCGAGGGCGAGTTCAACGGCCTACGCCTGCTCGGGGCGAGCGACCCGGACCTGCTGACCGCGGACTTCGCGATCCTGATGGAGCCCTCGAATGCGGTCGTCGAGGCCGGCTGCCAGGGGACGCTGCGCCTCGAGGTGCGCACGAGCGGCGAACGCGCCCACTCGGCCCGCAGCTGGAAGGGTGTCAACGCCATCCACCGGGTCGGCGAGATCCTGGATCGCCTCAACGGTTACGAGGGCCGGCGGCCGGTCATCGACGGGCTGGAGTACCGCGAGGGGCTCAACGCGGTCGGGATCCACGGCGGCGTCGCCGGCAACGTGATCCCCGACGAGTGCGTGGTCGAGGTCAACTACCGGTTCGCCCCCGACCGGTCCCAGGCCGAGGCCGAGCAGTTCGTGCGTGAGTTCTTCGCCGGATACGACCTCGCGGTCACCGACTCCGCCCCGGGCGCCCTGCCCGGTCTCGACGTCCCGGCCGCCAAGGCCTTCGTCGAGGCGGTGGGGGGCGAGGTGAACCCGAAGTTCGGCTGGACCGACGTCTCCCGGTTCTCCGCGCTCGGCGTGCCGGCGGTCAACTTCGGGCCCGGCGACCCGATGTTCGCCCACAAGCAGGACGAGCACGTGCCCGTCGAGCACATCCGACGCTGCGAGCAGCAGCTCCGCGACTGGTTGGCGGTCGCCCGGTGATGGACAAACGGTGAGGAACAACGTGTGAGGGACAAGCAGAAGGGCCCGGTGACCCTGCGCCGCTCGCAGGTCGACTCCGGGACCACCACCGATCAGCGACTGCTCGATTCGCGCGGCCCGAGCGACTGGCTTCACGCCGATCCGTGGCGGGTGCTTCGGATCCAGGCCGAGTTCGTCGAGGGGTTCGGGGCGCTGGCCGAGCTGGGCCCGGCGATCAGCGTGTTCGGCTCGGCGCGCACGACGCCCGACCACCCGTCGTACGCCGTGGCCGAGGAGGCGGGACGCAAGCTCGCCGAGGCGGGCTTCGCGGTGATCACCGGCGGTGGACCGGGAATCATGGAGGCTGCCAACAAGGGCGCCAGCGAGGCCGGCGGCGTCAGCGTGGGCCTGGGCATCGAGCTGCCGTTCGAGTCCGGCCTCAACGCGTGGGTCGACGTCGGGATCAACTTCCGCTACTTCTTCGCCCGCAAGACCATGTTCGTGAAGTACGCCCAGGGTTTCGTGGTCCTCCCCGGCGGCCTGGGCACCTTCGACGAGCTGTTCGAGGCACTGACCCTCGTGCAGACGCAGAAGGTCACGTCGTTTCCCGTCGCCCTGCTCGGCGTGGACTACTGGGAGGGCATGATGACCTGGCTGCGCGACACAGTGCTCGCCGACGGCAAGATCGCCGCCTCCGACCTCGACATGTTGATGCTCACCGACGACGTCGACGAGGCGGTTCAGCTGATGGTCAAAGCCCGCGAGCAGCAGGTGCCGAGTCCGGCGCCGCACCTGTCGGAGTGAGTCGGCGATGATCTGGTTCTTCGCGATCATGATCGTGCTCGCCCTGGGCGGGATCGCCGTGCTCGCGGCCGGCAAGGGCACTCCCATGGCCGAGGTCTACGACGACCGCCCGGACCTCGGTCTGCCTGAGACCGGGCCGGTCGGCAGCGCCGACCTGCGCCGAGTCCGGTTCTCCCTCGCCTTCCGCGGCTACCGGATGTCCGAAGTGGATTCCCTCCTGGACCGGCTCGCCAGCCAGCTGGAGTCGTCGGAGGGTCGTGGATACCCGGACTCCGACTAGGGCAGACTCTATTGACGTGTCGCACCAACAGCTGGGCGTGATCGTCTACATCCTGACCGCCCTCGCGGTCGTCGTCGTCGTCCTCACGCGCCTCCGGATGCGCCAGGACAGCGGGGGTGCGGGCGCGGTCCACGTCGGTGAGGGGTTCGTGAACCTGCACACCGTCGCCGGCTCGATCGCGATCGTGCTGTGGCTGGTCTTCCTGGTGGCCGACGAGGACGCAGCGTTGGGGGGCGACGTCGTCGGGATCATCGCCCTGGCGTTCTGGTGGATCACCGTCGTGGCCGGCTTGCTGATCCTCGTCCGCTGGCTGCCCAGCCGCGGGAGGCACGCCTCATCCGGCACCGAGGACACCTGGTCGGAGGGGCCCGGCCTGTCCATCCTGGCCCACGTCGGCATGCTGATCGGCGTCTCCGTGTTCACCTACGCCTACCTGAACGCGGCGGTGTGAGCCGATGTCCGCCCGTACCCTGGCCGCCGCAGTCCTCTCGCTCGTGATCCCGTTGGGCTCGGGCGCCCTCACCGCGCCGAGCATCGGCGCGGCCGACGGCAGCGAGCGGGCCGGTGCCGCCACCATCGGCGTCCGCGTCATCGGCCGGTCCGTCAAGGGGCGCAAGATCCTCGCCTACCACCTCGGCGAACCGGGCGCGCCACGTGTTGTCCTGATCTCGGCCATGCACGGTGACGAGCCCGCGCCCCGGCAGATCCTCGACGCCCTGCGCAACGGTCCAGCGATCCACGGACTCAACCTCTGGGTGGTTCCCGCCTACAACCCGGACGGCCTGGCGCGCCACACCCGGAAGAACGCCCACGGCATCGACCTGAACCGCAACTACCCCTACCGCTGGGCCAACCTCGACGGCGTCTACGAGTCGGGACCCAGACCCGCCTCGGAGCCCGAGACCCGGGCGATGATGCGCTTCCTGAGCGACGTCCGGCCGAGCCGGATCCTGAGCTTCCACCAGCCGCTCCACGGCGTCGACACCGACACCAAGATCCCGAGATTCGCCCGGCGCACGGCTCGCAAGCTCGACCTCCCGCTGAAGTCCTTCACCTGCGGCGGCGTTTGCCACGGCACGATGACGATGTGGTTCAACCACCGCTTCCGTGGAGCCGCCGTCACCGTCGAGTACGCCGCTCACCCACCGCCCCACCGGATGCGGGTGCGGGCCCCCCGTCAGGTGCTCTCGATCTGGGGTGCCCGGCGCGGCTAGCGCCACTCGGCTGGGTCCGCTTCCATCCGGCCACGCAGTGCCGCCGAATGGTCACGAACCGCACGTGTGCGAACACATTGCCTGCGGTTTGCGACCAATCGGCGGCCGACCCGAACAAGGAGGGTGTCAGCGGCCCTCGAAGACCGGCTTCTCCTTCGCGACGAACGCGGCCACGGCGGCTTCGTGGTCGCGGGTCGCGCCGGTCTGCTGCATCATCCGGCTCTCGAACTCCAATGCCTCCTCGAACGAGTGCCCCGCCGCGTAGGCGACCGAACGCCGCATCGCGCCGAGCGCGACGGTCGGGCCGTGGGCGAGGCGGGCGGCGGTCTCCTGCACCGTGGCCGTGAGTTCGGCCGCCGGGACCACCCGGCTGGCCAGGCCGAGCGCCAGGGAGTCCTCGGCCGGGATGGTGGTCGGGAAGTAGAGGAGCTCGATCGCCTTGGCCCGCCCCACGAGCCGCTGCAGGTGGTAGCTGGCGCCCGTGTCGCAGGAAAGGGCGACGTTGGCGAAGGCGAGGTTGAACCCGGCCGTGTCGGCCAGGATCCGCAGGTCGCAGGCGAAGGCCAGGCTCGCCCCTGCGCCGGCGGCCACGCCGTTGACAGCGGCCAGCACCGGCTTCGGCATGGACGCGAGCGCGGTGACGATCGGGTTGTAGTGCTCGTCGACGGTGCGGAACAGCGCCTCGCTGGACTCGCTGTTGAGGATCTCGATGTGCTCCTTGAGGTCCTGCCCGACACAGAACGCGCGACCGGTCCCGGTGAGGACCACGCACCGCGCGGCGGGGTCCTCCGCAACGGCCTGGACCGTCCTCAGCAACGCCACCTTGGTGGCCACGTCCAGGCTGTTCATCGCCTCGGGACGGTTCAAGGTGACCGTGGCCACCCCGTCGGTGAGGTCGAGCAGGACCGGGTCGGTGGCAGTCGCGGGGTCGGCAGTCATGGGGTGAAGTCTGCACGATCGAGGTCGAGGCACCGTGCCACGAACCGGTCGGCCGCCGGTTTCAGCCGCCTCGCCTCGCGGTCGAACGCCTCGGACGCCGACCGGCCGGGCCAGTCGCGGGGCAGGAGCTCGTCGGGGAGGCCGGGATCGGCGAACAGGAACTTCCGCCATTCGTGCACCAGGTAGAACCGGGCGGCGAAGGCCGCCTTGTCGGGGTCGTCGTGGGCGCGCTCGTGCCGCTGGACGGTGGCCAGTGCCGCGGCCGGCCAGGCGTCGTAGGCCATGCGCAGCGTTGACAGGTCCCAGGCCTCGGTGGGCGGGGGGTCGAACCGGTCGGCGTGGGCCGTACGCGCAGAGCCCCCCGAGTGCGCCAGGACCGAGCTCAGCTCCCGGCGGGGGAAAGGGCTCACCCACACGTCAGCCGTGAGCTCGGCATAGCCCATGAACGCGAGATCGGCCCGAAGCCGGACCCGGGCGGCGCGGTCGTGCGGGGGAGTGACGAACACCAGCTGCCAGCTGCCGTCCCAGGTCCGGTCGGTCTGCCGGTAGATGCGGTCGGCGGCCTCGTCGAGCCGGCGGATCGCCCGGTCGGTGGCGCGGTAGCCCCGACCGCCCTCGAGTGCCACCGGTTCGAGCCAGTCCTCCGACACCATTCGCGAGATCGCCGTACGCACGGCGGGGGCGGCGACCCCGACCGGGTCGAGGAGCCGGATCAGCCCGGCGACGGGCGCCTGGTGTCCCCGCTCGCGCAGGTGGTCGCCGTAGACGTCGAACAGCGCTGACCGGGCGTGCATGTCGTGGAGTCTGCCAGCAGGTGGGGACACCTGTGGAGGACACCTGTGGGCGGGGTCACGTCCGAATAGGGGATAATGGGCCGCGGGTCGGGCCATGGGGCCTGACGTCTGACACGGCATGGAAGAAGAGGTGCGCGGATGGCGGCGATGAAGCCCCGGACGGGCGACGGTCCGCTCGAGGTCACCAAGGAAGGGCGGGGCATCGTGATGCGCGTCCCGCTCGAGGGCGGTGGCCGCCTCGTGGTCGAGCTCAACGCCGACGAGGCGACCGCGCTCGGTGAGGCCCTCGAGGCCGTCGTCGGCTGACGTGGTGACCCGCCAGCAGCACTCCAACCCCGCCTCTCTCCCGCCACAGGTCTCACCGCCAGAGTTCGCCCTCAGCGACCTGGGTCCGCACGCGATCCGGGGCGTGGAAGCCGTCGCCCTCCCGGTGTTGCCGGGGGCCGGCGAGGCCGAGGGCCAGGTGCTGCTCGATCCGGCCGCCGACCAGCTCGCCCAGCAGCTGGGCATCGACCCCTTCGCGCTGCTCGAGCTCGACGGTGCGACCGGCAAGGCCGGAGAAATCACCTCGTACCCCGTGCCGCTCGGGAGCACCGACAACCCGGCCCTGCGGTGGGTGCACCTCGTCGGCGTCGGCGACCAACGCCCGGGCGATCTTCGCCGGGCGGGGGCGACCGTCGCGCGAGCGACCCGCGACCGGTCGAGTGTCGCCACCTCGATCCCCGCAGGGGCCCCCGATGGAGGGTTCGAGGCCTTCGTGGTCGGCCTGATGCTCGGCTCCTTCGTGTTCCACTGGCGTTCACAGCCACCCGAGCACGTCCCGGTGACCCGGGTGGTCCTGGCCGGGCTGGCCAAGCTGAAGCGGTGGGCACCCGTCCTGGACCGCGCGATCGCGGTCGGCGGCGCCGGCTGGCGGGCCCGGACGCTGGCCTCGGTGCCCTCGAACCTGAAGAACCCGGGGTGGCTGGCGGACCAGGCCGTGGTCGTGGCCGACGAGTCGGGCCTGAAGTCGAAGGTCTGGGACGTCGAGGCCCTCACCGCGGGCGGCTTCGGCGGCATCCTCGGAGTGGGCCAGGCCTCGGCGACCCCGCCGCGGATGATCGAGCTCGACTACCGACCGCCCGGCGGCGGGCGGAGCGGCCCACGGGTGGTGCTGGTCGGCAAGGGCATCACCTTCGACTCCGGCGGCCTCTCGATCAAGCCAGGGGAGTCGATGGTCAACATGAAGCGCGACATGACCGGTGGTGCCGTGGTGCTCGCGACGATGGCGGCGCTGGCGGCCGTGGAGTGCCCGGTGCGGGTCACCGGACTGATCGCGGCCGCCGAGAACGCCATCAGCGGCCACGCCCTGCGCCCAGGTGACGTCCTGCGCCACTACGGCGGCCGCACCAGCGAGGTGACCAACACCGACGCCGAGGGGAGGCTGGTGATGGCAGACGCGCTGGCCTACGCCGTCGACCGGCTCGACCCCGCGGTGATCATCGACGTGGCCACCCTGACCGGTGCCATGAAGGTGGCGCTGGGTCAGCAGGTCGGCGGTTTCTTCGCCAACCACGACGGGCTTGCCTCGATCGTGGCCCGCGCCGGCGAGGCGTCCGGGGAGCCGCTGTGGCGGTTCCCGCTGGTCGCCGACTACGAGGAGAAGCTGTCATCCTCCGTGGCCGACGCCGACAACGCCCCCGGGGGCCCCGGAGCGATCACCGCCGCCCTGTTCCTCCAGCACTTCGTCGGCGGCCGACCGTGGGCCCACCTTGACATCGCATCGGCGGGCGACGCCCCCGCGGAGAGCTACGAGTGGACCACGGGACCCACCGGCTTCGGCGCCCGCGCCCTGCTCGCGTGGCTCGGCAGCGACGACCCGCTGGCGGGTCTGTCATGAACGGACCGACATGTTGGGTCTGACCGTGCGCTGGTCCCTCGCCGACGCCCCGGACGGGATCGAGGAGGACCTGGCGACGTACGTCGCCGATACGTCGCATGCCCGCTTCACCGGGATGACGGGGCTGCGCTTCAAGACCTGGCGGATGCGGCCGGGCGAGTGGTTCGAGGGCTGCTACGTGTTCGCGAGCGACGAGGCGCGCGAGGAGTTCCAGGTCGCGTTCACCGAGACCGCTGCCGAGTCGCCGGGGTCCAAGCTGGTCGGGAGCCCTCCGGTCCTGATCGAGGAGTGCGAGGTCGTCGCGGTCGCCGAGGGCTGGGACGGTTTCGCCGCGACGCCCAGGACCTGACCACCAGGCCGCTATCCGGCCTCAGGCGACCATTCCTTCTTGGCCGCCAGCAGGCCGTCACCGACCGGCAGCAGCACCGAGATCAGCGACTCGTCCTCGGCCACCTGCTTGCCGAGCTCCCGGATGGTCACGGTCTCCTCGTCGCGCTGGGCCGGGTCGGCGACCCGGTCGTGCCAGAGCGCGTTGTCGAAGACCACCACCCCGCCCGGACGGAGCAGTCGCAGCGCCTCCTTCAGGTAGGCGGCGTACTCGGACTTGTCGCCGTCGCAGAACACCAGGTCGTAGTGGCCGTCGGTGAGCCGGGGGAGTACGTCGAGCGCGGCGCCGGAGATTGTGCGGGCCCGCTGTGACGGGATCCCGGCCTCGGTGAACGACTGCTTGGCCAGTCGCTGATGCTCGGCCTCGATGTCGACGGTCGTGAGCACACCGTCGGGACGCATGCCGCGCAGCAGCCAGATTCCGGAGACACCGGTGCCGGTGCCGATCTCGACCACCGCCCGGGCCTCCAGCACCGAGGCGAGGAACCGCAGCGCTGCTCCTCCACCGGAGCCGATCGGCACGACGCCGACCTCGTCGGCACGGCTGCGGGCTGCCGCCAGGACGTCGTCCTCGACGACGTGCGCCTCGGCGTAGGACCAGCTCGCGGGCTTGATCGGCGACGTGGTGGAAGAGATGGCGGGCCTCCTGGTTCGGACACCGTCACGGACTGGACCGCACCGGTGTGGACGAGCGTGTCGACCCTATCGCGACGCGCCGGTCCGGAGCGGTTGGGAACACCGGTGCCATCCGGCTCGTTGTCCGGTGCAGGCGGGAGATTCACAGGGTTCTCTCAGTCGACATCAATACGGTGGGGAGGACAGAACGCTGTTCGGTTCACGGGCACTGACATCGCACCAGGAGGCTCCGTTGGAGACGACCGACGGCGTACCCACCTGGGATGAGGTCGTCGAGCGCCACTCCGACCGTGTCTACCGGCTCGCCTACCGCCTGACCGGTAATCGCCATGACGCCGAGGACCTGACCCAGGAAGTATTCGTGCGGGTGTTCCGCAGCCTGTCGACCTACACCCCCGGCACCTTCGAGGGCTGGCTGCACCGGATCACCACCAACCTCTTCCTCGACCAGGCCCGTCGCAAGCAGCGGATCCGCTTCGACGCGCTGTCCGACGAGCGGGCCGCCCGGCTCAGCAGCTCCACGCCCACGCCCGACGCGGCGTACGCCGACCAGACGTTCGACGACGACATCGAGCGGGCCCTGGCCACCCTGCCACCCGACTTCCGGGCCGCCGTGGTGCTGTGTGACGTCGAGGGGCTGACCTACGAGGAGATCGCCGAGATCCTCGACGCCAAGCTCGGCACCGTCCGGTCCCGGATCCACCGCGGACGGGCGATGCTCCGCAGGGCCCTGGCGCACCGTGCACCGGCGGACGGACGGTCGCGCTACTCCGGGCCGGCCACCGGCTCGATCCTGATGCCCGGAGGGAACCCGTGATGTGGCACCTGGGGGCGCGGGTGAGTGCCCTGCTCGACGGCCAGCTGTCCCCCGAGGAGACCGAGCGCGCCTGGGCCCACGTCCATGCATGCCACGCCTGTCGCGACCTCGTCGAGCGCGAGGGCTGGATCAAGACCCGGCTGGCCGGGCTCTCCCACGGAGCCACCGCGGCGCCGGACCACCTCAAGGGCTCACTCCTCGGCCCCCACGCCCACCCCCACCACCTCGACGTCCTCGGACGCCGGTCCCGCAGCTGGACCGGGCTGGCCATCGGTGGCGGCGCCGCCGGGGTGGCCGTGCTCTCGGTGCTGGCCCTCGGGGCGGCGGCACCGGACGCACCGGTCGACCGTCGTGCACCGGTGACCAACATCGGGCAGAGCGACAGCCCGCGCACGCCGACGCCCGCGCCGACGGGACCCCGCCGGCTGACCCGCTGAGCGGGCGCGTCGGCTCCCATTTCGGGCATGGGGGAAAATGAATCCCGTGACCCCCTACGACGACCGCGACCCCGGCGACGCCGAGCCGCGGGACACCGAGCCCACCCGGCCACTGTCCCAGCAACCGTCGGCCGGCCAGCGGCCGCCGGAGCCCGCAGGCCGTTCGTGGTTGCCGCCGCTCCCGGCGAGACCCGGCGAGCGGTACGACGGCACGCCGCCGCCGGCCACCACCTCGCGTGATCCGCACGGCCGGGTGCCGTGGTGGATGTGGGCGATCGTGTGCGGACTCGCGCTGTCCCTGGGTCTGTTCGGTGGCGCCGTGGGTTCGCTGCTCGTGCAGGGCCTCTTCGACGAGACTCCCGGGCTGGTCTCCGGTGGCCTCGACGGCGTCGACACCGTCTCCGCCCCGCCCCTGCCGGCGGAGAACGGCTCGGTGACGGCAGTGGCGCAACAGGTCCTTCCGAGCACGGTCCAGATCTCGGCCGAGTTCGAAGGCGAAGCCGGTGGTGCCACCGGCTCCGGCTTCGTGCTGGACCGGCAGGGCCACGTCATCACCAACAACCACGTCGTGGAGAGCGCCGTCGAGGGCGACGGCCCGATCGAGATCGTGGACCAGGACGGAAACCGGTTCGACGCGGAGGTGGTCGGTCGTAGCCCCGTCTACGACATCGCCGTGCTCTTCGCCAAGGACGCCCACAAGCTCCGCCCCGCGTCGTTGGGCGCCTCGAGGGTCATGAGGGTCGGTGACGAGGTCGTCGCGATCGGGTCTCCGCTCGGCCTGAGCTCCACCGTCACGGCCGGGATCGTCAGCGCCCTGGACCGTCCCGTGACCACGGGCGACTCCGCCGACGACTCGTCGTACATCAACGCGGTGCAGACCGACGCCGCGATCAACCCCGGCAACTCCGGCGGGCCGCTCGTCGACCTGAAGGGACAGGTCGTGGGCGTCAACAGCGCCATCGCCACCACCGGCGGCGGCTTCGGCGGCGAGTCGGGCAACATCGGAGTCGGCTTCGCCATCCCGATCGAGCAGGTCCGGATCACCGCTGACCAGATCCTCAGGACCGGAGAGGCGCGCTACCCGGTGATCGGGGCCCAGGTGCAGACCGGAGGAGACGAGGGCGAGGGCGCGCGGATCGACCAGGTCAATCCGGACACACCCGCCCAGAAGGCCGGGCTGCGCAAGGACGACGTGGTCACCGAAGTCGAGGGTGAGCGGGTGACGGACGGCATCGCGCTGATCGTCGCGATCCGGACCCACCAACCGGGCGAGACGATCGAGTTCACCGTCCGGCGCGGCGGCGAGGAGCGCACGATCGAGATCAAGCTGGGTGCTGAGGTCGGTTAGGGCTCGTCGTCGGCGGGCTCGTCCTCGCGTCCGGTGCGCGCCTCGACGAACGGATGCTCGGCGACGAAGCTGTCGGCCTCGTCGTACATCCGCTGGATGTAGTCCTCGAGCTGGGCGACCTCCACCCGCCACTGGCCGCGGCCGCCGATCTTGATGGCCCGCAGCTCCCCACGACGCACCAGCGCATAGACCTGCGCCGACGAGGTGTTGAGGACCTCGGCCACCTCACCGAGGGTCAGGAAGCGGGGGGCGGCTGCCATGGCTCAATCGTCCCACCGTTTACCCGGATCCGGGTACGCCGGGCAGCGGGTCTGTGGAGAACCGGATGACCGCGGCCGGTGTGAGCGGCATGATGTCCGCGTGAGCAACGACCTCGGGGCGTCCGGAGCCCCGCCGGCGGTGCGCGCGGCGTCACCCGGCTGGCGGGATCCTCGGCTCTGGATCGGCGTCGCGATCATGGCCGTCTCGGTCATCGCGGGCGCCCGCCTGGTCGGGTCGGCCGACAACTCGGTCACGGTGTGGGCCGTGGCCTCCGACCTGGGCCCGGGTGACACCGTCACCGCCGACGACCTCAGGGCGCACCGAGTGCGCTTCGTCGACCCCGACGATCTCGACCGCTACTACGCCGCCACCGAGCAGCTCCCGGCCGACCTCCGCCTCCAGCGCGGCGTCGGCGAGGGCGAGCTGCTGCCCCGATCGGCGGTCGACACCTCCGGCGAAACAGAATCGATGGAGCTGCCGGTCGCGGTCGAGACCGCCCAGGTGCCACCGGGCGTGCAGTCCGGGTGGGTCGTCGACGTCTACCTCGTGGGCCACGGCGACGGTCGGCCGGTCCTCACCGGCGTCACCGTCCTCGATGCACCGCCGGCCGGCGAGAGCTTCGCCGTCAGCGGCCAGCGGCAGGTGGTGCTGGGCGTCACCGACGCCGAGGCCAAGCAGTTCTTCCGGGCGACCGGCTCGGCCGACGACCCGGCGCTGACGATCGTTCGGCGGGGATAGGCCGCGCCGTGGTCGTCGTCCTGGTTGTCGCCGCCGGCGCCGCGTGGGAGTCGACGGCTCTGGGGCTGCTCGCGGAGCGGCAGGGAATCGTCGTGCTCAAGCGGTGCGTCGACCTCGACGACCTGCTGGCCGCCGCCAGCGCCGGTCAGGCCGACGTCGCGGTTCTCGGCGTCGACACCCACGGCCTCGACCAGGCTGCCGTCGACCTCCTGCGCAAGCACTCGGTGCGGCCGGTGGCGGTCGTCCCCGACGGTGTCGGGCTGGACGCGGCCCGGCTGCGGGCCACCCGGATCGGGATCCGCTCGACGGTCCCGGAGTCCGGGCTCACCAGCCTGCCTGACGCCGTGCTGGCCGACGAGGCACCCGCACAGTCCGTGCCGGATGAGGGCCAGGACGAGGCGGTCCCGGAGCCCGCACGCGGCGGACGGGTGCTGGCGGTCTGGGGTCCGGCGGGGGCGCCAGGTCGCACCACGCTCGCGGCGGGGATCGCCGCCGAGCTGGCGCGACGGGGATGCCGGACGGCCCTGGTCGACGCCGACCCCTACGGCGGCGCCGTCGCCCAGCAGCTCGGGATCCTCGACGAGGTCTCGGGGCTGCTCGCCGCGGCCCGGCTGACGGCCGGCGGGATGTTGCCTGAGCGCTTCGGATCCGTGCAGCGGACGATCGGTCCTCACCTCGGGGTGGTGACCGGACTGCCGCGCGCCGATCGATGGGTCGAGGTCCGGTCCGGGGTCGTCGAGCACCTGCTCGACGTGGGACGCGACCACGGGCACGTCGTCGTCGACACCGGATTCAGCCTCGAGCACGACCCCGCCTCCGACTTCGGGTCACGGCCGGGCCGCAACCAGATGACCCTCGGGGCGGTCGACGTGGCCGACGAGGTGGTCGTCGTCGGCAACGCGGATCCGGTGGGGCTGTCCCGGCTGGCCCGCGGTCTCGTCGAGCTGCGTGACCTGATCGGCGGTGCACCGGTGCGGGTCGTGGTCAACCGGATGCGCCCCACCCTCGGCTGGTCCGAGAAGGACATCGCCGGCATGGTCGAGGGCTTCACCCGCCTCACCGGGCTCCACTTCGTTCCAGACGACCGTGCCGCGGTCGACCATGCCCTGGTCGCCGGTCGCACCGTGGTCGAGTCCGGCGACTCTGCCCTGGGCCGCGCGATCGGCGGCATCGTGGACGAGCTCCTGCCCGAGTCGCGGGCGGTGGCGCCGACGAGCAGACTCAGGCGGCGAGCAGCAGACAAGAGAGGTCGCCGGTAGCGGGCATCTCACGGCCTGCGGGCGACCGTCTCTCACTCAGGCAGCGAACAGCAGGTACAACCCGCCCACGGTGAACGCGATCATCGCGACCAGCAGCGGCAGCTGGCCCGTCAGCTGGTGTCTCTTCGGGAGGATCTCGATTGCCCTCTCGTGCGCTGCGATGACGCCGAGGACATGCCCGCCGACCACGGCCAGCACCTTCAGGATGGCCAGGAAGGTCGGGTGGAACGACAACCAGTAGTTGACCGTCAGGTCGCCGGTTCCGAGCAGGTTGCTCCCGTCGCCGAACGGGTCGCTGGCCTGGATCAGCGTCTGCTGCCCGTACTCCACGTAGTACGACGCATAGTGGGCCACGATGTAGCCGACGACGATCGGGATGATCGAGTGGGCGAACTGGTTGGGGAGGTCGAGACGGCGGGTGCCCGGTCCGACACCCGTGGTCACGGTCCCGGCGATGAAGATCAGGCCGACACCGACGCAGAACCCGAGCAGTGCGAGGTTGTTGAGGACGAGCGTCGAGATGCTGCTGTCCTGGGTGAAGGTCACCCAGAAGTTGGAGTCCTTGAACGAGTCGAACGCGGTGCTCCCGAACAGCACCGACAGGACCGCGAGCAGCCCGGGCAGAGCCCGGGTCGTGTCCAGGTTGGCGAGCGGGCTGCGGACGATCAGCCGCCCGTCCCGTCGGCCCCAGACCGACAGCTTCGCCACCAGGCTGGAGTAGACCTCGAACGGGTCGGCGCGCTCGTAGAAGCCGCTACCGAAGAGGGCTCCCCCGAGCAACATGAGCGCGACGTAGAGCGCGCACCAGAGCCGGACCGGGCCGAGCTCGGTGGAGAACGGGTAGACCAGCTCCATCCACACGAACGCGAAGAGCCCGAAGGCCGCCGGCCAGAGACCGAGGCGAGCGGGGTACTGGAATACGCCCGCGTCTGGGTCGCTGCCCGAGAGCCGGGCGAAGGCGAGGTTGATGGTGCGGACCGGGCTGATCGCCTTCCACACCGGGCCGAGGAGCACGGAGGCGATCACGAGGCCCACCCACCACCACACGTAGAAGATGCCGAACACCGGGTTCGTCAGCAGGTCCTGGCCGAAGACGGCGGCCATGGCGGTGTAGAGGAACAGGATCATTCCCACGACGCGCAAGGCGACCCGGTACGCCGTGGAGTCGACGATCCGGGCGAGCCACTGCGGCGCGGGCCTTCCGGTCCTGCTCTCGTCGTAGCGCGGTGTCCGCCATGCGATGGCCAGGACCGTGAACGAGACCACCAGAGCCGCAACCGCGCCGAGGATCGCGAGCTCCGCAGGGATGGGCAGGTCCTTGGCCCCGCCGATCCCGTGAGCCAGCGAGATTCCGTCCCCGGACACCGCTACGAGACCTCGAGCTGGACGACGACGACCTCGAGGTCGTGGGACTCCACGTCGACGACCCCGGGCTGGTCGATCGTCAGCTTCAAGGTGGTGGTGCCCGCGCCGTACTCGAGCTCCTGCTCCGGGGTGCTGTGGACGTGCAGCTCGCCGGGCTCGTCGGCCTTCACGACCAGCTCGACCGGCTCGCCGGCCTTGACCTCGACTCGCTTGCCCTTGGGGGTCACCGAGCCATCGGAGAACTCGATGTTGATGATTGTGGAGCTGTCGTCACCGGACGCGGGAGGTTCGGCGGCGTCGTCTCCGCATCCCGCGAGGATCGGGAGGGCGCAGAGCAGAACCGTGACAACGGCGGCAGTACGGCGCATGGCGCGGGGGATCTCCCTTCATCGGGTGCGGGTCCGTGGCACATGGTGGGGCGGCCGTCCGCGGGACGACCGCCTTCTGCCAGAATCCCACGTTGAACAAGCGACGCGGGCCGCGGCCCGCGGGAGGCGACCGGAGGGAGCAGCGATGAGCCAGCGACTCCGCGCCCGGGACCTCGCCTTCCTGGCCGAGGAGTCCGCCTCCACGCCCCTGCACAACGCGACGGTGGAGATCTTCGACCCGGTCGACTCCGGCTTCGACTACCAGCGTCTGGTCGCCCTGATCGGGGACCGCATCTCCTTCGTGCCCCGCTACCGCCAGCGGGTGCAGTCGGTGCCTGGTCGGCTGGCGAACCCGGTCTGGGTCGACGACCCCCACTTCGACCTGGCCTTCCACGTACGACGCTCCGCGCTCCCGGGGCCGGGCTCCATGGACCAGCTCCGTGAGCTCGTGTCCCGCATCGTCTCCCGTCCGCTGGACCGCCACCGCCCGCTGTGGGAGGTCTACTTCGTCGAGGGGTTGACCGACGGCCTCGTGGCCGTGCTCTCCAAGTCCCACCAGGCACTCGTCGACGGCGTCGAGACCGTGGATCTCGGGCAGGTCCTGCTCGACGTGGGTGCCGAGCAGCGCATCCTCGGCCATGACGAGTGGCACCCACCCCAGCGACCCACGGCCGCGTCGCTGGTGGCCTCGGCGCTCCGCGACTCGGTGCAACGCCCGGCGACGGTGCTCGACACCCTGCGCAGCCACGCGGGATCCACGAGACGGGTCGCCGACGCCGCCGCGACCCGCACGGGCGCGATCACCAGGGCGTTGACCAACCGACGGGCTCCGGGCGAGACGCCCATCTCGGGACAGCTCTCCCAGCAGCGCCTGTTCGTCCCGGTCGAGACCGACCTCGCCGCCTACCGCAAGGTGCGCAGGGCCCACGACGGCACGATCAACGACGTCATCCTCGCCACCATCACCGGAGGGCTGCGGGCCTGGCTGATGACCCGGGCAGAGTCCCTGGGTGGGATGAGGAAGATCAAGGCGGTCGTCCCGGTCTCGGTGATCGACGAAGAGCTCGAGGCCACCTCACTGGGCAGCCAGATCGCGGCTCACCTGGTGTCGCTCCCGGTCGGCGAGCCGAGCGCCGTCGTGCGCCTCCACCAGGTGTCCTACTCCTTCCAGGCGCACAAGGAGACCGGTCGCGCGGTGGCCGCCAACCGGCTGGCGGGGATCGCGGGGTTCGCCCCGGCGACGTTCCACGCCATCGGTTCGCGGGTGGCGGCCGACGAGCTGCGGCGCGGGGCGCAGATCTCGATCACCAACGTGCCCGGGCCACAGTCGTCGCTCTACGCCGCCGGCGCGCGCATGCTGGAGACCTATCCCGTTCATCCGCTGACACGCGACCACGCCCTGGCGATCGGCGTGACGTCGTACGACGGCGCGGTCTACTACGGCATCACCGCTGACCGCGACCTCCTGCCGGATGCCGACGTCCTCGGGCAGTGCATCGTCGAGGCGCTCGATGAGCTCCTCGAGACAGCATCGGGCAGTCGCCCGCGCGCACCCCGCGGCCGGAAGAAGTAAAGGAACAGCCGGCTCGCTACGCTCGCCCTCATGGACGCGACCACCTTTCCGCCGGCTCCGGTCAACGAGCCGAACCTGACCTACGCGCCGGGCACCCCCGAGCGCGAGGCCCTCGTCGTGGAGATCGACCGGCTCAAGCGACGCGAGCTCGACCTCAAGGCCCACATCGGCGGTCGCCGGCGGTCCGGTGGCGGCCGCGAGATCAAGGTGGTCCAGCCGCACGACCACCAGCATGTACTGGGCGTGATGAAGAACTCCAACGGCGCGGACGCCAAGGCCGCGATCAACGCGGCGGCCAAGGCGGCTCCCGACTGGCGTGCGATGCCGTTCGACGACAAGTGCGCGATCCTGCTCAAGGCCGCAGACCTGCTCGCCGGCCCGTGGCGGCAGCGGCTCAACGCCGCGACCATGCTCGGCCAGTCCAAGACCGCGTTCCAGGCCGAGATCGACAGTGCCTGCGAGCTGATCGACTTCTGGCGCTTCAACGTGCACTACGCCAAGCAGATCCACGCCGATCAGCCGATTGCCAACAGCCCGGGCATCTGGAACCGGACCGACCATCGCCCCCTCGAGGGCTTCGTCTACGCGATCACCCCCTTCAACTTCACCGCGATCGCCGGCAACCTGCCCACCGCCCCGGCCCTGATGGGCAACACCGTCATCTGGAAGCCCTCACCCACCCAGCAGCTCGCCGCCTCCCTCACCATGCAGCTGCTCGAGGAGGCCGGGATGCCACCCGGCGTCATCAACATGCTGCCCGGCGACGGCCTCGAGGTCTCGAAGGCCGCTCTGGTCCACCCCGATCTCGCCGGCATCCACTTCACCGGGTCCACTCCGACCTTCCAGCATCTCTGGCGGACCGTCGGGGAGAACATCGCGTCGTACCGCGCGTATCCGCGGATCGTGGGGGAGACGGGCGGCAAGGACTTCGTCGTCGCCCACCCCTCGGCGGATCCGGAGGTGCTGCGGGTGGCGTTGATCCGGGGCGCGTTCGAGTTCCAGGGACAGAAGTGCTCGGCCGCGTCGAGGGCCTACATCGCCCGCTCGGTGTGGAAGAAGATGAAGGACGACTTCCTCGCCGAGGTCGAGTCCCTCACGGTGGGCGATGTCACCAACCTGTCGAACTTCATGGGAGCGGTGATCGACGACCGCGCCTTTGCCAAGCACAAGGCCGCCATCACCCGCGCCCGGCGCAACAAGAACCTCGACATCCTCGCCGGTGGTCAGATCGACGACTCGGTCGGCTGGTTCGTGCGCCCGACGGTCATCGAGGGTGGCGACCCCACCGATCAGATGTTCTCGACGGAGTACTTCGGCCCGATCCTGTCGGTGCACGTCTACGACGACGACCGGTTCGAGAAGGTCGTGGCGCAGATGGAGTCCATCGCGCCGTACGCCCTGACCGGCGCGATCATCGCGCAGGACCGCCGGGCGGTCGCCTGGGCCAGCGAGACCTTGCGGTTCGCGGCCGGGAACTTCTACGTCAACGACAAGCCGACCGGCGCCGTGGTGGGCCAGCAACCGTTCGGTGGTGGCCGCGCGTCGGGCACCAACGACAAGGCCGGCGCCGCGGTGAACCTGCTGCGCTGGACGTCCCCGCGGTCGATCAAGGAGACGTTCGTCCCGCCCACCAACTACCGCTATCCCTACATGGGCTGACTGACCCGGGCGACGAACGCTCCGCCACGTCCGGCCTTCGGCCGGACGGCTCGAGGTACGTGGTTGCCGTTTCCTTCGGGTCGCGGTGGCCGCTCCCTCTTGGCGCGTGGCTCGCGGTTGGCTGTGGCTGGCGTCCTCCTGTTGCGGTGGTGGATAACTCCGATTTCGGAGGCATGAGTGTCGGTGGTCGCTGATTGACTTTGGTCATGGAAGCCACCACCGCCACCAGCGTCGGGGAGCTCGATTGCCCGGGTGAGGTGTTGGCCGCGGTGCGTGCCTCCCGTGCGGTCGAGCATCGCGAGGCTGCCCACCAGCTCCGGCTGGCGGTGGATTGGGCGGCGATGCACTCGGTCGACTCGATCCACGAGGCGGCCACGCTGTGGGCGCCGCGGCTGGGGTTTGAGGAGGAGGCCTTGCCGGTGGCCGGCGTGGGTGCGCCGTTGGTGGCGGAGTTCTGTGTGGCCGAGTTCGCCGCGGCGCTGGGGATGCCCACCGAGGTGGGTCGGTTGTTCCTGGGCGAGGCACTGGAGCGTCGGTACCGGCTGCCTCGCCTGTGGAAGCGGGTGATGGCCGGTGACCTGGCGCCGTGGCGGGCCCGGCGGATCGCCCGGGAGACCCTGCAGCTGAACCGTGAGGCGGCCGCGCACGTGGATCGGCACGTCGGGCCGGTCGCGCACCGGAT
>JBJMIQ010000051.1:0-6112 GCA_045806805.1 Nocardioides sp. | reverse complement strand
GACGTAGGAAGGGCACATCACTCCGCCAGGGCTGGGTGCGACACACTTTCCGACGCCGGTACAGCGGTGCACCGCGTCGGCCAGTGAGCCGCCGTCCTCGCTGAGCCGCAGGGCGGTGGCCACCGGGGCCCGGAACCGGGGCGGGCGGAGGTCCGCGTCGAGCGGCGCCGGGTCGACGAGGACGCCCGGGTTCAGCAGGTTGTCGGGGTCGCAGACTGCCTTCGCGGCGGCGAACAGCTGCAGCGACTCCTCGTCGTACATCATCGGCAGCAGCTCCGACCTCGCCCGTCCGTCGCCGTGCTCGCCGGACAGGGAACCGCCGTAGTCCTTGAGCGCCGTCGCCCCGGCCACCAGGAAGTCGCGGAAGCGACGTCCGCCGTCGTCGAACGGGAAGTCGATCCGCACGTGCACGCACCCGTCGCCGAAGTGGCCGTAGGGGACCCCGTCGAGGCCGTGTTCGCGCAACAGGTCGTCGAACTCCCGGAGCCACTCCCCCAGCCGGTCGGGCGGGACGGCAGCGTCCTCCCACCCGGAGTACGCCGGCCGGTCCAGGCTGCGCGCCGCGAGCCCGGCACCGTCCTCGCGGATCCGCCACAGCGCGGCAGCCTCCCGCGGGTCGGTCACGAGACGCTCGTCGAGCGGCCCGGCCGCGCGCGCGATCGCCTCGACCACACCGGTGGCCTCGGTGCCGGCGACCTCGACGAAGAGCCAGCCCGAGCCGCCCGGCAGCGTCGGGACCCCGCGCCCGCGGGCCCGGACGAGATCGACGATCCGGGCGTCCAGGCCCTCGCATGCGACGATCCGGCCGGTGCCTGCCGAACCCTGGGCGAGCACCGCGGGGACCGCGTCGGCGGCCTCGGCCATCGACGGGTAGCCGAGGACGAGCAGCCGCCGGCCCGGGTCGTCGGGGACCAGCTCCACCGTCGCCTCGAGCACCAGGGCGAGGGTGCCCTCGGAGCCGACCAGGAAGCGATCCGGGCGGCGTCCGTTCTCGGGGAGGAGATGTTCGAAGGAGTAGCCGCTGACCTGCCGGGAGAACCGGCCGAACGACGTTCGCACGTGGGCCAGGTGCTCGTCGACCAGCGACGCCAGCGCGCCTCCGGCGGTTGAGGAAGGCGCGCCGGCGCCTGTCTCGAAAGCCCGGGACGAACCGCCGACCTCGGCCACCTCACCCGTGCCGAAGACCACCTTCATCCCCGCGACGTTGTCGGCGGTCCGCCCGTAGCCGAGCGCGCGCGAACCGCAGGCGTTGTTGCCGATCATCCCGCCGATCGTGCAGCGCGTGTGGGTCGACGGGTCGGGCCCGAACCGGAGCCCGTGGGCCAGCGCCTGGCGGGTCAGCTGGGCATGCACGACGCCGGGCTGGACGACTGCCGTCCGCGCCGCGGCATCGAGCTCGAGGACACCGTTGAGGTGGCGAACCGTGTCGACGACGATGCCGGATCCCACCGCGTTGCCCGCGATCGACGTACCGGCACCGCGCATGGTCAGCGGCACGCCGAGCGCACGCGCAGCGTCCAGGATGGCCACGATCTCGTCGGGGTGCCGCGGCCGGGCCACCACCTGGGGGACGACACGGTAGAGCGACGCGTCGGAGGAGTACAGCGCCCGGGCGAGGACCGAGTCGTCGACGTCGGCGACCCCCCGGCGACGGAGCTCGCCCGTGATGTCTGGGCTGGGCTGCGCCGTCACCGGAACCCCGTCACCAGAGCGCCATGGATCCGCGGAACACCTCGGCCAGGTCGTCGGCGGTGGGTTCGCGCGGGGCGGTCGCGAGCAGCCGCTGCTGCTTGAGCGCTCCGTCGACGAGGTCGTCCACGTCGGAGTCGACGTACCCGACCTCGGCGAGGCCGCTGGGGAGACCGACGTCGCGCATCAGGGTCAGGAGCACCTCGGGCAGGGCGTCCGGCCCGTCCGCGTCCTCCGGCGGCCGAGCCTGTCCGGACCCGAGCAGCCGGGCTGCGTGCAGGTGTCGGTCCGGAGACGCCTCGAAGGTGAACCGGAACGCCTCGGGAGCCGTCAGCGAGACCGCCATCCCGTGGGGGACGATGGCCTCGTCCTCGGGATAGCCGGGCGGCCGGTAGTCGCGGACCCGCCCGGCGATGGGATAGGCGTTGGCGTGCGGGATGTGTACGCCGGCGTTGCCGAACCCGAGACCGGCGAAGGTGGCGGCCATGGCCATCTGCTCCCGAGCCTCCACGTCGGAGCCGTCCTGCACCGCGGTCCGGAACGCCCCGGCGAGCAGCGACATCGCCCGCTCCGACCACATGTCCGCGATCGGGTTGGCACCGCAATACGGGACTCGTTCTTCAGGTTCCTTGGCGTCGAAGCCGGCGTACCAGCGTGCGGTGTAGCTCTCGAGCGCGTGGCAGAGGATGTCCATCCCCGCAGCCGCGGTCACCATCGCCGGCTGGGTGAGGGTCAGGGTCGGGTCGACGACGGCCAGGGTGGGCCGCAGTCTCGGGTGGCTGATCCCGGTCTTGACCTGCTGCGAGAGGACGTCGAGCACGCAGATCGTGGTGCTCTCGCTACCAGTGCCCGTCGTGGTCGGACAGGCCACCAGCGGAAGCAGCGGGTTGACCGGCGACGCGGCGCCGCCGACCGGCGCGTTGATGTAGTCCATGAGCTCGCCGGGGTTGGTGACCAGCAGGTTGACCGCCTTTGCGGTGTCGATGGCCGAACCGCCGCCGACGGCAACGATCGCGTCGATCGGCCCGGACTCCCGGGCGAAGTCGACTGCGGCCGCCATGGACTCGTCGGTCGGCTCGACGTGCACGCCGTCGTACGTCGTCACCTCGAGTCCCCGGGCGGTCATCTGTTCGGCGATCCGGGCAGGGTGCCCGGTCGCGGCGACCCCCGGGTCGGTCACCAGCAGGACCCGCCTGGCGCCCCCCTGGAGCAGGTCGTAGCCGATCTCGGCCGACGCCCCCGGGCCGAACTTGAGTGCCGGGGCCCCGTAGGTGAAGACGGTCTCAGAAGTGGCCTTGCTCATGGTTGACTCCTCCCACTGGATCGGTGCCCATCCTGCCTGCCGCATCGAGCGCGTGGAGCACGGCATCGAGCACCGGCAGCTTCCCCGCTCGCACATCTGTCACCGGTACCCAGGCTGCGGCGGCGGTGGTGCCGCCGACCTCGACCACCCGCGGCTGGGCCTCGGGGTCGACTGTGGCGGCGAAGACCAGCAGGACGGCGTGGTAGTCCTCGAACCGCCCGGACGGCGCGGTACCGCTGAACGCCTCGTCGTGCACGAGGAGCAGCTCACCCACCGCACAGGCCACCCCGCACTCTTCCTGCACCTCCCGCTCCAGAGCCGGGCGCGGCGACTCGCCGTGCCGGAGCCCGCCACCGGGCAGGCTCCAGGAGCCGGTGTGGAACCCACGTTCAGAGAACTGCACCAGCAGCACGTCGCCCTCCTCCCCCTCGCCCGTCCCCCGCCGGATCAGTGCATAGGCACCGACCCGCTGCAGGCGGAACGGCTGGTGGTCGGCGAGCGCCTCGAGCACCAGGGGCGCGACCGGCAGGGTTCCGTCGAGGACGTCGGCGACCGGCTTCCAGGCGGCCTCCGAGGTCGATCCGTCCACCTCGACCACCCGCGGCTGGGGAGCGTCCGGCGCCACCCAGCCGTCGTAGACGATGCGCAGGGCGTGGGCATCGACCCGCCGCCCGTCCCGCCAGACGCCCGGCAGGTGGGCGGAGTAGACCCGGGCGGTCTCGCCGACGTCGGCGTCGAGCCCGGTCTCCTCGCGGACCTCGCGCAGCACGGCGTCGCGCGGGTCCTCACCGTGGTCGAGACCACCCCCGGGCAGGGTCCACAGCTCGTCGGGGGTGATCCGTTCGGCGAGCCGGCTGAGCAGGATCTCGCGTCCTTGGGGGCCGGCCTTGCGCAGGATCACGGCGTACGCCGCGACCCGCTGCCGCTTCGGAAGGCTGCCCACGCCCTCAACCTAGTGGCGCAGAGACGCTCAGGAGAACGGTGGGCGCTGGTCCCGGGCCAGGGACCGCCGACCCGCCCAGCGCCAGACCCGGGCCGCGCGGTCGCGGTCGTCATCGGTCACCAGGTTGCCCATCCAGCGCAGGGCCAGGGTCATCAGCCAGTCCGAGCGCATGCCCGCGGGGCCGAGGGTCCGGAGGAGTCCCGGGAGGGTGACCAGCCCGGCCAGGCGCCGCGCGATCGAGAACGCCTCCCCATAGCTGTCTCGCAGCAGCGCGGGCCAGACGGCCGACAGGTCGTCGTGGGCACCCATCACCTCGACGACCAGGCGGCCGGTCTCCAGCCCGTAGTCGATGCCCTCCCCGTTGAGCGGGTTGACGCACGCGGCGGCGTCGCCGATCACGGCCCAGTTGGGTCCGGCGACCTCCGAGACCGCGCCACCCATCGGCAGCAGTGCCGAGGTCGGGGCGCGCAGCCCGCCGGTGAGCCCGAAGTCCACCCGCCGCTCGTCGGCGTAACGCTGCATGAGCGGCCGGACCGCGACCCGGGCGGGCCGCTTCTGGGTGGCCAGCGTGCCGACGCCGAGGTTCACCTCGCCGCTGCCGAGGGGGAAGATCCAGCCGTAGCCGGAGAGGATCTCGTCGTCCTCGCCGCGGAGCTCGAGGTGACTGCTGATCCAGGGGTCGTCGGACTCCGAGGAGGTCACGTACGAGCGCCCCGCGACGGCGTACACCGTGTCCTGGTGCCACTCCCGGCCGAGCATCTTGCCGAGCGGGCTGCGTACCCCGTCGGCGACCACGAGCCGCCGGCAGGCCACCTCGAAGAGCTCCCCGGCGCGGCGGAAGGTCACGGCCTGCACCCGCCCGCCCTCGAGTCGTACGTCGACCGCCCGGGCGCCGTCGACGGCGGCCGCCCCTGCCTTGATCGCGGTGGTGCGCAGGTGGTCGTCCAGCTCGGTGCGGGCCACGGCCGACCCCCAGTCCGGCAGTGACCCACCGGGCCAGGGCAGCAGCAGGGTCTGGCCGAAGCCGTGCGCCCGGAGTCCCTGGTTGACCGTGTGGGCGCGAAGCCAGTCCTCGAGCCCGAGCAGCTGCAGCTCGTGGATGGCCCGGGGGGTCAGCCCGTCACCGCAGGTCTTGTCGCGGGGGAAGACCGCGGCGTCCACGAGCAGCGTGTCCAGTCCCGCCCGCGCGGCCCAGGCGGCAGCGGCCGATCCAGCCGGGCCGGCGCCCACGACCAGCACGTCGGTCTGCCGCGTTTCGCTCACGGGCCGATCCTCTCAGGCAACCGGAGGTTGAGGTGCGAGGGCGCCCTGGCGGCTGAGCACACTCCGGTGGTTGAGCGCGCTCCGGAGGTTAAGGTGCGAAGGCGCCTGAGCACACTCCGGTGGTAGAGCAAACTCCGGTGGTTGAGGTGCGAAGGCGCCCTGGCGCCTGAGCCTCGAAACCCCCGCAGTGGTGCAGGGCAACAATCACCGCCCTGCCCACGGTTACGGGGTTTCGAGACGCGTCACTCATCCCGCGCTGACGCGCGGTTTGAGTCGACGCTCCTCAACCTGGGTCCTATTTCCAGAGCTAGGCGCTCCGCGCCTAGTTCTGGTAGGACCCAAAGTCGAAGTCGTCCAGGGCGACGGCCTGGCCGGTTCCGGTGCCGAACTCGTAGTCGTAGGAGTCGTAACCGGTCACGGAGTACGCCGCGGCGCGAGCCTCCTCGGTGGGCTCCACCCGGATGTTGCGGTACCGCTCGAGGCCGGTACCCGCCGGGATCAGCTTGCCGATGATGACGTTCTCCTTCAGCCCGCGCAGGGCGTCGGAACGGCCGTGGATCGCCGCGTCGGTCAGGACCCGGGTGGTCTCCTGGAAGGAGGCCGCCGAGAGCCACGAGTCGGTCGCCAGCGAGGCCTTGGTGATGCCCATCAGGACCGGGCGACCCGAGGCCGGCGTACCGCCCTCGGAGACCACGCGACGGTTCGCCTCCTCGAAGACGACCCGGTCAATCAGCTCCGACGGAAGCAGGTTGGTGTCACCGGACTCGATCACCGTGACCCGGCGCAACATCTGCCGCACGATGATCTCGATGTGCTTGTCGTGGATCGACACACCCTGCGAGCGGTAGACCTGCTGGACCTCGTCGACGAGGTGCTCCTGCGCCTTGCGCACCCCGAGGATTCGCAGGACGTCC
>JBJMIQ010000050.1:0-5912 GCA_045806805.1 Nocardioides sp. | reverse complement strand
CGTCGAGGACGCTGCGGTGCACAGGCCCCTCGCTGTCGCGGGCCGCGCCGAGCAGCCGTCCCCGGCACTGGCGGTCGGTCCCGACCCCGGCCTGACCGCGACGCGGCGGCCCGTCGTACGCCGGGTGGCCGGCTTCCCGCCAGGCGCACCGGTCGCTGACCGGGCAGTCGCCGCACCGTGGAGCGGCGGCGGTGCACACGAGTGCGCCCAGCTCCATGACGGCGACCGACCAGGTCGCCGCCGTGGGGCCGTCAGCGGGCAGCAGGCTCTCGGCCAGGGACCGTTCCGACCTGGTCACCGACGGTCCCGCGAACTCCCGCGCGGAGACGACCCGGGCCAGCACGCGACGCACGTTGGTGTCGAGGACGGCGTGGCGCCGGCCATGGGCGAAGACCGCGATCGCCGCGGCCGTGTAGTCACCGACGCCGGGGAGGGCGATCAGGTCCTCGTAGGAGCTGGGGACCTCGCCCTCGTGCCGCTCCACGATCGCGGTCGCCGCGGCATGCAGGCGCAGGGCTCGCCTCGGGTAGCCGAGCCGGCCCCAGGCTCGAATCGCCTCGCCCGGGCGCTCGACGGCCAGGCCACCCGGGGTGGGCCAGCGTTCGAGCCATTGCTCGTGGACGGGCAGCACCCGGGCGACCGGAGTCTGCTGGAGCATGAACTCCGAGACCATCACCGACCACGGTCCGGCCCCCGGACTGCGCCAGGGGAGCTCGCGTGCGTGCTCGTCGTACCACCGCAGGATCGGCTCATGGAGGCGGGAGGCGGGCGCAGGAGTCATCGGCGACGATCCTAAGCACTCGGTGTGGCAGCACGATCCACGGCCGCTCGCTGATTAGCGTTGCCGCCATGAGCGGGTTGACGCGGGGACCGCTTCCGGCACGCACCTACTGGATCCGGCGGACGATGGTGCTCGGGACCGCCGTTCTCCTCGTGTTCGGGATCGCCCGGGCTCTCGGCGCCGGCAGCGACGCCTCGTCGCCGCGGGAGGCGCCGGCTCAGGCGAGGCAGGCTGCCGCGGCCCCGACGACCTCCATGGATCTGCCCGAGCCCGCCGGCACGGTCACCGACAACGAGCGCTCGAAGCGGAAGGCGGAGGAGAAGGTCGTCCCCCTCGCCGCACCCGACGGGCCGTGTGACGACGAGGACGTGGCCGTGACCCCGACGGTCGAGAACCCCGTCGCCGGGGCTGACGTCACGTTCGTCCTCGAGCTGCGCACCATCTTCTCGGAGGCCTGCACCTGGGAGGTCTCGCCGGAGACGCTGACCCTCAAGGTCACCTCCGGTGACGACGAGATCTGGACCAGCCGTCAGTGCCCCCATGCCGTGGGCCACGAGGAGGTCACCCTGCGGCGGGACCACACCACCAGGGTCGAGGTGACCTGGGATGCCCGGCGCTCGGACGAGGAGTGCTCGAGACTGACCAAGTGGGCGCTGCCCGGTTGGTACCACGTCGCCGCCGCCGCGCTGGCCGGCGAGCCCTCCGACCTCCAGTTCCACCTCGAGCGACCTGACCCAGAGCACGTGACCAAGACGGTGAAGCCGAAGCCGGAGAAGAAGCGGCGGGGCAAGTCCCGGCGTTGAGGTCGGCTTTCGTCGCACCGGGTCTCGACACGCCGGTCGCGACTTCGCAGGCTCACTCGCGCGGCTTGCTCGACCACCATCAGCGGGACGAATAGCTTCGCTATACGTACCGCTCGAGAATGGTCGACTCGGCGAGCCGCGACAGTCCTTCGCGCACGCTGCGGGCCCGGAGCTCGCCGACTCCGTCGACCGTCTGCAGGTCGTCGACGCCGGCGGAGAGCAGCTTCTGGAGGGTCCCGAAGTGTTCGACCAGCCGGTCGACCACGCTGCCGGGCAGCCGCGGCACCTTCGCCAGGAGCCGGTAGCCGCGCGGGGCAACGGCGCCGTCGAGGTGCTCGGAGCCGGTGAGGCCGAGCGCCTTTGCGGCCGCGGCTGGATCGACCAGCTCGGTGGGTGAGAGGGCCTCGAGCCGGGCCAGGGCGGCCGCCGTGCTCTTGGTCCGTCGCCCGGTGGGGAGGTAGTCGCGGATCACGAGCTCGCGCTCGGCGTCGACGCCGGTGATGAGCTCCTCCAGCTGCAGGGAGAGCAGCCGGCCATCGGTGCCGAGCTCGAGCACGTAGACCTCGATCTCCCGGGCGATTCGGGTCACCATCTCCAGTCGCTGAGCCACCACGGCGACGTCGCGAACCGTCACAAGGTCCTCGATCTCGAGCGCGGAGAGTGTGCTGGAGACCTCGTCGAGCCGCAGCTTGTAGCGCTCGAGGGTGGCCAGGGCCTGGTTGGCGCGAGACAGGATCTGTCCGGAGTCCTCCAGGACGTGGCGGATCTCGCCGACGTAGGCCGCGATGATCTCCATCGACTGAGACACCGAGATCACCGGGAACCCGGTCTGACGAGCCACCCGGTCGGCGGTCCGGTGGCGGGTGCCCGTCTCCTCGGAGGGGATGTGGTGGTCGGGCATGAGGTGGACGGCGGCGCGGATGATTCGCGTGATGTCCTTGTCGACGATGATCGCGCCGTCCATCTTGGCCAGCTCGCGCAGCCCGGTCGCGGTGAACGGTACGTCGAGCTGGAAGCCGCCGGTCGAGATCGACTCGACGACGCGGTCATGGCCGAGCACGATCAGTGCGCCGGTGCGGCCCCGCAGCACGCGTTCGAGCCCGTCCCGAAGCGCGGTCCCGGGTGCGATGGAGGCCAGCGTCGCTCGCAGGCGGAGGACCTCGTCGGGGCGGTCCGTCGTCACAGCCGTCCCCCTCCCGTCGGCTCCCGATCGCGTGTCGGCGGTCAGTCTAGGGGACGCAGTCGCGGCGTCGCGGAGCCGGCGAACTCCAGTGCGCGCAGGGCCGACCCGATGTCGGAAACCTCGACCACCTCCATGCCCTCGACCGCCCGCGGTCCGGGGCCGCCGTTGCGGCCAGGGACCAGCGCCATGCGGAAGCCGAGGCGGGCAGCCTCGGCCACGCGCTGCGGCAGATCGCGGACCCGCCGCAGCTCACCGGCGAGTCCGATCTCGCCGATCGCCGCCACCCCGGCTGGGGCCGGGGCGCCCGTCGTGGCCGATGCCAGAGCGACGGCGACTGCGAGGTCGCTGGCCGGCTCCGAGAGGCGGGCTCCGCCCACGGTAGAGACGAAGACGTCATGGGCGTGGAGGCGGATCGCGCAGTGTTGCTGGAGGACGGCCAGGACCATGGCCACGCGCGAGGAGTCGAGGCCGGACGTCGTACGTCGCGGGCGCTCGGCGGCGGATCGGGTCACCAGCGCCTGCACCTCGGCCAGCAGCGGACGCCGGCCTTCCATGGTGACCGCGACGC
Source organism: Nocardioides sp. (assembly GCA_045806805.1). Lineage (GTDB taxonomy): Bacteria > Actinomycetota > Actinomycetes > Propionibacteriales > Nocardioidaceae > Nocardioides. The sequence goes on along the minus strand of JBJMIQ010000050.1, from coordinate 2,577 downwards.
AGGTGCCGGGCACCTGCTGCTGGTGGTTCTCCACGAACAGGCCCGTCGGATCGGTGACCGCCGAGATGCCCTCGTGGGAGAGGTCGAAGCAGCCGACCTCGTCGACCGGGCCGAAGCGGTTCTTCATCGCCCGGACCATCCGGAAGCGCGAGTTGCGGTCACCCTCGAAGGCCAGCACGACGTCGACGACATGCTCGAGCACGCGGGGACCGGCGATCGAGCCGTCTTTGGTGACGTGGCCGACGAGGACAGTGGTGATGTTGCGGGTCTTGGCCACGCGGATCAGGGCCGCCGCCACCTCCTTGACCTGGGTGACGCCGCCCGGGACCCCGTCGAGGTCGGAGGCGCCGATGGTCTGGATCGAGTCGACGACGAGCAGGCTCGGGCGAACCTGTTCGATGTGGGTGAGCACGGCGCCGAGGTCGGTCTCCGCCGCGAGGTAGAGCTGGTCGTGGACGCCGCCGGTGCGGTCGGCCCGGAGTCGGACCTGGGATGCGGACTCCTCGCCGGTGACATAGAGGGTGCGGCGTTGGTAGCGGGCGGTCTGGGCGGCCACCTCCAGCAGCAGGGTGCTCTTGCCGACTCCGGGCTCTCCGGCGAGCAGGATCGCGGCGCCAGGCACCAGCCCGCCGCCGAGCACCCGGTCGAGCTCGGGCACGCCGCTGGAGCGGAATGCCGACTCCTCCACCGACACCTCCCCGATCGGCACGGCCGGCCGGCTCACCGGAGCGGCCGCGGCCCGGGTGGTCGGCGCTGACGCCTCGGCGACCGACCCCCAGGCCTGGCACTCGCCGCACCGGCCGACCCATTTCGAGGTCTCCCAGCCGCACTCGCTGCAACGGAAGGTGGGTCGGGATGCCTTGGCCATGGGCGGAACGCTAGGGCACGGGTCCGACAGGCTCCCGTATGATGCGTTTGGAACGATCAAGGAGGGTCGATGTCGCGGATTCCCGGGCGCGTCCCGACCGCGCCCCCGACCCTCGCCGACGTCGCCGAGCTTGCGGGCGTGTCCCGGCAGACGGTGTCCAACGCCGTCAACAACCCCGACCTGCTCCGCGAGGACACCCTGCGGCGGGTGCAGAAGGCGATCGCCGAGCTCGGCTACCTGCCCAACCGCGCCGCCCGCAACCTGCGCACCCGGGCCTCGCACCTGATCGGGATGCGGATCAACCCGGCCCAGGAGGGCACCGCGAACGCCACCATGGACCGCTTCGTGCACTCCCTGGTGGAGACCTCGCGCGAGGCCGGCTACCACGTGCTGCTCTTCTCGGGCACCCGCACGGGCAAGGCCGAGGACGAGCTGCCGGCCTACGACGACCTGCTCCGCTCCACCGCCGTCGACGCGTTCGTCGTCACCGACACCTACCTCGGCAACCCGCAGGCGGCCTGGCTGGAGGAGCGGCGGGCGCCGTTCGTCGCCTTCGGCCGGCCGTGGAACGACGCGGACGCCCGCCACCCGTGGGTCGACGTCGACGGCGCGGCCGGCGCCGACCTGGCCACCTCGCACCTGATCGAGCGCGGCCACCACCGCATCGCGTGGATCGGCTGGAAGAAGGACTCGCTCCTCGGCGAGGACCGCCGGGCCGGCTGGTCTCGCGCGATGCGCTCCCGCGACATCCCGACCACGGGCCTGGCCTCGCGAGTGGAGGACACCGTCGCCTCGGGACGCGAGGCCAGCGCGATCCTGCTCGACGAGGCCCAGCCCAGTGCGTTCGTCTGCGCCTCCGACACGTTGGCCATGGGGGTCCTGCACACCCTGGCCGACCGCGGGCTCCGGGCCGGCCAGGACATCGCGGTCACCGGTTTCGACGACTCCCAGGTCGCCCAGACGGTGCCGCCGGGACTGACCTCGGTCCGCCAGCCGCTCGAGCAGGTCGCGGTCGAGGTGGTCAAGGCGCTCGAGAGCCTGTTGAGCACGCCGCCCCTGCCCAGCGAGGGCGTCCTGCTCGAGCCGACGCTGGTGGTGCGCGGGTCGTCCGGCTGAGGGCGTTGCAGGGATACCCGGGTACCCGGGTATCCCAACCCCGTTGGGGTGTTGCAACGCCCCAACGCGGCCAGATTCCCCAGGTACCCGGGTATCCCGACCCCGGCGGACGGCGGCCTCAAAACTCCTTCGACCACAGATTGACTGCGTAGTCGACCTCGGTGCCCTCGTGGTGCGCGAGGATCCAGTCGGCGGTCGCCTTGTCGAACTCGATCCGTACGACGGCCTCGAGGTCGGCCCGCGAAGAGAACCGCCAGCCCATGTCCACCGGCGTCCGGGTCCAGCCCCGGGTCGACCAGAACCGCTCCACGGTCGCCGGGTCCGGCAGGTCGGGGTAGCCGTGCCGGAACCAGCCACCGAACGTCGAGCGGGTCGAGTCGTTGTCGATGACTAGGGCGACTCCGCCCCGGCGTACGACGCGGTCCAGCTCGGCCAGGCCGGGTTCGCAGCCCGGGCCGAAGAAGTACGCCCACCTTGCGTGGACGACGTCAACCGAAGCGTCCGGCAGCGGTAGGGCCTGCGCGGTGCCCGGGTGCACGGTCACGGCCGGCAGCGACCGGGTCCGCCGGCTGGCCAGCGCCACCAGGTCGGGG
>JBJMIQ010000049.1:0-14874 GCA_045806805.1 Nocardioides sp. | reverse complement strand
GCGACGCGCGTGACCTCGTCGGCGAAGGTCGACAGCTGGTCGACCATCGTGTTGATCGTGTCCTTGAGCTCGAGGATCTCGCCACGGACGTCGACGGTCACCTTCTTGCTCAGGTCGCCGTTCGCGACCGCCGTCGTGACGTCGGCGATGTTGCGAACCTGCGTCGTAAGGTTGTCGGCGAGCGTGTTGACGCTGTCGGTCAGGCTCTTCCACGTGCCGCTGACGCCCTCGACCTGGGCCTGGCCACCCAGCCGGCCCTCCGAGCCCACCTCGCGTGCGACGCGCGTGACCTCGTCGGCGAAGGTCGACAGCTGGTCGACCATCGTGTTGATCGTGTCGGCGAGCTGGGCGATCTCGCCGCGCGCCTCGACGGTGATCTTCTGGCTCAGGTCGCCCCTCGCCACCGCGGTGGCCACCTGGGCGATGTTGCGCACCTGACCGGTGAGGTTGGACGCCATGTAGTTCACCGAGTCGGTGAGGTCCTTCCACGTACCGGCCACACCCGGGACGTCGGCCTGGCCGCCGAGCATGCCGTCGCTACCGACCTCGCGTGCGACGCGGGTGACCTCGTCGGCGAAGGCGGAGAGCTGGTCGACCATGACGTTGACGGTCGTCTTGAGCTCGGAGAGCTCGCCGCGCACGTCGACGGTGATCTTCTGGCTGAGGTCACCGCGCGCGACCGCGGTGGTGACCTGGGCGATGTCGCGCACCTGGGCGGTCAGGTTGCCGGCCATGTAATTGACGGACTCGGTCAGGTCCTTCCACGTGCCGGAGACACCGGGCACGTCGGCCTGTCCGCCGAGGATGCCCTCGGTGCCGACCTCCCGGGCCACGCGGGTGACCTCGCCCGCGAACGTCTGCAGGGTCCCCGTCATGGAGTTCAGGGTCTCGGCGAGCTCGGCGATCTCACCCCGCGCCGTCACCGTGATCTGCTGGCTCAGGTCGCCCTGGGCCACCGCCTGGGCGACCGAGGAGATGCCGCGGACCTGGCTGGTGAGGTTCGACGCCATGGTGTTCACCGAGTCGGTGAGGTCCTTCCACGTCCCGGACACCCCGGGCACGGTGGCCTGGCCGCCGAGGATGCCCTCGGTGCCGACCTCGCGGGCCACACGGGTGACCTCGGCGGCGAACGAGGACAGCTGGCCCACCATCCGGTCGACGGTGTCCTTGAGCTGGGACATCTCGCCCGACACCTCCACGGTGACCGTCCGCGACAGGTCACCGTTGGCGACCGCAGTGGTGACGGTGGCGATGTCGCGCACCTGGTTGGTCAACCTCGACGACATGGTGTTGACGGCGTCGATCAGGTCGCGCCAGCTGCCGTCGGCACTGCGTACCCTCGCCTGTCCGCCGAGCTTGCCCTCGGTGCCGACCTCACGGGTCACGCGGGTGATCTCGTCGGCGATGGAGGAGAGCTGGTCGACCACCCCGTTGACACCGCGGGCCAGGCGCAGGGGCTCGCCTCGGAGGGGCTGTTCGTCGAGCCGGAGGTTCATCCGCTGGGTCAGGTCTCCCTCGGAGACGCCGGCGATCACGCGGGCGAACTCGCTGGTGGGTCGCACCAGGTCGGTCACCAGACCGTTCGCGGCCTCGATGGACTTCGCCCAGCCACCCTCGCCCAGGCCGTTTTCGAGACGTTCGGAGTAGCGCCCCTCACGGCCGACGACCCGGTGGACGCGGTTCAGCTCCGAGGCGAGGTGCTGCTGGCGCTCGGCGATCTCGTTGTAGACCTCGAACAGCTCGGCCATGGTGCCGTCACCGGTGACCGGCAGACGCCTGCGGAAGTTGCCGTCGCGCATCGACTTCATCGAGACCAGGAGTCGCTTCAGCTGGGCAGGGCTCAGCTCGTCGACGGCCGAGCCGTTGGTGGCAGAAGTCCTCGGGACTGGTCCAGTGGTCCGCTTGCTGCCGGTCTTGCCGCTGGGCATCACACGCCTCCTCGTTGGTGCACACCCTCGCCCGGCCCAAGTCTGTCACCATGTTGTAAGTCCGCAGGCAAATTCGGAAAGTAGAAATGTCAACGCTTCCGCTGCACGCTCACCGCACCTTCGCGGCGGACGAAAGATCCGTCGCCAAGGCGCGTGCCTTCGCCCGCGAGATGCTCGAAGCCTGGGACGCCGGCGACCTGGCCGACAGCGTCGTTCTCCTGGTCAGCGAGCTGGTCACCAATGCGGTGGTGCACGCAGGCACGACCGCCAGGCTGGAGCTTCGGCTGGACCCCCAGAGCGTGCGTGTCGAGGTGGAGGACCTGCATCCGCGACGCGTCCTGCCGATGGTGGTGGCCGAGCCCACTGAGGAGGCGGAGGAGGGTCGCGGGCTCCTCATCACCTTCTCGCTGGCCTCCGCCTGGGGCGTCGACTACACCTCTGCGTCCAAGCGGGTCTGGCTCCGCTTCGACCGGCCCGTGGACCAGGTGTCCGTACCCCGGTGGTCACCCAAGGCCGGTGACACGCAGAGCCACGCCCACGTCGCCGTCGCCGAGCTGTCCGGCGACGGGGTCGTCACCGCGTGGAACGACGACGCGGTCGCGATGTTCGGCTGGAGTCTCGACGAGGTCCGCGGCCGGCACTTCGACGAGCTGCTGGACCGCGTGCCGGGCGACCACACCACCGAGGCTCCCTCGACGGCCAGGATGGCCAGTGGCTGGCAGGGCACCTATTGCGTGCTGCACAAGGATGCCGATCCGGTGCTGGTGTTCGCCTCCCACGTCGGCCGCGAGCGTGGTCGCGGGTCCACCGCACTGATGGTGGCGACCGACCAGCGGGTCCTCATCGAGCGGCCGCCGGTCCGTCCCGGACAGCCGTCGGCCGACCCGGGGATCCTCGGCCTGATGGACGAGGCGCTCGTCCGGCTCCGGCTCGACGACTACCTGATGCTGGCGGTCGAGCGGGTCCGGGACCGGTTCTCGGCCGACGCGGCCTACCTGTTGATGTTGCGAGATCTCGAGGACGAGTACGAGGTCAAGGCGGTCAGTGGCCTCTCCGCGAGCATGCTGGGCACCAGGCTGGCTTCCAACGCCGCAGGCACGCCGGACCCGCGTACGCCCCACCTCCCGGTGGTGGTGGGCGACCTGTCCAAGACGGCGGTGCCGCTGCTCGCCGGCACCGGCCTGCGCTCGCTCGTGCTCGTCCCCATCTCGGCCGAGAGCCGGGTGGTCGGCGCCATCGGGGTCGCCTCTGCCCACGTCGAGGGGTTCTCGACGGACCAGAGCGTGCTCCTGCAGCAGATCGCCAATGCCCTGGCCGTGGCGACCGACCGCGCCCGGTTGCAGGCCCTCGAACGCGAGCGGCGGGGGTGGCTCACGTTCCTGGCAGAAGCCGGTGACTTCCTGGCGGGCTCGCTCGACCAGGACATGACCATGGCGATCACCGGTCAGATCGTCGTGCCCAAGATCGCGCAGTGGTGCGCGGTCCACCTCGACGACGACCGGGGCCATCCGGTGCTGGAACAGGTGTGGCACGAGGACGAGCGACAGACCGAACCGCTGCGTGCCCACCTCGAGAAGAACCCCGCCCCCGTCCCGGACGAGGTCGGGGATGTGGATGCGGTTGCCGAGCCGGGCATCTGGGGAGAGGTGCTCACCGTGCCTCTGGTTGCGCGCGGCCGGCGGATCGGGCACCTGTCGCTCGGGCGCCCCGCGGGGGATCCGTTGCGCGGGGAGCCTCTCCTGGTCGCGGAGTCGGTGGCCAGACGGGCGGCGATCGCGATCGAGAACGCCCGGGCTCACGGCGAGCTCAAGGCGATCGGAAACGCTCTCCAGAGCAGCCTGCTGCCGTCGTCCACACCCGAGGCCCAGGGGCTGGACGTCGGTGTCGTCTACGAGGCGGCCGGACAGGAGACCACCGCCGGCGGGGACTTCTACGACCTTTTCCCGATCGGGAACGGGAAGTCGTGCTTCGTGGTCGGTGACGTGTGCGGAACCGGACCCGAGGCAGCAGCGGTGACCGGACTCGCCCGGCACACGATCCGCGCGCTGGTGCTCGCCGGGTTCCCGATCTCGGACGTTCTCGAGCGCCTCAACACGGCCATCATCGACGAGGGCGAGCGGTCAAGGTTCCTCACCCTGGTCTGCGGCATCCTCGAGCCCGACGGCGACGCGATGCGGGTGGGGATGGTGAGTGCGGGACACCCGCTGCCGATGATCGTCCGGCAGAGCGGCAAGATCGAGCAGGCGGGCCGGCCCCAGTCCCTGCTGGGGGTGGTCGACGACGTCCGCTACTTCGAGGAGCAGTACCGCCTCTCCCGCGGCGAGCTCTTCGTCGCGGTGACCGATGGCGTCCTCGAGCGCAGGGTCGGTCCGGTGATGATCGGGGAGGACGGGCTCGCCACCGAGCTGGCCAGCATCGGCACCTCGCTCTCCGCGCAGGCCGTCGCCGAGCGGGTTCGACGGCTCGTCGTGGAGTTCGCTCCCGAGCGTCCCCGTGACGACATGGCGGTGCTCGTTCTCCGGGTAGGTGAGCCGGTGCTGGTCAGCTGACCCGACGGGCAAGGGTGAGCGCGAACTCTGCTTCGCCGTCGGTCAGGGTCCGCTCGACCTCGAAACCGGCTGCGGTGAGCTCGGCGGCGATGCCCTCGCGCCGGAACTTCGTGGAGATCTCGACCCGGATCTCCTCGCCGCTCGCCAGGTCGAGGGAGATGCCGGCGCCAGGGATCGACACGTGCTGGGGCATCTCGGCCCTCAACCGGAGGTCCATCCGCTCCATCCGCGGGTCCCAGAACGGGACATAGGTGAACGCCTCGAGGTCGAAGTCGGCGTCGAGGTGGTCGTTGAGCACGTGGAGGCAGTTCTTGACGAACCGGGCGGTGATGCCGCCCGGATCGTCGTACGCCGCAATCAGGCGGTCGGCGCTCTTGACCAGGTCCGTGCCGAGCAGCAGCCAGTCGCCGGGCTCCAGCGAGTCGGCGAGCGCTCCGAGGAAGGCCGCCCGCTCCTCGACGTAGAGGTTGCCGATGGTTCCGCCCAGGAACGCGACCATGCGCCGGCCACCCTGGGGGAGGTGTCCGAGGTGAAGGGTGAAGTCACCGACCAGGGCCTCGACCTGGAGGCCGGGGTACTTCTCGGCGAGCTGAGCGGCCGCGGCCCGGAGGGTCTCCTCCGACACGTCCACCGGCACGAAGCGAGTGAGGGCTCCGGCCGTCGTGAAGTGGTCGAGGAGGATGCGGGTCTTGTCGCTGGTGCCGCTGCCGAGCTCGACGAGCGTCGTGGCCCCGGTCGTCGCGACGATCTCGTCGGCGTGCTCGGCCAGGATCGAGCGCTCCCGCTCGGTGGGGTAGTACTCCGGGAGCCGGGTGATCTGCTCGAACAGCTCGGACCCGACGTCGTCGTAGAGCCACTTCGGGGGCAGGCTCCGTGGCTGGGACCCCAGGCCCCGTCGCACGTCGTCGACGAGGGTGTCGGCGGCCCAGTGCGGGTCCAGGACCACCGAGACGACCGGCGGCCGTGTCACGGGGCACCGCCGTCGGCAAGCCGGACCCCGGACAGCGCCCACCGGGACTGGTGCGGGAAGAAGTTGCGGTAGGTCGCCCGCGCGTGGCCCGGTGGCGTGAGGGCGCAGCCGCCGCGCAGCACCATCTGGTTGGACATGAACTTGCCGTTGTACTCGCCGATGGCGCCTTCGGCCGGGTGGAACCCGGGGTAGGGGTGGTAGGCGGACGACGTCCACTCCCAGCAGTCGCCGTAGGCCTGCCGAAGCCGGCCACCGCCGGGCAGGGTCGAATCGGCGGGGGCGGCACGCGGATGGTAGGTCTCGCTGTCGGCCAGGTTGCCGACGGTCGGGAAGTCCCCGGCCTGTCCGTCGGCCACGAGCGCGTGCTCCCACTCGGCCTCGCTCGGCAGCCGCTTGCCGCACCAGGTCGCGAAGGCCTCCGCCTCGTAGAAGCTGACGTGGCTCACCGGCAGGCCGGGATTGACGGGCCAGGTGCCGTTGAGCGTGTGCTCGAACCACACTCCGTCCTGCTCGGTCCAGTAGAACGGCGCGCGCCAGTGCTCGTCCTTGACCTTGGCCCAGCCGTCGGAGAGCCACAGGTCCGGTCGTTCGTAGCCGCCGTCACGGATGAACTCCAGCCACTCGCCATTGGTGGTCAGCCGGTCGGCGAGCCGGTAGGGCTCCAGCCACTGGCTGTGCCGGGGGAGCTCGTTGTCGAAGCTGAAGCCGTCCCCGTCGTACCCGATCTCGACCAGTCCGCCTTCGACGTCGACCCAGCCGAGCGGGTCGGGTTCGGACTGCGCGCTCGGTGACCCGGCATACACCGGTTGCAGGGGGTTGAGGGAGAGCACGTGCTTGATGTCCATCAGCAGCAGCTCCTGATGCTGCTGCTCGTGGTGGAAGCCGAGCTCGATGGTCGGCGCGAGCTTGTCGAGGGACCCGGAGTCCAGGCCGGTCACGAGGTCGCGCATCCGATCATCGACGTTGGTGCGGTAGACCCCCACGTCGTGGGCTCCCGGACGGCTGATGAGCCCGCGGTCCGGACGGGCATAGCGCGGACCGACTGCTTCGTAGTAGCTGTTGAAGAGGAACCAGTACTTGTCCTGATACGGCGCGAAGCCCGGCTCGTTGTCGGCCAGGACGAAGGTCTCGAAGAACCAGGTCACGTGGGCGCGATGCCACTTGGTGGGGGAGACGTCCGGCATCGACTGCACGGTCTGGTCCTCCGGCGACAGCGGCGTCGCCAGGGACTCGGTGTGGGAGCGGACCTCGTCATAGCGTCGGACCAACGCCTCGACGTCCCAGGATTCGGATGACACGGGAGTGAACCTCCTTGGCATCGGTCGCACGGGCGCGCCTCCGCCGCGTCCGCAGGTCTCGCCGAGTCTATGCCGGGACCGCGCCGCCGGTAGGGTGGCAGCGCCCGCATCAACGAACCGAAGGAGCTCCCGCTGACCGAGTGGATCCTCCTCGGGACGGCTCTGCTGCTCATCGCCGCCTGCGGCGTGTTCGTCGCTGCCGAGTTCGCCTTCGTGACGGTCGACCGCAGCAAGGTCGACCAGGCCGCCGCCGAGGGCGACGCGGGAGCGATCGGCGTGCAGAGCGCCCTGCGCTCCCTCTCGACCCAGCTGTCGGGAGCCCAGGTCGGCATCACGGTCACCAACCTGGCCATCGGCTACCTGGCGGAGCCGGCGATCGCCGAGCTGATCGACGGGCCGCTGGAGGCCATGGGTGTCCCGGGCGGTGCGGTGCGCGCGGTCTCGGTCACCCTGGCACTCACACTGAGCGCCGGGCTGACCATGATCTTCGGCGAGCTCGTGCCCAAGAACCTCGCGATCGCCCGCCCCATGCAGGTCGCCCGCGCGACCCAGCTCGTCCAGCGCACCTTCACGTCGGTCAACCGCCTGCCGATCCGGCTGCTCAACGGCTCGGCCAACGCCATGGTGCGGAGGTTGGGGATCGAGCCCCAGGAGGAGCTGCGGTCGGCCAGGAGCTCGGCCGAGCTGGCCTCGCTTGCGCAACGCTCGGCCGAGCACGGCACGCTCGACACCGAAACCGCCGAGCTGATGGAGCGATCCGTGGAGTTCGGCACCCGCACCGCGGGCGAGATCATGACCCCACGGGTGCGCACCATCAGCGTCGAGGACGGTGACCGCGCCACCCACGTCATCGAGCTGGCGCGACAGTCGGGACACTCTAGGTTCCCGGTGCTCGATTCCGACGACTCGGTCGTCGGTACGGTCCACGTCAAGCACGCGGTGGCGCTGCCGGTCCCCGAACGCGCCACCACCCGGATCAAGCACATCATGGCCCGGCCGATCGTCGTCCCCGACACGATGCGGCTGGACCCGCTCCTGGCCCTGCTCCGGGGAGGGGAGGGATTCCAGCTGGCCGTGGTCCTCGACGAGTACGGCGGGCACGCCGGCATCGTCACCCTCGAGGACGTGATCGAGGAGATCGTCGGCGACATCGCCGACGAGCACGACCGGCTGGGTGCGCGCGCCCGACAGCTCAAGGACGGCAGCTGGTCGCTCTCCGGCCTGCTGCGGCCGGACGAGGTCAACGACCTCACCGGCATCCAGCTTCCGGACCACGAGGACTACGACACGATCGCGGGACTCGTCCTGCGCACCCTCGGTCGGGTACCCGAGGTGGGAGACGTCGCGGAGGTGCCGGTCCCCGACCCCACCGACGAGGAAGGTGTCCGACAACAGCTCGCCGTGCTCACCGTCCTCTACATGGACGGGCTCCGCATCGACCGGGTGAGCCTGCGCCTGCACTCGGGTGGTTCCACGGCGGAGGGCACCGAATGATCACCCCATTCGAATGCTCGCTTCGCTCCGCTTCGAACGGGGACCCCGAATGAGCACGTTCGGCCTGCTCCTGTTCTCCGTCCTGCTGCTGCTGGGCAATGCTTTCTTCGTGGGGGCCGAGTTCGCGCTGGTCTCGGCCCGGCGTACCCAGCTCGAGCCGCGGGCAGAGGCCGGCTCGCGTGTCGCGCGCACCACCCTGAAGGCGATGGAGAACATCTCGCTCGTCATCGGCGTCAACCAGCTCGGCATCACCGTGTGCTCGCTGGTCCTCGGTGCCGTCGCCGAGCCCACGATCGCCCACATCCTCGAGCCCGGCCTCCACGCCCTGCACGTGCCTGAGTCGTTCGTCCACCCGATCTCGTTCGCCGTCGGTCTGTCGATCGTCGTCTACCTGCACGTCGTCATGGGGGAGATGGTCCCGAAGAACATCGCCCTGGCCGGCCCGGACCGGGCCGCGCTGGTCCTGGGCCCGCCCATCTGGGCCATCGTGACGGTCCTGCGTCCGGTGATCGTCGTGATCAACGCCATCGCCGCCGCGGTGCTGCGCCTGGCCGGCGTCGACCTGCGCGATGAGGTGAGCTCCACCTACACCCGGGAGGAGGTCGCGGCGCTCGTCGAGGAGTCCCGCGGTGAGGGACTGCTCGAGGAGGAGGAGTACGGCCGGCTCGCCGGGGCGCTCGGCTTCACCGAGAAGACGGTGCAGGACGTGTTGATGCGGCCCGACAGCCTCACCACCGTCCGCCGCGGCGCCACGGTCGCCGACGTGGAGCAGCTGTGCGCCGCCACCGGCTTCAGCCGGTTCCCGGTGGTGGCCGACGACGGCGGCCTGATCGGCTACCTCCACATCAAGGACGTGCTCGAGACGGACACGGACCGCCGGTCCCGGGTGATCGACGACAAGTGGATCCGGCCGTTCGCGCCGGTGCGGGCGACCGACGCCCTGCACGACGCGCTCGAGACGCTGCAGCGGCGTGGCGCCCACATGGCCCTGGTCGTCGGGCCGGACGGCGAAGTGCTCGGGCTGGCCACGCTCGAGGACGTCATCGAGGAGCTGGTGGGTGAGATCCGCGACGCGGCCCACCAGGACGAACAGGTCTGACCACTCCGACGGATAGGCTGTCAACGGCAGCCGACGGACATCGAGATGCAGGGAAACACGTGGCGGACGATCTGACGCGCGGCAAGCGCGTGTGGACGGTGCCGAACCTCATCAGCCTGGCGCGGCTGGCGGGCGTCCCCGTGTTCCTGTGGCTGGTCCTGGTCCCCGAGGCCGACGGGTGGGCGCTCGGCCTGCTGATGCTCTCCGGGCTGACCGACTACCTCGACGGCTACCTCGCGCGGAAGCTCAACCAGGCGTCGGCACTCGGCGAGATCCTCGACCCGGTCGCCGACCGGCTCTACATCCTCGCGGTCGTGCTCGGCCTCGCGTTGCGGGAGATCATCCCCTGGTGGGTCGCGGTGATTCTGCCCCTGCGCGACCTCCTCCTGTGGGGGCTGGTGCCGTTCCTGCGCACGCGCGGCTACAGCGCCCTGCCGGTTCACTTCCTGGGCAAGGCCGCCACGTTCAACCTGCTCTACGCCTTCCCGTTGCTTCTGCTCGGCGACGGGACCGGCGTCGTGGCGTCCCTGGCCGAGGTGTTCGGCTGGGCGTTCGCCATCTGGGGGATCGGGCTGTATTGGTGGGCCGGGGTGCTCTACGCCTGGCAGGTACGCCGCTTGCTCGCCGAGACCGAGCGCCGGGAGGTCGCGCCGGATGGCTGACCAGCGCAAGGGAACGCTGCCCGATCACGTGACGACACCGCTGCTGACGCTGATCACCGAGCACTCCCTCGACGACGACTACCAGGAGGTCGCGAAACGCCACGGCGCCGCGGCTGGGCCCGGGCCGCGTGGCAAACCCGCCTGGGTTGCGGCCACGGTCGTCGGGGTGTTCGGGGTCCTGGTCGCCACCGCGGCGGTGCAGACCTCACGCAACGCCGACACGACCGATGCCGGTCGAGCGAGCCTGATCGCCAGGGTGCAGGACGAACGCGCGGCCCTCGAGCAGCAGCAGGCCACGATCGCGGATCTCCAGCGGACCAACATCGGGCTCGAGGACCGTCAGGCCGACCTCGTGGCCGACCAGCGGGACACCTCCGCCAGGCTGCGTCGACTCCAGGTCGCGACGGGCTACACCGCGGTCACCGGTCCGGGGGTGCGGATCGTCGTCGACGACGCCCCCAACGGTGACGCGACCCAGATCGTGCGCGACGAGGACCTTGCCCTGCTGGTCGACGGGCTGTGGGGTGCCGGTGCGGAGGCGATCTCCATCAACGACCAGCGGCTGACCGCCCTCAGCGCCATCCGCAACGTCGGGCCGGCGGTGCACGTCAACAGCAAGCCGGTGAACCCGCCGTACACCGTCCAGGCCATCGGTGACACCCTGTCCCTTCAGGCGGACCTGCTGGAGACCAGCCATGGCCAGCAGTTCTTCGACCTCGCCGACGACCTCGGATTCGTGTACACCATGCAGAACGAGAACTCCCTGACGCTCCCGGCCGCCCCGGGGCCGCGGCTCCGTCACGTCGAGGCCGGAACCGGTGACGACCAGGGTGGCCAAGGAGAGGAGACAGGGCCGTGATCGCCGCGCTCGGGCTGCTCGTCGGCGTCCTGCTGGGCGTCTTCTTCCAACCTGACGTCCCCGTGGGTCTGGAGCCTTATTTGCCGATCGCGGTGGTCGCCGCGCTCGACGCCGTGTTCGGCGGCCTGCGCGCCTACCTCGACGGGATCTTCGACGACAAGGTGTTCGTCGTCTCCTTCTTCAGCAACGTGGTGATCGCGGCGGCCATCGTCTACCTGGGCGACCAGCTCGGCGTCGGCGGTCAGCTCTCCACCGGGGTGATCGTCGTCCTGGGCATCCGGATCTTCTCCAACGTCGCGGCGATCAGGAGGCACCTCTTCCATGCCTGAGACACCGTCACAGCAGCCGGCCGATCCGAGGCCGTCGGGCCGCCAGCGCCTCCGCGACGCCCTGCTCCGCCCCGGCCGCCCGCAGGTGGTCGTGGCCGTGCTGCTCGCGATCGTCGGCTTCGCCGCGATGACCCAGGTCCGCGCCAACCAGCAGGACGACACCTTCCAGGGCCGGCGCGACCAGGACCTGATCGACATGCTGAACGGCCTGGCCGGGACCTCGCAGCGCGCCCAGGCCGAGATCACCCGGCTCGAGAACACCCGCGCCGACCTGCTCTCGAGCACCAGCGCGCGGGAAGCGGCGCTGCGGCAGTCACGGGAGCAGGCTGACACCCTGGAGATCCTGGCCGGCACCGTGCCCGTCACCGGACCGGGTATCCGGATCACGATCGAGGAGGTCGACGGACCGGTCGACATCGACTCGATGCTCGACACCGTCCAGGAGCTGCGCACGGCCGGGGCGGAGGCGATGCAGTTCAACGGCAAGGTCCGGGTGATTGCCGAGACCTCGTTCGAGGACGGAGTCGGCGGCATCGAGGTCGACGGACAGCGGCTCGAGTCGCCGTACGTCATCGACGTGATCGGCGAGCCGGCCACCCTCTCCGGCGGCCTCGCCTTCGCCCAGGGGCCCATCGACCAGCTCGAGGACGACGGCGCCACCGTCGACGTCGTCGAGCTGCAGTCGCTGGACATCGAGAGCGTCGTGCCCCCCGCCAGACCGCAGTTCGCCGACCCGGCGAGCGAGCAGTAGCCTGCCGACCACCGCCCCCGACCGGAGGAGACGAGTTGTACCCCGAGGACTTGAAGTACACCACCGAGCACGAATGGGTCCGCAGCCCCGGTGAGTCGGAGGGGTCGGTGCGGATCGGCATCACCCACTTCGCCCAGGACGCGCTGGGCGACATCGTCTACGTCTCGCTGCCCGAGGTGGGGGAGTCCGTCTCCTCGGGAGAGGCCTGCGGCGAGCTGGAATCGACCAAATCGGTCAGCGACGTCTATGCGCCGGTCTCCGGCCAGGTCTCCTCTCGCAACACCTCGCTGGACGCGACGCCGGAGCTGGTCAACACCGACCCCTACGGCGCCGGATGGCTCTACGAGGTGGTCCCGGAGGACTCCTCGGCGGTCGACGACCTCATGGACGCGGCGGCCTACCAGGCGACCCTCGACGGCTGACCCACCCCGGCTCGTCGCGCTTGATCGAGGCCGGGCTGCTGATAGGTTCGGGGCAACCTCAACCTCAGCCCTGTGGTGAGGGTTGACGGAGGACCACATCGATCCGGAGGAACCCATGCCGTTCTGCACCGCCTGTGGCCGGCAGAACCCCGACGACGCCCGTTTCTGCTCCCAGTGCGGCACCAGGCTGGTGACGGCCGAGCAGTCCGGCGGGGAGACCCGCGGTGGTGCGCCCGCGGAGAATCCCGGCGAGAGCACCGCGACGTTCGGGGCCGCCCACGACAAGGCCGACACCTCGGACCGCCAGCTGAGCCCGGTCGACGCGGCGGCTGTCGACGCGCTGCCCGGTGGCCACGCGCTCCTGGTGGTCCAGCGGGGCCCGGGAGCCGGCAGCCGGTTCCTCCTCGACGAGGACCAGATCAACGCCGGCCGCCATCCCGACAGCCAGATCTTCCTCGACGACGTGACCGTCTCGCGCCGGCACGCGGAGTTCCACCGCAACGGTGAGGAGTTCACCGTCAGCGATGCCGGCAGCCTCAACGGCACCTACGTCAACCGGGACAGGATCGATCGGGTCCAGCTCAAGGACGGTGACGAGGTGCAGATCGGGAAGTACCGCCTGGTCTTCTTCTCCGGGCACACCAAGGGCTGACGTGCAGCCTGCCCAAGCCTCCCGGGCGAGGATGAACATCGGAGAGGTGCTCGACCGGCTGCGCCCCGACTTCCCGGGGATCACGATCCCGAAGATCCGCTTCCTCGAGGACAAGGGCCTGATCAAGCCCGAACGCACACCGGCCGGCTACCGCAAGTTCGCTCCCGAGGACGTCGACCGGCTGCGCTACATCCTGACGATGCAGCGCGACCACTACCTGCCGCTGCGGGTGATCGGCGAGCATCTCGACGCCATCGACCGTGGCCTCGAGCCACCCCCGATCGAGGCCGTCGTGCCCACCGTGCCGAAGGTGGCGCTGGCCGCCGACGGCCTGCCCAGCCCCGAATCGTTCGGTCGCAACGACAACGTGCGGCTCTCGCGCAAGGAGCTGGTCAAGATCGCCGAGGTCTCCGAGGATCTCCTCGACCAGCTCGAGCAGTATGGCCTGATCGTCCCGAGGGCCGGGACCGGCCACTACGACACCGACGCGCTGGTGATCGCCAAGTCAGCGCGCGAGCTGGCCGACTTCGGCTTCGAGCCCCGCCACCTGCGGGCGTTCAAGACGGCGGCCGACCGGGAGATCGGGCTGGTCGACCAGGTCGTGGCACCCCTCAGGCGCGGCCGCGACGCCGCCGCCAAGGCGCGAGCCGAAGAGGCCGTCAGCGAGATCGCCGCGCTCTCGGTGCGCCTGCATGCCACCTTGGTGAAGACCGGTCTCAGGTCCTCCTGAGCCGGGGCCGGTGATGGCTCGCGAGCGGGAGTACTGTGGATTCCGTGCGCGAAGTCGATGTCATGGGAGTCCGGGTCGAGATGCCCTCGAACCAGCCGATCGTGCTGCTCCGGGAGGTGTCCGGCGACCGTTACCTGCCGATCTGGATCGGGGCGGTCGAGGCATCCGCGATCGCCTTCGCCCAGCAGGGCGTCGTACCCCCGCGGCCGCTGACGCACGACCTCCTGCGGGACGTCCTCGCTGCCACCGGCACCGAGCTCGCCGAGGTGCGCATCACCGAGGTCAAGGACGGCGTGTTCTTCGCGATCCTGGTCCTCGGCTCCGGCACCGAGGTGAGCGCCCGTCCGTCCGACTCGATCGCCCTGGCCCTCCGCACCGGGAGCCGCATCGTCTGCTCCGAGGAGGTGCTCGACGAGGCGGGGCTCGCCGTCCCGGCCGAGCAGGAGGACGAGGTCGAGAAGTTTCGCGAATTCCTCGACCAGGTGACCCCCGAGGACTTCGACGCACACTGACGTGCCTAACCCTCAACTAGAGAGTGAGGGTTGCGACACGCCGCCTGCCTCGTTGACCACCTTCCGACCGCGGCCTACCTTGAAGTGTCTCTGTTGTAACTCCATCGTTGTGGGCTGATCCTCGTGAACCCGGCTCCGGCGCATTCCCCAGGAGTTACGCTCAGCGGAGTAGACGTGGAGGATGTCGTGGGCGCAGGAGAGAACGAGCAGGACCGGGCCTCGGGCGAGGCAGCACGGGCTGCCGACGAGGCCGTTGAGCAGGGTCTTCTGTTCACCGATGACGTGTCCCCGCTGCCGAGCGACACCGGCTACCGCGGGCCGACGGCCTGCAACGCGGCCGGGATCACCTACCGGCAGCTCGACTACTGGGCCCGGACCGGGCTGGTCGAGCCGACCGTGCGAGGCGCGACGGGCTCCGGCTCTCAGCGTCTCTACTCCTTCCGGGACATCCTGATCCTCAAGGTCATCAAGCGGCTGCTCGACGCGGGCATCTCGCTGCAGAACATCCGGACCGCCGTGCAGTTCCTGCGCGAGAGGGGCACCGACGACCTGACGCGCGTCACGCTGATGAGCGACGGCGCCTCGGTCTACGAGTGCACCAGCAACGACGAGGTCATCG
>JBJMIQ010000048.1:0-17393 GCA_045806805.1 Nocardioides sp. | reverse complement strand
ATCCAGATCGAGGACGTTCCCGCGATCTGGGAACGCGTCGAGGGCGTCGGGCTGGACACCACCGAGGCCTGCGGAGACTCTCCCCGGGGCTTCCTGGGCTCCCCGGTCGCCGGCATCGCCAAGGCCGAGATCATCGACGGCTCCGAGGCGCTTGCCGAGATCAAGCGCCGGGCGATCGGCAACCCGGAGTTCTCCAACCTCCCCCGCAAGTTCAAGACCGCCCTCACCGGTCACCCCAGCCACGACGTGGCACCCGAGGTCAACGACATCTCGTTCGTGGGTACGGTCCACCCCCAGCTCGGCCCCGGCTTCGACCTGTGGGTCGGCGGCGGGCTGTCGACCAACCCGATGGTCGCGCAGAAGCTCGGCGTCTGGATCCCGCTCGACGAGGTCGCCGACGCCTGGGAAGGCGTTGTCTCGGTCTTCCGCGACTACGGCTACCGGCGCCTTCGCTCCCGCGCGCGACTCAAGTTCCTGGTCGCCGACTGGGGCAAGGAGAAGTTCCGCGAGGTCCTGGAGTCGGAGTACCTCCACCGCCGGCTCGTCGACAACCCCTCCCCCGCTTCCCCGGCCCGCCAGGGCGACCACATCGGGGTCCACGAGCAGAAGGACGGCCGGTTCTACGTCGGCGCGGCTCCGATCGTCGGGCGGATCGACGGTACGACGTTGAGTGGCCTGGCCGACCTCGTCGAGGAGTACGGCGCCCGCGGCGCCCGGCTGACGGCGTACCAGAAGCTCGTGGTGATCGGCGTCAAGGGTGCGGACGTGGCGGCGTTCACCGCGGACCTCGAGAAGATCGGGCTGACCGCTCAGCCGTCCAACTGGCGTCGCAACACCATGGCCTGCACCGGCATCGAGTTCTGCAAGCTCGCCATCGTCGACACCAAGGACCGCAGCAAGGCGCTGATCAGCGAGCTGGAGAAGCGATTCCCCGACCTCGACACCCCGATCACGGTCAACGTCAACGGTTGTCCCAACGCCTGCGCCCGCACCCAGGTGGCCGACATCGGCCTCAAGGGCCAGCTGGTCATGGACCGTCATGGCAACCAGGTCGAGGGCTTCCAGGTGCACCTCGGCGGCACCCTGGGCCTCCACGCCGCCTTCGGCCGCAAGCTGCGCGCCCACAAGGTGACCAGCGAGGAGCTCGACGACTACATCACCAACGTGGTCTCCGCGTTCCTGGCCGAGCGCGAGCCGGACGAGACGTTCGCCGCGTGGGTGACCCGCGCCGACGAGGAAGTGCTGCGCGGCGAACGGCAGCTGGTCACATCATGAGCGAGCGAGCACAGCCCTTTCACTGCCCCTACTGCGGCGACGAGAACCTCTGGCCCCACGAGGGCGCGCACGGCTCGTGGGAGTGCCGGTCCTGCCTGCGCGCCTTCAGCGTGAAGATGCTCGGGATGATCCAGCCGGTGGCGACCAGATGACCACCGCGACGACGCGTTCCGCGCGCGAGTTCAAGGGCACCCACACCGAGGGTCGTGCCCCGGAGGAGCTCCGCGAGCTGGTGTCCCACGTCGGCGCCGAGCTCGAGCTGGCACCGGCCGAGCACATCATCGAGTGGGCGGTCGCGACGTTCGGTGACCGGTTCTGCGTGACGTCCTCGATGGGCGACGCGGTCCTGGCCCACCTCGCGTCCCGTGTCGCTCCCGGCGTGGACGTGGTCTTCCTCGACACCGGCTACCACTTCGCCGAGACCATCGGCACGCGCGACGCGGTCGAGGCGACGCTGCCGGTCAACCTGGTCAATGTCACGCCCGAGCAGAGCGTCGCGGAGCAGGACGGCGCCTACGGCAAGGACCTCTACAAGACCAACCCCGACCTGTGCTGCGCGCTGCGCAAGGTTGCTCCCCTCAAGGCGACGCTCGAGAACTACGACGCCTGGGCCACCGGGCTGCGCCGGGCCGAGACCCACGACCGGATCATCGCACCGGTCATCGGGTGGGATGCCCGCAAGGCCAAGGTCAAGGTCTCGCCGCTGGCCCGTTGGTCACACGAGCAGGTCGAGCGCTACATCGCGGACAACAACGTGCTGGTCAACCCGCTGGTCTACGACGGCTACCCCTCCATCGGGTGCTGGCCGTGCACCCGGCGGGTCGCCCCCGGCGACGACCCGCGCAGCGGGCGCTGGGCCGGCACCGCCAAGACCGAGTGCGGGATCCACTGATGCCCGCGCCGCGTGACGAAGCTCGCAGAACCGACAGCGTGGTCGGTCGTTGTTCACCACAGAATGAAAGGAGGCCGCGCTGATGGCTGCTCCTGCACTGGTGGCCCTGGCTCACGGAAGTCGTGACCCGCGGTCCGCTGAAACGATCACCGCCCTGGTCGACGAGGTCCGCGCGCTGCGCCCGGACCTGAGGATCGAGCCCGCGTTCCTGGAGTTGTCGAAGCCGTCCTTCCAGACGGTCGTCAACAAGCTCGTCCGCGCCAAGTACGACGAGATCGTCGTCGTGCCGCTGCTGCTCACCGAGGCCTACCACGCCAAGGTCGACGTCCCCGAGGCCGTGGCCGCCGCGACCGCGCGCCACGAGGGGCTCAAGATCCGGACCACCTCGATCCTCGGGATGGAGCCGAGCTTCCTCGAGGTGCTCGACCTGCGGATGCGCGAGGCGCTCAAGGCCTCCCGGGTCCGTGAGCTCGACGCCCTCGTGCTGGCCGCCGCCGGATCCACGGATGCTCTTGCCAACCAGGCGGTGGCCCGGCTGGCCCGGGTGTGGGGCACCCGCCACAAGCTGCCCGTGACCGCGGCCTATGCCTCCGCGGCTCCGCCCGCGACGGGCGAAGCCGTCCGCGCCTTCCGCAGGGAGGGGCGCCGGCACATCGCGGTTGCCTCGATGTTCCTGGCCCCCGGCTTCCTGGCCGACCGGGCAACCGAGCTGGCGCTGGAGGCCGGCGCGGTTGCCGCCTCGGAGCCCCTCGGCGCCCACCCGGAGCTGGCCCGGGCGGTGCTGGCGCGCTACGCCGTCGGCGCCGTCGAGCTAGTCCCTGTCTGATGGATCGCCGTGTGAGCTGACCAGGCGGTCGATCAAGAGGTCGAGCTGCTCGGCCGGGTCAGCTGTGACCCCGCCGTGAACCGGTCCTGGCTGGAGCACGGTGCTGCGGGGTGCCATGAGAAAGCCGAAGCGGGTCCCGATCGGCTGCTCTGCTGCGGTCCCCCCACGCTCGTCTCCTGCGCAGACGCCGGCCACGAACGACAGCGCCTCGCACACCTGGTCGAGGTCGAGCTGGGGGTCGAGGACGCGCAGCCGTGCCCCGTCCACGCTCCAGCGGACCTCGAGGAAGTCGGAGGCCTGGCAGTAGAGCACCACGCCGACGTTGATGAACTCCTCCCGCTCCACCCGCGGGACGCAGCGCAGGACGACGTACTGGTAGGCAAGAAGCGTCATGCGGGGTCCCCGTTCAAAGCGGAGCGAAGCGAGCATTTGAATGGGGTGCTCATGCGGCCTCCGCGCCGGGCAGCCACTCACGCGTCGAGAGCCGCTGGACCAGGAATGAGACGTAGGCCTGGCGTAGGGCGTCGGGTGTGTCCGCGCCCGGGACGGGCTCCAGCCATTCGTCGGGTACGCCGGCCAGCACCTCGGTGAACACCGGCTCGTCCAGCCGGCCGGTGATCTCCTCGTCCGCGGCCGCCAATCCACCCGCGTGCGCGCGCAGCACGTGGTCGTCGAGCTTCCATGGCTGTCGCGCGAACCGCGCCGGGTCGGTGACGCCGCCGGACCAGCCGTGGTGGAAGTAGAGCGCCGCCCCGTGGTCGATGACCCACAACCGGTCGTGCCACACGAGCAGGTTGGGGTTGCGCCAGCTGCGGTCCACGTTGGCGGTGAAGGAGTCGAGCCACACGATCTTGGCGGCCACGTCCGCGCCGTCATGGACGGTTCCGTCGTAGCCGAACGCGCCGGGCAGGAAGTCGATCCCGAGGTTGAGACCCGCACTGGCCGCCAGCAGGTCCTGCACCTCCTCGTCGGCTTCGTACCGCGCGATCTCCGGATCCAGGTCGAGGCCGACCAGCCGGGGGGTCGACAGGCCGATCCTCCGGGCCAGCTCCCCGACGACCACCTCCGCGACCAGGACGCGGACGCCCTGGCCGGCGCCTCGGAACTTGCAGACATACGTGCCGAGGTCGTCCGCCTCGACGATGCCGGGCAGGCTGCCTCCCTCGCGCAGCGGGGTGACGTAGCGGGTGACCGAGACCGTCGGGATCACCGGACCAGGTCCTCTCCGAGCAGCCGTTGCTTCTGCTCCTCGACGTCGAAGTCGGCCACCGGCCAGCGCAGGGCCATGCCGCGGAGCGTCTCCAGGAGGAGCTGGCCGATCACGAGGTTGCGGTACCACTTGTGGTGGGATGGGATCACGTGCCACGGTGCGATCTCGGTGTTGGTGTGCTCGAGGGCCAGCTCGTAGGCCTCGCGGTAGGCGGACCACCTCCGGCGCTCGTCGACATCTGCCGGGTTGAACTTCCAGTGCTTGTTCGGCTTGTCCAGTCGGGCAAGCAACCGCGCCTTCTGCTCCTCGGGCGAGATGTGCAGCATGCACTTCAGGATCGTCACCTCGTCCTGGGCCAGCTCGGCCTCGAACTCGTTGATCTGCCGGTAGCGGCTCTGGACCGTGCGCGGCTTCACGATTCCCTTCACCCGGGCGATCAGCACGTCTTCGTAGTGGGACCGGTCGAAGACTCCGATGTACCCGGGTTGGGGGAGCGCGTTCCGCACCCGCCAGAGAAAGGGATGGCGACGTTCCTCCTCGGTGGGCGCCTTGAAGCTGGTGATCTTCACCCCCTGCGGGTCGACCAAGCCGACGGTGTGCCGCAGCACTCCACCCTTGCCCGAGGTGTCCATCCCCTGCAGGACCAGCAGCACCCGGCGTCGCGATCCGGTGAAGCCCTCCGCCCAGAGCTGCTCCTGGAGATCGGACAGCTCCTCCCCCATGGCAAAGAGCGCGCTCTTGCCGTCGCGCTTCTTCCCGTCGAAACCGGGTTTGGTGTCGGTGGCGATGGCGGTCAGGTCCACCGCACCGGGCGGCAGACGGTGCAGGTGCGGCGTCATGGGCACATCATGTCGAACTCGGCTGATGCACGTTTGAGCCCGCGCCATGCGGGCACCTGATGTCAATGAACGCCGCCACAAACGAAGCCGCTCTCGACACCGTGATCCTCGACCTGGACGGCACCCTCGTGGACACGGTCTACCAGCACGTCCTGGCGTGGCGCTCGGCGTTCCTGAGCGTGGGTGTGGACATCCCGGCCTGGCGGATCCACCGCGCGATCGGGATGGGCGGCGACCGCCTCGTGGCAGAGGTGGCGGGGCGGGCCGTCGAGAACGCGGTGGGCGACGAGGTGCGCCGGCTGCACGGCTTGCGGTTCGAGGACCTGCTCCCGCACGTGACACCGACCGACGGGGCGCCCGGGCTGCTGGAGGCGCTGCGCAGTCGCGATCTCAAGGTGGTGGTCGCCAGCTCGGGTGAGCGTGAGATCACCGAGCGGCTGCTGACCGTGCTCGGGGCTGCCGAGACACTGCACGCCTGGGTCGCAGGAGATCAGGCGGACAGCTCCAAGCCCGCGGGCGACCTCCTGGGCCTGGCCATGGAGAAGGTGTCGGGTGAGGCGGCCCTCGTGATCGGCGACACCGTCTGGGACGTGGAGTCGGCCCAGGCCTGCGACTTCCCGTGCGTCGGCGTGCTGACCGGGGGCGTGTCGGATGCGGAGCTCAGCGAGGCGGGAGCCCTGGACGTCCGGGAGAACCCGGCGGCGATCACGTCGGACCTGGATGACCTGCTGAAGCGAGCTCGTCCTTGACGACACTGAAGGCGAGCCCCGGCGGGTAGCCCTTGCGCGCCAGCAGCCCGACCAGCCGCCGGGTCGCCTTGTCGCCGTCGACGCCCTTCCCGGAATGAACCTGCATCGAGCGCAGCCGCTTGCGGACCAGCGCTCGCGCGGTCTCCTCCTCCTCGGCCGGGTCGATCTCGTCAAGCGCCTCCCGCGCCACGTCGTCGGCCACGCCCTTGCGCCGGAGCTCCTGGGCAAGCGCCCGGCGGGCCAGGCCCTTGCCGGGGCCACGGCTGGCGACCCAGGCCTTCGCAAAGGCCTCGTCGTCGACCAGCCCGACCTCCTCGAACCGGTCGAGGAGGCGGGCGGCGAGGTCGTCGGGCACGCCCTTCGCGGCGAGCTTGCCGGCCAGCTCGCTGCGACTGCGCGCCTGACCGGTCAGCTGGTCGAGGAGGATCTTGCGCGCCACGGCCTCCGGGTCGGCGTCCGGTCCGTCGGGGTGCTCAGAAGTCATCGATGCCGGTCGGGTCGGCCGGGACCTCGGCCTCGGCGTCAACGGTGGGCCCCACGCCGAGCTTCTCCAGGATCCGCTTCTCCAGCTCGTTGGCCAGGTCGGGGTTGTCGCGCAGGAAGTTGCGGGAGTTCTCCTTGCCCTGACCGAGCTGGTCGCCCTCGTAGGTGTACCAGGCGCCAGCCTTGCGGACGAGGCCCGCCTCGACGCCCACGTCGATCAGGCCACCCTCGCGGGAGATGCCCTTGCCGTACATGATGTCGAACTCGGCCTGCTTGAACGGAGGAGCCACCTTGTTCTTGACGACCTTGACGCGGGTGCGGTTGCCGACCATGTCGGTGCCGTCCTTGAGCGTCTCGATCCGGCGGACGTCGAGTCGCACCGAGGAGTAGAACTTCAGGGCCCGGCCGCCGGTGGTGGTCTCGGGGGACCCGAACATGACGCCGATCTTCTCCCGGAGCTGGTTGATGAAGATCGCGGTGGTCTTGGAGTTGTTGAGGGCGCCGGTCATCTTGCGCAGCGCCTGGCTCATCAGCCGGGCCTGCAGGCCGACATGGCTGTCGCCCATCTCGCCCTCGATCTCGGCCCGCGGCACCAGCGCGGCGACGGAGTCGATCACGATCAGGTCGAGCGCGCCGGAGCGGATCAACATGTCGGCGATCTCCAGCGCCTGCTCGCCGGAGTCGGGCTGGGAGACCAGCAGCGCGTCGGTGTCGACCCCGAGGTTGCGGGCGTACTCGGGGTCGAGGGCGTGCTCGGCGTCGACGAACGCGACGATGCCGCCGGCCTTCTGCGCGTTGGCCACCGCGTGGAGGGCGACCGTGGTCTTTCCGGACGACTCCGGGCCGTAGATCTCGACCACCCGGCCGCGCGGCAGGCCGCCCAGGCCCAGCGCCACGTCGAGCGCGATGGCCCCGGTCGGGATCACCTCCAGCGGCGCCCGCGTCTCGTCGCCCAGCCGCATGACCGAGCCCTTGCCGAACTGCCGCTCGATGTTGGCGAGCGCGGCATCGAGGGCCTTCTCGCGGTCTCCACCAGCCATGTCTACGTCCCATCTGTCTTGTCGAATTCAGGTACGTCGGCGACGCTAGGACGAGCCACCGACATGCCTGATCAGCGATGCCGACGCCTGTGGACAACCTCGTGCTGCGTCGTACCTGTGGACACAAACTAGCCCGAACACGTGTTCGAGACGGGACCTGTTGCGGCGTGTCGGGAGAAGGCCGGCGGGCAGGCCCGAGACCCACCCGCCGGCAGCCTGTCAGGTCAGGCCGTGCTCCCAACCCCCACGATGCCCTCGACCGCGACGGCGGTCAGGCCAGGGTCGGTCGTGCACCCGTCCGGGGCGTCGGTGGTGAACGCGACGACGCCTTGGGCCCCGTCTCCCACGGGAACCGCAGTACTGGTCGAGGAGACGGTCTGGGTCGCCGGCGCCGTACCGGACGGTGATGCGCTGCCCGGCACCAGCGTGGCCCTCAGGCTGTCGACGACCGTGCCCGTGAGCGACACAGCAGCTCCGACACTCGTGGTCGTGTAGTCGACGACCGAGGTCGAGCCGTCGGCCCAGGTGATCAGCGCGTCACCTGCCGTGGACCCCGCGGCGCACGAGTTGGCCGGCAGCGTTCCGGTGCCGGTCGCCAGAGGCGCCTGGTACTTCGCGGTTCCTTGCACGACCGACCCGTCGGCCAGGGTGATCGGCACCGAGGCGGTGATGACCTTGCCCACCTCGATGGTGCCGCCTGCGGGCGCACCCGCGCGCGAGGACTGGCAGTTGGTGAGAGTCCCGGTGAGGGAGTACCCGAAAGATGCCTGCAGACCAGGACCGTTGGGGCTGAAGTCGGCCGTTCCCGCGAGCGTGCACCCGGCACCGCCGGGATCGGCGCCAGCCGGAGAGCCCGACAGCGTGGCGAGGGCGAGCAGAACGCTCGCAGCGGCTCCGGTGAGGAGTGATCGGTTCATCTAGCTGTTCCTTATCGAGAGTTGTCCCTCCCCGACAAGGTTTTGTCTGCGGAAAAGTAAATATCAGCGCCCACCCGCAAAGTAAAGAGGCTCGGCCCATGAGACGTGGCCGATGGTTGTTTCTCAGGACGGGATGGCGTAGGTCAGGTCGATCCCGTCGGCCCAGCTCTCGCACGAGCAGCCGCCCGGGTCGGGCAGCGCGGAGATCGCGTCGGCGAGCAGCCCGCGCAGGCGGCCGAGGTTCTGGGCGAAGATCGCGAACACCTCCTCCTGACTCACCCCGGATCCGGCTTCGACGCCGGCGTCGAGGTCGGTGACCAGCGCGACAGCGGCGTAGCACTGGCGCATCTCCCGGGCCAGGATCGCCTCGGGGTGCCCGGTCATGTTGATCAGCGACCAGCCCTGGGCGGCGTAGTGCTGCGACTCCGCGCGCGTCGAGAACCGCGGGCCTTCGATCACGACCATCGCCCCGCCGGTCCGGACGGTCTCGTCGACCGACGCGACCGCGGCTGACAGGCGGTGGCAGTAGGGGTCGGCGAACGGCGCGTGCACGGCACCGTGCTCCACGAACGTCTGGGTACGGCCCGACGTGCGGTCGACCAGCTGGTCGGGCACCACCACCGCCCCGGGTCCCACGTGCGGCCGCAGGCTGCCGACCGCGCACGGGGCGAGCACCTGACGCACACCGAGCGACCGCAGCGCCCAGGCATTGGCGCGGTAGTTGATGAGATGCGGCGGGTACTCGTGGTGCAGACCGTGACGGGGTAGGAACGCGACCCGTCGCCCCGCAACGGTGCCGACGGACACCGGAGCCGATGGGGCGCCGTACGGCGTCTCGACCTGATGCTGCTCGGGGCCGTCGATGAAGGTGTAGAAGCCCGAGCCGCCGATGACGGCGACGTCGGCGACCGGCTCGCTCATCGCGTCACCGGTCGCGGGCAGGAAGCTCGAGCGCTGCCCACACCGCGCGCCAGACCTCCTTCGGGGGCACGCCGGCAGCGAGCGCCTCGTCGGCGGTGCGGCCGCCGAGGTCACCGATCACGTAGTAGCCCGCCCAGTGCCGGGCGTACGACGCCCCGAGGGCTTCCTCCATCCGGGCCCAGAACTCGGTGTGCCTCATCGCTCCTCCCTCACCGGCGGCTGGCCTGGACGTCGAGCCAGGTCTCGTTGCGCAGTCCCGGGGAGCGGCGAACGGCGTCGACCACCCACCCGGCGTCCTCGAGCACCGCTCGCAGCGGCTCCTCCCGCCAGAACGTGAAGTGGCGCGGCCCGCCGACGTGGCCGTGGGTGGAGAACCGGGCGCCGTCGCCCTCCTTCAACGCAAGGTGGAGCACTCCCCCGGGCCGGGTCGCTCGCGCCAGCGCGCTGAGCACGATCGGAAGGTCCTCGCGCCGGGCGTGCACCAGAGACGCGGAGGCCCACACGCCGTCGTACGGGGCGTCGCGTTCGGGGTCGTCCAGGTTGTCGGAGAGCGGGTCGAGCACGTCGGCGGCGAATCCGTCGGCACGCAGCATCCGGACGAAGGCCGGAGTGATGTCGGTGCGACGTACCGACAGGCCGGCCTCCTCCAACGCGAGCGCGTCACGGCCGGGGCCGCTGCCGATCTCCAGGATCCGCGACCCCGGGTCGAGCGCGGCCGCGAACTGCTCGATGGCGGCGCGGACCTCGTCGGGCATCTCCTGCGTCCCGGCACGGTAGTCCTCCGCGAACGCGTCGTAGGACGCGACGGTGACCCGTTTGGTCACGTGGGAGACGTCGTGGGCGTGGTGGACCAGGTCGTGGAGGTGGTAGCGGGCGAGGGTGTCGACGGTGAACTCGTCGCCGTCGCTGCGGGTGCCGGTGCGCTCCCATGCATCGTCGGGGACCGACTCGTAGGTCGCCGCCGCCGCCTCGGCTGCCTCTCCGACCTCGTCCGCGACCTTCGCCGGGTCCTGGCTGCCGTAGTCCTGCTCGACCGCGGTGGCGTCCTGGTCCCAGGCCGCGAAGCTTGGACCGTCCTCGGTCAGCATCAGCCGGGCGCGCTCGTTGAAGATCCGGTTGACATCGCGGACGTGGCAGGCGTACTCGAGCGGGGACCACAGGTGTGGTGCGGGCCGGACCGCGGCGTCGTCGGTGCCCAGCACCACCTCCCAGAGGGTGGCGTTGTCGCGGATCGCGTCGGGGACCCGCTCGCGGGCCAGCCCGGGGGCATCGAACCCGCACTCGGGGCACGGTCGCTCGAGGACCCAGGTCCAGTCCTTGGTGTCAGGTTCGATCATCCGGGGTCCCTGTGCATCGGGGTCCCCCTGTAGTCCGAGCGCAGCGAGTGACTCCGTGGGGTGAATCTGGCGGAGCGAACCGAGCATTCGAATGGGGTGGTCATCCTGCCATCCTGTCAGCATGACCATCCGGGCCGCCACGGAGTCCGACCTCACCGGCATCGCGGCAATCTACGGCCACGAGGCGCGTTCGGGCATCGCCACGTTCGACATCGAGCCACGGTCCATCGGCCAGTGGCGCGAGCGGCTGGAGAGTACGGCGCGGGGCGACCACCTGCTGGTGGCGACCGACGAGGAGACGATCCTCGGCTACGCCCAGTCGACGGCGTACCGCCCCAAGCCCTGCTACGACGGGACCCGGGAGACGTCGATCTACCTGGCGCCGGAGGCGCAGGGCCAGGGCCTGGGCCGGCAGATGTACGACGACCTGCTCGGCTGGCTCGCGGCCGACGGGATCCGGGCCGTGGTGGCCGCGGTGGCGTTGCCCAACCCGGCGAGCGTGTCGCTCCACCGGGTGTGCGGCTTCGGGGAGGTCGGCGTGATGCGGGAGGTGGGGCGGAAGTTCGACCGCTGGATCGATGTGCTGTGGCTGCAAAAACTGCTCAGGTGAGCAAGAGCTTGTCGAGTCGACGGCGGACCACCGCAAGCCCGATCAGGCCCATCACCACGAGATAGACAACGGACACGGCCGACGCCCAGGACAGGGCACCGGTCGTCAGCTCGCGGCAGAGCACGACGCCGCGGTAGAGCGGCGTCGCCTCCACGACCCAGCGCAGCACGCCGTCGAAGGCGGTGACCGGGAAGAACGTCGCAGAGAACAGGAACATCGGGATCTGGACGAGGGTGATCTTGTCGAAGTCCTGCCAGGACTTCATGAAGGTCGTCAGGGACATGCAGACCGCGCTGAAGGCGAACCCGATCAGCAGCGTGGCCGGCAGGGCGAGGATCGCCCACCAGGAGTCGACCAGACCCATCGCGACCATGACCAGCAGGAACATCGCGGAGTAGCTGGCGCCGCGCAGCTGGCCCCAGGCGATCTCGCCGCGGGCGATGTCGCGGGTGGTGAGCGGGGTGGCGAGCATCTGGTCGTAGAGCTTGTCGTACTTCAGCTTGAAGAAGACGCTGAACGTCGAGTCCATCAGGGCGCCGTTGAACGCCGACGCCGCGAGCATGCCGGGTGCCACGAACGCGGCGTAGGGGATGGTCTCGCCGTTGAGCTGGAAGGACTGGATCAGCTGGCCGACGCCGATGCCGATCGAGAACAGGTAGAAGACCGGCTCGAGGAACCCGCTGAGGAACAGCTTCCAGTAGCGCCGGTAGACGAGGTAGTTGCGCAGCACCAGCAGCCGCACGGCTTCGGGCGGGCTGAGCATCGTGTGCGTGGCAGCGGCGCTGGCCATCACTTGATCAACCTCTTCGTCAGCCCGGTGACCGACCACCACCAGCCGAACGCCGTCATGGCCACCAGCACGGCCACATTGACGGCGGCGGTCGACCAGTCGACGGTGTCGAGGCAGAACATCCGGGAGAGGTTGACACCGTGCCACAGGGGGGTCAGTCGCGCGGCGAGGGCGCCGAGCTCGCCCAGGTTCGAGATCGGGAAGAACGCTCCCGAGAAGAGGAACAGCGGGACGACGCCGAGCCGGAAGAGAACGCCGAAGCCGTCCTCGGTCTTCATCCTCGTGGCGAGGCCGTAGACGACGGTCGCGAACGCGAGCCCGACCAGCACCTGGGAGAGGAACGCCAGGACGACGCCCCACCAGGTCTCGAACACGCCGAACGGTACGAGCGTCGCCATGAACACCGCGCAGGTCGTGACCAGCCGGAAGGCCACGAAGCCGAAGTGGGCGGTGACGAGGTGGGGAATCTGGAGGGGCGTGGCCAGCATGGAGTCGTAGATCCGCTGCCACTTGATCATCGCCATCACCGGCCAGGTGGTCTCCCCCACGCCGATCTGCATCGCGTGGGCGGCGACCAGGCCGGGAACCACGAAGGCGAGATAGGAAGTCGCGCCTTCGAGCTGTGCGGGATCGGCTTCGATGAAACCACCGAGGAGTACCCCCATGGCCAGGACGTAGAAGATCGGGGTGACGAAGGATGAGAGGACAGTGCCCCGCCAGGTGCGGCGGTAGACGGTCGCCCAGTAGTCGACCTGCCGGGAGACCCCGCCGGCCAGACCGAGGCCGCGCACGGCCGGGGTCGGGCTGGTCGTCTCGGTGGTGGTCGTCGCCATCAGTCCACCAGTGTCCGGCCCGTGAGCCTGAGGAAGACGTCCTCCAGCGTGGAGCGTCGTACGAGGACCGCGATCGGCTCCA
This sequence comes from Nocardioides sp., assembly GCA_045806805.1. Taxonomy (GTDB): domain Bacteria; phylum Actinomycetota; class Actinomycetes; order Propionibacteriales; family Nocardioidaceae; genus Nocardioides. Next base: position 4,589 of record JBJMIQ010000048.1, on the reverse strand, counting down.
GACCGCGCTCGTGGACCTTGGCGATGACCTCCTCGCCGTCGTCGCTGTAGACGAGCAGCCGGTCGGGCAGCGCCTCGACGCGGTGACCGAGGTCGGCGACCTTGTCGGCGAGCTGCTCGTGGCTGTTGCCGTCTTCGGCGAGACCGAAGCGGAGCTCCGCCACCTCGCGCGTGGAGTGCTCTCGGATCAGGTCGAGCGGACTGCCTTCGGCGACGATCAGCCCCTTGTCCATGACCACGAGCCGGTCACAGAGCTGCTCTGCCTCATCCATGTAGTGGGTCGTGATCACCAGCGTGACGCCGGACTGCTTGAGCCGGAACAGGCGGTCCCAGAGGACGTGCCGGGCCTGGGGATCGAGGCCGGTGGTGGGCTCGTCCAGGAGCAGCAGGTCGGGCCGGTTGATCAGGCTCCGGGCAATCGTGAGTCGACGCTTCATGCCGCCGGAGAGGTCCTCCACGGTGGACTTCGCCTTCTCGGTCAGCTGGACGAAGTCGAGCAGCTCGTCGACGCGACTGCTGACCTCGGCCCTCGGGATCCCGAAGTAGCGCCCGTAGATGAAGAGGTTGTCGCGAACGTTGAGCTCGTTGTCGAGGGTGTCCTCCTGCGGGCAGACGCCGAGCCGGCCACGGATCGCGGGTCCGTCGACCGCGGGATCCATGCCGAGGATCTCCAGCTCACCGCCGCTGACGGGCGAGACCGCGGCGATCATCCGCATGGTCGAGGACTTGCCGGCCCCGTTGGGGCCGAGGAACCCGAACGCCTCTCCGCGGCGGACCTCGACGTCGATGCCCTTGACCGCCTCGAAGTCACCGAACGACTTGCGCAGGCCGGTGGCCCGGATCATCGAATCACTCACGTGAAGGGACCCTAGATCACGGCACCGACGGTCCTCATCCGAGTTTGGGGTGACCGGGGCTCCGCTCAGAGCTCGAGTGACCTCGCCGGGACGTGGGTGCGCGACTCGATGTCGCTCGCGGCCTGCGAGAGCAGCTGATGGGCGAGGTCGGAGAGCGCCCGCGCGCAGGCCAGCTCGTCGCCGATCTGCGGTGCCGCCTCGTCGCTCGGATTGCGCCGGCTGTGACCCGAGCCCCGGATCTCGGTCTTGTTCTCGATGCTCAGGATGGCGTCGGCAAAGGTGTCGTCGCCCTGCTCTTCGAGACGTACCTGGATCGTCCAGTCCTTGGTGGTCATGGCTCCTCCTGCTGGGTGATCCACCCAGTCTGCTCCGGTTGACGGAGCCGTGGAAGGGGCCGGTGGTCAGGACGCGATCTTGAGAGGCCAGTAGATGTCTGGATGGATCGCGGGTGGCGCCTGAGAACGATAGCTGTGACCGGTCGGGGTGCGGGTCTCGACGGTGTGGCCCGGGCCGGGCCTGGGACGCGCGGACCAGCCGGGAGCCTGCTTGGCGTAGTTGCAGGCCTCACAGAGACCCTGGCCGTTTGAAGCGCTGGTCGCGCCGTCCTCCTCGGCGGACCGGGCATGGTCGTGGTGGCGGATCGGCGCGTCGCACCAAGGCGTGCGGCAGGTCTGGTCGCGCAGGTCGATGAGCTCGCCGAGCCCCCTCGGGAAGGTTCGGGAGCGGGACTCCATCGCCACCAGCTCTCCAGTGGCGGGGCGGGCGTAGAGCCGCCGCAGCAACTTCTTCTGTCTGCCCCGAGTCGCCAGGTCGCGGACCAGGTCGCCCGGCACCGGACCGAACCCGGGAATGTGGCCGTGGCCGTCTGCGCCAAAGAGGACGTCGTCGGAGATCACCAGGTTGATCCGGAGCGGTACGTCGTCGGCCGAGGCCTGTCCGGTCACTCGCTCAACCAGGGTGTCGGCCATGATCTGGCCCTGGCCTCTCGGATCGCCGCCGGCTCGGGCCGAGTCCGCTGCCTTCCTCAGTGCGGCGTAGACGGCGACGCCCTGCGCGACCGGCAAGAGCTCGGTCAGGTAGCACATCGTGTCCGGAGCCGGGCGGATGGTGACGGCTCGATCGGCCTCGGCTCGACGGCGTCGTTCGACGAAGGACCCGGGATCCAGGCGGTAGGCCAGCTTTCGCGCCTCACTCACCAGCTCTCGATCGCCCATGGCTGCCAAACGCTCGGGTTCGGCAGCCAGGGCCTCGTCCACCGCACGGCGGTCGGCCAGCGACAGGCAGCCGGTCTCTCGTCCGATCAACATCGCCCGCCACTCCGTGATCCGGCCCGCCGTGAAGGCGGCCAAAGTGTGCGGTAGCTCCGTGGCCAGGATCTTGGCCAGTCCCAGATGTTGCTGGCCCTTGTGCGGCGACTCCCGACGTGCGAGTGCGATCTGCGCGGCCACCCCGCGCCCATGCTGCTGCGCAGACACGCCGGCCACGGCTTGCTTCTCCCGCTGTGAGGCGTCGAAGTCCGCAGTCAGCACCGCTTGCGCAGCCTCGGCCGCGCACTTCAGAACCTCGAGCTCGCGGATCTGATCGATGCGTTCCTCGTCCGTCGCATTCCGATCCACCTCGGCCAGGTTCGCGACCCACCCGGCGATGGTCGGCGCGTCGAGCATCCCGGCTGACCCGCCCACGGCAGAGGCGGAACTCCCGACACTTGGCTCGAACATGTGTTCGATTGTATCTCGCACCCCTGACACCCGCCAGACCCAATCCTGATCTGTGGATTACCGCACGGCCGGCCCGATCCCGGAGACCAGAACAGCCGCCGCCGTACTCGTGACCGGGCATGCTGGCCCGCATGTACTCCCGGGCTCTCGCCTCGACAGCGCTGGCCTATGTGGTCCTCCACCACCTCGGCCTCCTTCCGGCGGGACTCGGAGAGGGTCCCGATGGGACCCGCTGGTCGGACTGGATCGACCTCGCCGTGCCGTGGCTGGTACTCGCTCCGGCAGCCGTGACGATGGGGGCAGCTCAGGCGACACTGCTCTCGTGGGTCATCTTCGGCGCCGGTGTTGTCGCCTACACCTCGGGACACGGCATCCATCTCGCGGCCAACTCGATCGGTAATGCGGACCCGGGCCAGACAGCGCATCTTTGGGACGAGGTGGTGGGCCACGCGCTGTGGTTCCTCGGAGTCGCCCTCGTACTGATCGCCTTGGCCCAGACGATGATCGGCCGGAGACGGCCGCACGTGGTCGGTTACGTCCTGGCGGCCGCCGTCGGCCTGACCTGGGCGAGCAACGCGGTTGGCGGTGGAACGGTGGTGTTCAGCCTGGCGGTTGCCCTGGTGGCCACCTGGTTCGGTTGGACGCGTCGCCACGGTCTTGGGGTCGTCCTGCTCGTGGGCTTTCTGCCGGCGGTCGTGGTCCTCGGGGCGGAACTGGCATTGTCCGCGACGAGCAACTCGTAGGAGGGCTGGCACCCGGACCCCGGCGCGGGAGGGCCGGATGTCGTTCACGGACTACCCAAGTCCGCTCCCAGTGGCAGATGCGAGCGCGCGGCTTGTGCGCCCCGTCAGGATTGAGGACGTGGATCGAACGCGTAGTCGCCTTGAGGCCGAGCGTGCACAGACACGCGAGCGGTTGGCGAACCTGGCGGATGACTACGACGCAATCGTGGCGGCCTCGCGTGGGAGCAATGCCGATGACGAGCACGATCCGGAAGGGGCAACGATCGCGTTCGAGCGATCGCAAGTCGGCGCCCTCGTCCGACAGGCAGAACATCACGTGGTGGAGATCGATGCCGCCATGGAGAGGTTGGAATCCGGCACGTACGGGACCTGTGAAGGATGCGGTGGTGCCATCGGCGCCGGCAGACTCGAGGTCAGACCGGTGGCACGCACTTGTATCCGGTGCGCCGCGGCGGACACCGGGAGCCGGGCACGGCGGCCGGGAGCAGGCAAGCGCTGACCTCCGGTCGCATCCGGTCAGGAGGAAGCCACCACCTCCGCGATCGCCGTGATGTCGTCGGCGCCGACCCGGCAGCAGCCGCCGACCAGCTGCGCACCAGCGTCGATCCAGCTGCGTACTTCGCCGGGGTCGAAGTTGCCCGATCCGACCCAGGTGTGCGAGAGGTTGTCCCAGGCCTCGCCGCGGTTCGGGTAGGCGACCCCCGGCAGGCCAGTGACAGCGACCGCTGTCCGCACGGCCGCAGGGACGTCGGCGGGGAGCGCGCAGTTCACGCCGGCGGCGCGGATCGTCCTGCTGCCGCTGAGGACTTCGTACGCCGCCGAGAGGGGTTGGCCAGCCCGGGTCGCGCCGTGCGCCACCGAGTAGCTGAACCAGGCCGGCACCCCGATCTCCTCGAGCAGCGGCACCAGCACCTCCGCCTCCTCGACGTCGGGGATGGTCTCCACCGCCAGCAGGTCGGGTCCGGCGGCGGCGAGCACCTCGAGCCGGGGGCCGTGGAAGTCGCGCAGCTGTCCGGCGGTGCGGCCGTAGCGGCCGGTGTACTCCGAGCCGTCGGCCAGCGCGGCGCCGTACGGCCCGACGGAGGCAGCCACGAACAACGGCGTCTCAGTGTGCGCCGCAGCCTCGTCGCGGGCCTGCCGCGCGAGCCGGACACTCGAGGCGATCTGCCGCTCGGCCTCAGTACGAGTCAGCCCGGCCGCCGTCAGCCCCGGCACGCTCGCCTGGTAGCTCGCCGTCGTGGCCACTCGAGCCCCGGCCGCGAAGTACCCCCG
>JBJMIQ010000047.1:0-9384 GCA_045806805.1 Nocardioides sp. | reverse complement strand
CCGGCATCCCCGGCGACTCCGGCAGCGCCTTCCTGGACGCCAACGGGAACGCTCTCGGCGTCCTGTCGACCGTCCAGCTGGCACCCCTCGCCGGGTCCAACGGTGTCGGCGACCTCGCCCACGAGCTCGCCTACGCCCAGCAGTTCGGCGGGTTCAGCGGCCTCACCCTCGCCCAGGGCACGGAGCCGTTCTCGCCCATCCTGTGACACAGCGTGTGAGATAGGACACTCTGCGGACAACCCGCGCAAATCAACAGCCCCGTTCGGCGTAGCCGGACGGGGCTGTTGTACGTTGTGAAGACATGCGCTTGAGAAGACTGTTCATGTCCGTCGTCTCCACGACCCTGCTGCTGCTCGCCGCATTGCTGGCATCGCCGACCGCGCAGGCCCAGGCCGACATCCCGGCCCGGTGGGCGCCGGTCTCGAAGGCCAAGATCCGGCCAGGCGTGCAGATGTTCACCAAGGGTGCCCAGTGCACGGCCAACTTCGTCTTCGCCGACCGGCTCGGCCGCGCGTACGTCGGGTATGCCTCGCACTGCGCCGGCAAGGGCTCGTCCACCGACACCAACGGCTGCCGCACCCCGTCGCATCCGCTCGGGACCAGGGTGAGGTTCGCCAGGGGCGCCACGCTCGCCACCAACGGCACGACGGTGGGCCACGGGACACTCGTCTACAGCTCCTGGATCAAGATGCACCAGCGCAACATGAAGCGTGGTCCCGCCTGTGCGGCCAACGACTTCGCGCTGGTGCGCGTGGCCCGCAGCGACCGGCGCAAGGTCAACCCCACGGTCCCGTTCTGGGGCGGGCCCACCGGACTCGCGCGCAAGGGCGCGCCGGCCGGCAGCCGCGTCTACTCCTGGGGTCACTCGAGCCTCCGGCCGGGAACCAAGCTCTCGCCGAAGACAGGCGTCTCGCTGCGCCGGACCCACAAGGGCTGGGGCTGGGAGGTCGAGACCGCGACTCCGGGCATCCCCGGTGACTCCGGCAGCGGGTTCCTCAACGCCAGGGGCCGTGCCTTCGGAACGCTCTCCACGGTCCAGATCGCGCCCCTTCCCGGCGCGAACGGTTTGGGTGACCTGGCCCACGAGCTGCACTTCGCCCAGCGCTTCTCGGGCATCCGCGGGCTGCATCTTGTCCGTGGGACCAAGAAGTTCTCCGCGGCTCCCTGATCATTCGTCGGGACAGGCATCTGTGACCCCGGCGTGACCCACCAGGAGGGGTTCCGCCGGTAGGTTCGGGCGCCATGGGGGCCAGTCGCGCACCGGTCACGGCAGTCGCCGCCGTTGTCGGCGGCGTACTGCTGGTCGCGGTCCTGGTCACCTGGGCGGCCTCGATCGGCCCCAGTGGGGTCCTCACCGGCGACGGCCCCGAGGCGCAGCGGCTCACGCCGTCGGAGACGACGGCGCTGGAGGCGCCGACGGGGGAGAGCCCCGAGCAGGTCAGGGACCGGCTGGCCAAGAAGCTGGCGGGTGACCATCCGATCCTGCGGGCGATTGCCCTGGTCCTCGAGCTGGTGGCGGGCCTGGCCGTGCTCTACGTGCTGTTCCGCCTCAGTCGCTGGGCCTGGCAGACCTTCGACGCCCGGAGGAGACCCGAGCCGCCGCCGGAGCAGGTCGAGTTCGACGTGCTCGAGGGGCCGCGGCGACTGGCCGAGGAGATCACCAGCGACGCCGAGGCGCAGCGGCGAGTGCTGATGGAGGGCTCACCCCGCAACGCCATCGTCGAGTGCTGGCATCGCTTCGAGCTGCAGGCCGCCGCGGCGGGCCTCGAGCGCCACCCCTGGGAGACGTCATCCGAGTTCACCCTGCGCATGCTCGACCTGGTCGCCGCCGACTCCCACGCCGTGGCCGAGCTGGCCGTCCTCTACCGCGAGGCGAGGTTCTCCACCCACTCCCTCGACGAGGCGACGCGGGCGCGGGCCGTCGCCGACCTGGACGCCATCCACGCGGGGCTCCTCGCCGGCCGGGGGAGGCGGCCATGAGGAGGTGGGTACGCCGGGCGACGGGTGCCGTCGCGCTGTTCGTAGTCCTCGACATCGTGCTCAGCGTGTTCGACTTCGCGCCCGACCACCTACGGCTGGCGCTGCTCGTCGCCCTCGGGGTTGCCGTCACCGGGCTGCTGTCGGACAGCGTTGCCGAGAGCGGGCCGGCCTGGCGGATCGAGCCCATGAGCCGTGGGGGTGCGACGGCCACGGACTCGCACCTGGCGTCGTACGTCCGCATCCTCGAGAGCCACCTGACCGCGCGGACCGCCGACACGGCTCTGCGTGATCGTCTGGCCGCTCTCTGCGACGAGCGCCTGAACCGCCGGCACGGGCTGACGCGCGACGACCCGGCCGCCGAGGCGCTGCTGGGTCCCGGGCTGACGCGCGAGCTGACCGGGCCTCCGCGCCGGCTGCGCCGCGAGGAGATCGACGCCTACCTGAGGAGGATAGAAGAGCTGTGAGTGCGAGTGCGGGTGTGACCGAGGCATCCCGGGTCGCGGGGCTGGTGCTCGACGAGGTCGAGAAGGCCATCGTGGGCAAGCGGGACGCGTTGCGGCTCGTGCTCGCTGCCGTGCTCGCCAAGGGCCACGTGCTCCTCGAGGACTTCCCTGGGTTGGGCAAGACGCTCGCGGCCCGGTCGCTCGCCCGGGCTCTGGGGATCACGTTCACCCGGGCCCAGTTCACCCCCGACCTGCTGCCCACCGACCTGACCGGATCGTTCCTCTACAACCAGCGCGAGGGCACCTTCGAGTTCCGCCGCGGACCGCTCTTCACCGGCCTCTTGCTGGCCGACGAGATCAACCGGACGCCGCCCAAGACCCAGGCCGCGCTGCTCGAGGCGATGCAGGAGCGGCAGGTGACCGTGGAAGGCGAGACCTTCCCGCTCGCTCAGCCGTTCCACGTCCTGGCCACCGCGAACCCGGTCGAGTACGAGGGCACGTACCCCCTGCCCGAGGCGCAACTGGACCGGTTCCTGCTCCGGGTGAGCTTCGGCTACCCCACGTCGCACGAGGAGTACGACGTGATCGCCCGGCGGCTGGAGCGGCAGCAGGAGGAGGTCGAGCTCGATGCGGTGACTGACGCGGCCGGGCTGCTCGACCTCCAGGCGGCGGTCGAGACGGTCCGGGTCGACGAGAGCATCGGGCGCTACTGCGTCGACCTGGCCGTGGCCACTCGTGACCACCACGACGTGCTGACCGGCTCCTCGCCGCGGGGCTCCCTCGGTCTGGTGCTGACCGCACGGGCCTTCGCGCTCCTGCGCGGCCGCGACTACGTCATCCCCGAGGACGTGAAGGTCGTCGCCCGGTCGGTCCTTGCCCACCGGATCACGGTCCGCCCGGAGCTCTGGATGACCGAGGTGACCGGCGCCCGCGTGGTCGACGACGTGCTCGGCCGGGTGCCGACCCCGGCGACCCTCGAGGCGAGCCGCCGGCCATGACCCGACTGCTACTGACCTCCTTGCCATGACTCGGTGGCGACCCACCGGTGCGCTGAGCCGATGCCTGGCCGTCGGCGCGCTGGGACTGGGCCTGGCGGTCGGCTTCGGAGATGCGGTGCTGGTGGTGCTCACCGCGCCCTTCCTCCTGCTCGCGGCGCTCGGGATCGTCCATCGGCCGTCCACTCGTCCGGCCGTCGACGCCCAGGTCGACCACCTGTACATGCACGAGGGGCAGGGCACGCGATCGCGGCTGCTGGTCTCCGACCTCGACGGGGTCGAGCACGTCACCCGGATGGCGACGCCCGCACCCTTCGTGGCCACGCACCCGACGCGCGGCCGACTCAGCCGGCTGGTCACGGACAATGCCTCGCTGCCGGTGCTCGAGATCAGCCCGCGGCGGTGGGGCCGGCGGATCCTGGGCCACGAGGACGTCGCGCTCACCAGCCGGTGGGCCGGCTTCCGTTGGGGCCCGGTCCCCCTGGTCGGAAACCAGCTCCAGGTCCTGCCGGTCCGGGCGCCGTACGACTCCCGGGCGGAGGCGCCACAACCGCTCGGGCTGGTCGGCGCCCATCGCTCGCGACGCGTCGGCTCCGGCAGCGAGTTCTCCGGGATCCGTCCGTTCCAGGCCGGCGACCGGCTGCGCCGGATCAACTGGCGGGTCTCGCTGCGCTCCCGCAACCTGCACGTCGTGACCGCGCGGGCCGAGGAGGACACCGGCGTCCTGCTCGTCGTGGACGCGCTCGCCGACCACGGGCGCTCGGGTGGCCTGGAGGGTGCCGCAAGCAGCCTGGACGTGACGGTCCGCGCCTGCGCGGCGCTGGCCGAGCACCACGTCCGACGCGGGGACCGCGTCTCGTTGCGGGTGATCGGCCCCAGGCGGGTGAGCTCGGTCGCCTTCGGCACCGGCGAGCGGCACCTGCGCAGCCTCCTCGGCCAGCTGTCGATGGTCGGTCCTGGCGAGCCTCGCACGTTCGGCCGCGAGAGGCCGTTCCTGGGGGTGACCGGCGGGACGGTGGTGATCGTGCTTTCGCCGATGCTGTCCGACGCGGTGGCCACCGCCACGGCCACGCTGGTCCAGCGAGGGCTGCCGGTCGTCGTGATCGACACCCTGCCCGCCGGGATGGCGCTGCAGGTGGCGGAGGGCACCGACCCGGTGATTGCCGGCCTCGCGTGGCGGATGCGCCTGCTCGAGCGCGACCAGCTGTTGGCCCGGCTGGCCTCGCTCGGATGTCCCGTCGTGCCCTGGCGGGGCGCCGGTACCGTCGACGACGTGATGCGTCGTCTCGCCCGACGCGCCCAGATGCCGCAGGTTCGTGCGAGATGAACGGCGGTTGGACTCCTGCCCAGGCGGCGCTGCGGATCACGATCGTGGCCGGGATGATGGTCGCCCTGCTCGCGACCGGCCTGCGGGGAGCCTGGCCGGCCTGGTGGCTGGTCCTCCTGGTCGCCGGCCTCGCCGTGGCCTTCGCGCTGCTGCCCGAGGCGCCGATGGGCACCGTGGCGACCGGACTGGTGCTGGCCTGGTGGGGATTCGCCTTCCGCGGTGGGCCCTATCCCGAGGCGCTGCTGGCGGCCGCCGGGCTGCTGACGGCCCACGTGGCCGCGGTGGTCGCGGGCTACGGCCCCCGTGACCTGCCTCCGGACCCGGCGACGGTCCGCCTCTGGGCGGTCCGCGGCGCAGTCGTGTTCCTGGCGGCGCCGACGGTCTTTGTCGTGGCCGCACTGTTGGCGGGGCAGCCGGAGCCGGGCGGGATCTGGGTCGCCGGTCTGGCCGCGGCACTGGTGACCACCGTGGCCGCCGGCTTCGTCCTCGCCGACTCCTCGCAGGAGGGGTGATGCGGATCGATCCGGAGGAGTACGTCGAGCTGGTGCTGACGTGTGTGGAGCAGATCCCGCGCGGGCGCGTGTCGACCTACGGCGCGATCGCCGAGGCGGTCGGGGAGGTGGCCGGCGGAGGTGGGCCCCGTCAGGTCGGGTCGATCATGGCGTCGTACGGCGGCCCGGTGCCGTGGTGGCGGGTGGTCAGGGCCGACGGGTCGTTGCCGCCGAGCCACCAGGGCGAGGCCCGTCAGGCGTACCTCGAGGAAGGCACCCCGCTGCGCCCATCCGGGAACGTCGACATCCGTCGCGCCCTGTGGCGGCCGATCCTCGGACGCCCAGGGCGGGGTGGACGGGATCGTGTGCCTGACGGTGCGCAATAGCGCGCTCTCAGGCACACGACTCGAACTTCGGACCACCGTCCGCACCTGCCGCGATCCGCTCGCGCCCATCCGCCCGAGCCTTGAGGCGATCAGCGCAAGCGGCCGAGGTAGGACGTGGCCCGGCGCAGCTGCAGCACCCGTTGCTCCCAGGTCACGCCGACCACGGTCAGGATGGTGCCGGCGAACCCGATCAGCACCCACTGCGGCATCTCGCTGGCATACGGCGCGACCTCGCGGACCACGAGCAGGCCGCCGACCATGGCACCGACCGCCAGAGGGGCGCTCCAGCGGAGCTGGGCTCCGGCCAGGACCAGACCAAGGCACGCGATGCCGAGCACGGCCGCTCGCGGGCCCACCGGGTCGGCCAGCACCCACAGCAGCGAGGGGACGGTGGCGAGGGTCAGGCCCGGCAACAGCACGGCGGTACTGGTCCCGGGAATCCGCCAGAGCCGGTGCAGTGCGACCAGGATGAGCACCAGGGCCGAGGGGAGGGTGTAGGCCTCCGGGGCTTCCACGCCGAGGTCGGCCAGCCGCGCCCACGTGGCCGCGGCGAGCAGGGCACCGCCGGGCCACGCGAGGACCCGGCGCTCGGCGTGGACAAGGCTGCTCAGGGTCACGAGGACACCGGCGACGGTGAGGTGGATGGACAGGGCAGTGAGCTGGTCCGCCGCCACGTCGAGGGAGGCGACGGAGGCGACGAGACCGGCGAGCGCGGCGGACGTCTCGACCTCGCTCCGTGGCCGTGCGATCGCCAACGCCCCGACCACGACGAGCAGCGGCAGGGCGCGGAGGTCGACCGCGACTCCCGCCGCTGCCGCGCCGCTCCACACCAGGCCGGCGGAGGCGGCGGGCAGAAGCATCCCGCCCATCAGAGTGGTCCGGGTGGTCCGCGCCCGCAGGAACACCACGGCCACGGCAACGGCTGCCGCGCAGGCCGCCGCTGTGACGACGGCGCTCGGCAGGGCAGCGCTCACCGCCACCACCACGACCGTGGTGGCCAGCGCGGGGCGTCCGAGCCATGCAGCGACCACGGCGGCGAGGGCCAGCGCCCCCACGACGGCGGCCAGGGGAACGCCGTACGACGCGAGGGTGGCCACGGCCGCGACCGCCACCGCGCAGACGGCGATGGATGGGTCGCGCTGCTTCGGCATGACCACCCAGCCGGCAACCGCGAGGGCAGCGACCAGCGGGATCAGCAGCAGGGGACTGGTCTCCGGGGCGACGGGGCCCAGTCGGACGTCCGCCGTCGAGGAGAACGGCATGCCGACGCTCCACACCCGGTCGGCCGCGACCAGCAGGTGGCCCGCGGTCCACGCAAGGGCCGGCACGGCTGCCAGGGCCAGTGGACCGAACGCCAGATGGCGCCATCCCGCGGCCGCGATCCCGGACCAGGTGACCAGCACGACGAACAGGGTGAGCCCGGTGGCGGTGGTTCCCTCGTCGAGGGCGGGCAGGGCAAGGAGCAGGGTGACGATCGTCGCGGCGCCCGAGGCGTAGGCGACCCGCGCCTGCGAAGGGGAGGAGGGCGTGGCGGCCGACGCGAGCAGGAGTAGGGCGGCGCCGAGCAACGGAAGCGCGTTGTCGGTGGTCACGAGGGCAGCCACGCTCGGGTCGGCCAGTGCGGAGACGAGCCCGGACAGGAGTAGCCAGCTCCACCAGACGACCGCAGCGAGGAGGGCCGACACGGCCAGCACGCGGGCTCCGACGACTCGACCGACCGCCTCGGCCGCGCGGAGCGCGAACACCGCGAGGAAGGCCACGATGCTTTCGTGGCCCGTCGTGCCGGCGAGCCCGGTGAAGGCGAGGGCGAGACCCAGGGTTACGCCCAGCTGCGGGGACACCAGTCGGGATCGCGCGCCCAGCACCGCGCCGGAGACCACCGCGACGGCCGACCCGATCAGGGCCGAGGAGGCGGCATCGTCGGGTGGGCTCAGCCAGCCAGCGGTGATGGCACCCACCACGTCGAGCGCGACCAGCCCGAGGGACACCGTGGTCAGCGACTCAGCGGCGACCCGGAGCCCGCGTCGACCGAGCAGGACGCCCGCGCAGGCCGTGGCTGTCGTGAGGCCCACCAGGACGCCGGTGCGGCCGCCGACGCCCATCCACGACCAGGCGACCGCGAGGAAGGTGATGGCGGCGACGAGGAGGCAGAGCGCACCGAGACCGAGCAGGATCGCGGGGACCGAGGCGGTGCGGAGGCCGCTACGACGGACCGGCGCAGCGGCGGATTCCTGGGGGGCTGGTCCCAACCGGGGTACCGGCAGCGGCGCCGACGCGGCCACGTTGGCCTCGGTACGAAGGCGGGAGAGGAGGTCGTCGGCTTGCTGAAAGGTCCGGAAGAGCTCCTGGGCGAGGGGACCGTGCAACGGGAGGTCGCACGAGGGGCAGTTCCACGCGTTGTCCGGGAGCGTCGCCCGGCAATCGGGACACAGGTTGGGATTGGCGTATCGCAGCATGACTCAGTTGTGCCGTGCGGGGCCACCCCCGGTACAGAGTTCTGGTACTCAGTCGCGGGTGGTCAGTGCGACGAGCCGGGCCAGGGCCTGGGGGAAGACCTCCGCCGGGGGAGTGACCAGTCCGGCGCCGACCTGCCCGACGCCGGCGACGCGGCCGGCCATGCCGGTATTGATCTGGGGCAGGATGCCGGTGCGGCAGACGCGGGTGACGTCGATGCCGGTCGGGACGCCCTGGAACTCCAGCACCGGCACCGACCATCGGGGATTCTCGCCGAGGGTGATCTCGTGCATGCGGCGCGTCGTGGCCAGTGCATCGGGCACCGTCCCGCCGACCAGGCGCACGATCGCCGGCGCGGTCGCCATGGCGAACCCGCCGATCCCGGCGGTCTCGGTGATCGCCGAGTCGCCGATGTCGGGATTGGCGTCGTCGGGGCCGTAGTCGCCGAGGAAGAGCCCGTCGGCCAGCTGCGCCGGGCCCGTGAACCACTCGTCGCCGGTGCCCGAGACCTGGATCCCGAAGTCGGTGCCGTTGCGGGCCATCGCCACGACCATCGTGGAGGCCTCGATGCCGCGGGCGGCGTCGAGCGCCAGCTTGCAGGCGGGCATCGCGAGGTTGAGGAAGAAGTGGTCGTTGCCGCCGATGAACCGCAGCGCCTCGGCCACGTCGTCGGGCGCGCCGGCGCCGACCATCGCCGGGGCGAGGTCGCGCAGCAGCATCAGGGTGCCGGCCCGGTTGCGGTTGTGGGCCTCGTCGCCCATCTGCAGCATCTGGGTCAGGATCCCGGTGACGTCGACCGGGCCCTGCCCGTCACGGACAGACCGCACGGCGGCCTGCAGCAGCGGCCCGAGCACGGCGCCCATCCAGCGCAGCCGGGTGAGCACGTCGGGGGAGTAGGCGCCGTAGCGCAGCACCTTGCCCAGCCCCTCGTTGAGCGAGCAGAAGGTACGACGGCCGGTGCCGGCGTCCTCGAGGGCCCACAGCCACATCGATGGCGTGACCACCCCGGCCATCGGACCGACCGTGGCGCGGTGGTGGCACGGCTCGAGCGAGACGGCGGTGCCGGCCTCGAAGAGCGCGACGGCGTCCTCGGGGTCGTCGACGAGTCCCTCCAGGGCGGCGCCGCCCATCAGTGCGCCGCGCAGCGGGCCGGGCGCCCGGTCCCAGGTGATCGGCGGCCCGGCGCGGGTCGGCCGCCACGGTCGCCAGGTCGGCCTCGGTCCCTTCCATGGGAGGGCGCCAGTCGACGCGGCTGACCGGGACCGCCTGGTCGGCGATCGCGTCGGCCAGCAGGTCGGCGCCCACGTT
>JBJMIQ010000046.1:0-19989 GCA_045806805.1 Nocardioides sp. | reverse complement strand
ATCCCGGCCGGGCTCAGCTCGACGTAGTACGCGCCCGCGCCGCGGCCGGGCTCGATCACGCCCCCGCAGTGGGTCTTGTACGGCGTCTTGTCCTTGGCGAACCGCACGTCGCGGTAGGGCCGGAAGACCTTGGCGTCGCCGAACTCCGGCGCCAGCGCCTCGCACAGCGCCGTCATCGGCTGCCGGACCGACTCGGTGTAGACCTGCTTGTGCTTCTCCCAGAACGACTTGGTGTTGTCGACCTCGAGGTCGTCGTAGAAGTCGAGGGCAGCGTCGGGGAACCCGGTGAACGCAGACACCGGGGCAGGGTACGACGTTCGGGGGACGCTCAGCCGACCGGTGCGCTGACCTGTTCGTCGCCTGACTCCGCGACCGCCGTCACCGTGATGCGGTCGCCACCGCACCGCGGCTCGGTCAGGAACGCCGGACCGCGCCCGCGGGTCTCGTAGGCCACCTCGAGCTGTCCTTCGGGCGTCCACCGGAGCAGGCGGGCGGGGTCCCCGTCGCGCTGCGGGTCCTGGGCGAAGTACACCGCGCCGCCGCACCAGGTCAGCGTCCCGGAGGTCCCCGGCCCGAGGTCGAAGTACTCGTCCCCGGATCGGGCGTAGTAGTGGGCCTCCTCGATCCGGTTCTGTTTCGGCACCACCGACCACACCGCACCGTCGTCGACGAGTGCGCCTTCCCAGCCGAGGCACTTCTCCACCCCCTCGAACGGGGTGACGGCCCCGCCGGTCACCCTGGCGACGGTCCGGCACGAGGGCTGCTGGTCATCGAAGGTCATCAGGGAAGTCCCTTCGGGCGTGACCTGCGCGGCGTTGAAGCCGTGCCGCTTCTCCGCGCACCAGGTGCGTTCCGCTGTGCGCTTCGCCAGGTCCACCGTGGCCAGGCAGTAGGTCCCACCCGGGCCGATCGTCGGATGGACGAGCGTCTTGTTGCCGAGCGCCCACGTCCCGCCGGTGGTGGTCGGGACCTTGGAGGACGCGTCGACGGTGAAGTCGCCGTCCGGATCGCCGAGGCTCAGGACGTGCGCGGTGGCGGGGCGGGTTTCCTGCTCATCCTGGAAGACAACGACGGCCCAGCCGTCGGTGAGCAAGGCATCGGAGACGCGCTGCCGGGCGTCAGCCACGAGAACCTCATCCCTGCTCGGGCCACGGAGGGACGCTCCGCCACCGTTCTCCGGGACGCTGAGTGTCCACGGCCCGCTCCGGGTCACGGTGGCCGTCGCCGGCCCCGGCACACGGGTCCACTCCAGAAGGTGCATGACCGGCTCGACGGGTGCCGGCGATGCCGCGGTGCCCCCGCCGAGGCCGTCTTCGTTCTCGGTCGTCTCGGTGCCCACGGGTGCCCGCGTCTCTGCCGGGGACGAGGACTGCCCGGTCGGGGAGCTGCTCGGCTCCGCGGCCGTGTCAGCGCTCCCGTCGTCGGTGCAGCCGGTCAGGGTGGCGAGGAGGACCGCCGCGGCCATCAGTGCCGCGAGGCGCCTCCCCATCACACCCCGATGTTGTGCTGGAAGTGGGCCTCGTTGGCGCGGTAGCTGCGATAGGCGTCGCGCCACTGGACACGGCCGATGTAGGGCTCGGAGGGGTCGAAACGCTGCTGGTTCCACGGCTCGAAGTATCCGATCTTGAGCGGCCCCGTGCCGTTCTTGTCGTAGCCGCGTCCCACCTGGAAGTGTCCGGAGGCGTCGTCGTCGAGGTACGGGTAGTACTTCTTCAGCAGGATCGGGTGCAGCACGAGCGGCGCCCGGTAGTCCACGATGTGGCGCATGTTGAGCAGCGCCCACTTGCGGAATGACCAGTCGGAGATGTCGAGGGTGATGTAGGTGCCGGCGCGGCTCGCCTGGTCGTAGCCGGTGCTCTGGTTGACCACGCGCACCATGTCGGTGATCGCGGTGCCGCTGGTCGTCGTACCGAGGCGGCGCGCCCAGTGGCCCTGGGTCTTGCGCACGTTCTGCCAGCCCCACGTGATCATCTGCATGGTCGTCGGACCGCACCAGTAGGTCCTGGTCTGCTCGGCGACCTCACGAGGGTGGAGCACCCGCGAATGCTCGGGGTAATCAGCAGCGGTCTTCGTCCGGCTGGTGCTGGTGGTGCGGGCCGAGAGACCGGCCTCCGGGTGGGCCTGCCTGAACCCCGCGGGCAGGGGCACCCCCTGGATCTCGTGCCGCAACATCCACACCTTGGCGACCGACCGTGCGGCCGCCGTGAGCTCTGCCCGCTCGGCCGCCGCCCGCTCGGTGGGGCTGAGCGAGGCCGCTCGCTCGAGGGTGGCCGCCACGTCCAGGTCCCCCGTTGTCTCGACCGGAGCGGTGCGGCGCGCGAGGGATCGGGTGGCCGTGGCGACCCGGGAACGTACGTCGGCCTGGGTGCTGGTGGTCCACCCGGTGTGCAGGCAGTAGCGCTGGCCGTCGAACTCCGCACACCGCACAAGGTCGCTCGCGAGCCGCGTGGGTGAGAGCCGCGCCGACACTCCACCGACGTGTCGGCCGGCAGACACGACCCGGTCGATCTCACGTCGCATGGCACCGGTCAGGGCGCCCGGTCCGGGGGCGGCTGGTTCGGCATATTCCGGCTCGCCGGAGGGGCGCAGCGCGCTGTCGGAGCCGCCGCCGCGTGGGATGAACGGGGTGGCCGCGAGCAGGGCGACGAACGCGCCGATGGCAATCTTGCGGGCGCGGGACATGAGAGCACCTCAGGGGAAGAGACAAGGGTCCTGACGTACCACTGTCCCCAGCAACCCCAGGGGTCGTCAAGTTTCACACGTTTCACAGGGGCAAAAATCGTGGGGGAGCGAGAATCGGGGGGCTCGTCGATGTGGGTGGGCCAATGATCACCGGGTTTCGGGATTCGTCTCCACGCGACTCACCAGTCCCACCCCTCAGCCGATCCATGCACTTCCAAGGCATCGCAACAACCGAGATGTGCCGGTTTCCCCGGCGAGCCGGGGAAACCGACAGCGTCGCGTTCGGGGCGCGGGAGGTGGTCGGGTTTCGAGACGGCTCCCTCAGCCGCGAGCAAGCTCGCGTCTGAGTCGAGGCCTCCTCAACCTTCGCGGCCTTGGCTTCGCGCTGCGCGCGAAGCGGCCGCTCGAGCGGATGACGAGATTCGAACTCGCGACATCGACCTTGGGAAGGTCGCGCTCTACCAACTGAGCTACATCCGCGGGGCCGGCCCGGGGAACTGTCGGGACGCGGCGGACGCGATGCTACCCGACCGCGCAGCGGGGTAGGTTACGACCCGTGCTGATGAGCGACCGCGACATCCTGGTGGAGATCGACAAGGGCCGGATCGTCCTGGATCCCTACGACCCCGCGATGATGCAGCCGTCCTCGATCGACGTCCGGCTGGACCGGTACTTCCGGGTGTTCGAGAACCACCGCTACCCCCACATCGACCCCGCGGCCGACCAGTCCGACCTGACCCGGGAGGTCGAGCCCGAGGGGGAGGAGCCGTTCATCCTGCACCCCGGGGAGTTCGTGCTCGGTTCGACGTACGAAGGGATCTCGCTGCCCGACGACGTCGCCGCGCGGGTCGAGGGCAAGTCGTCGCTCGGGCGGCTTGGCCTGCTCACGCACGCCACGGCGGGCTTCGTCGATCCCGGGTTCTCCGGGCACGTCACCCTGGAGCTCGCCAACGTGGCGACCCTGCCGATCAAGCTCTATCCCGGGATGAAGATCGGCCAGTTCTGCTTCTTCCGGCTCTCCTCCCCCTCCGAGCACCCCTACGGTTCGGCGAAGTACGGCTCGCGGTACCAGGGCCAGCGCGGACCCACTCCGTCCCGCTCGTTCCAGAGCTTCCACCGCACCAACATCTAGATCGATAGTCCGCCACGAAAAGGCCCCACCAGGAGGCTCTGGAGGGCCTTTTCGTGGCGGACTATCCGGCAAGGTCAGTTGTCGATCCGGTCCGCGAGACGACGCAGCCGCTCGGCGAGGCGGTGCCGCTGGGCGACCTGCGGGATCCTCGGCTCGGCCGCGCGGGTCACGCGTTCGTGGATCTGGTGACGGGCTTCGGACTCGATGGCGTCGTACATGGCGTGCTCCTGTTGTTGGTGTTGGTGTCAGACCTGGGTGAGGACGATGTCGCCGCTGACGGTCTTGGCCCGCAGCTCGACGTGGTCGGCCCCTTCGGCCGGCTCGCCGGCGCTCTCGAGGTTCGACCGGATGGATCCGGAGAGAGTGGAGATGTCGGTCCACACGGGCAGCCCCGCGGGGATGCCGATGTGAACGTCGCCGGAGGCGCCCTTCATCGTGAAGCGCCCGCGGTGCGCCGTACCGACAAGGAGGTCACCGCTGCCGGTGGCCAGCGAGACGTCGGTGTGGGCGTCGACCACCTTGAGATCGCCGGAACCGGTCTTCACCGCGGCGGGGCCGTTGGACGTCCCGATCTCCACGTCACCGGAGCCGGTCGACGCCGCGACGGCGGACTCGGCATGCCGGACGCGCACGTGGCCGGAGCCGCTCTTGACCCGGAGCTCAGCGTTGGCGACCTGGATGTCGACGTCGCCGGAGCCGGTCTCCACCAGGGCGGGGCCGGTCAGGTCGTCGGTCCGGACGTCACCCGAGCCGGTCTTGAGCTGGCTGGCCCCGACCGTGCCGCTCACGGCGATGTCGGCACTGCCCGTCTTCACGACGAGGTCGCTGCGGAGTGGAAGGGTGATGGTGACGTCGAGCTTGTTGTCCCCGCCGAAGAAACCGCTGCGCTGGCGGGGCGCCACTACGGTGATCTGCTGACCGGACTGGCGGACGTCGACCTCGTCGGCGTCCCGCCCGGCGATCTCGACGCGCGTCTCGGTGGTCTCCGTCGCGGTGACGTCGACGTTGCCCTTGCCGATCTCGACGAAGAGCTCGACGGGCTCGTGGGTCTCGAAGTGGTACTGCGTCATGACTGTCTCCAGGGTGTGCTCGGCCACCGGGCCGGCCTTGGTGCCGGTCCGTGAGTGGTGTGGGTGGTGGTGGGTGAGGGTCAGATCCAGCCGGTCATCCGCCGGTTGCCGCGGCCCTTCCCCCCGAACGGGTCGGCGTCACCGAAGAACGGAACGCTCGACAGGTCGATGTCGACGTTGATGGCGTTGTCGCGGGTCGCGGCCCGTACGACGTTGACCAGCCACGTGTTGAGCGAGTGACCGGACCTGGCGGCGAACTCCTCGGCCCTCGCCTTCACCGACTCCGGGATCCGGAGGGTGACGCGGGCCAGCCCGCCCTCCTCCTCGACCTCGTCGGGCCGCGGAGGAGCGGGCGGAGCCGGGGCGGCGGGCGCGTTGGCGGGCGCGGTCTCGACGACGAAGTCGAGCTCGCGGCCGTTGAGGCGTACGTCGACGCCACCGGAGCGCATCTCGGTGGTGATCTCGGAGGCGGCCTGGGAGATCGCCTCCATCAGGGCGAGCCGGGCCGACGGTTCGAGCGACATGGCGAGCCGCTCGGCGGCCTGCTTGACCTCCGGCCCGCCGGCCTCGGCAGCAGCGACCAGGTCGCGGCGAAGGCTGTCGACGTACGGCGTGATGTCCATGCGCATCACTATGACATCACAGTGATGTCATCGTCAAGCCGAAGTGACACCATGTTTAGTTCGGCCATTTTTGGCTACGGTGTGACCGGCAACACAGGACTCTCAAAGAACGGGAGATCGCACCATGGCGACCCACGCTCAGATCACGGTCCTCGCAGACACCCTCATTGATGCCGATCCGATCGACTTCGTGATCGTCGCGATCTACTTCGGGTTCGTCCTGGGGATCGGTGTCATGGCCCGGCGCCACGTGTCGAACTCGGTGGACTTCTTCCTGTCCGGGCGCTCGCTCCCGGCCTGGGTGACAGGCCTTGCGTTCATCTCGGCGAACCTGGGCGCCGTCGAGATCATGGGCATGTCCGCCTCCGGTGCGGAGCTGGGGCTCCCGACAGTGCACTACTTCTGGGTCGGCGCCATTCCGGCCATGCTCTTCCTGGGCGTGGTGATGATGCCGTTCTACTACGGCTCCAAGGTGCGGTCGGTGCCGGAATTCATGCTCCGACGGTTCGGGCCCGGGGCGCACCTGGTCAACGCGATCTCGTTCGCTGTCGCGCAGCTGCTGATCGCGGGCATCAACCTCTTCCTCCTGGCGTCGATCCTGGAGGCACTCCTCGGCCTCCCCATGTTCGTTGCGCTCCTCCTGGCGGCGGGGATCGTGCTGTCGTACATCACGCTCGGCGGACTCTCTGCCGCGATCTACAACGAGGTGCTCCAGTTCTTCGTGATCGTTGCGGCGCTGCTCCCGCTGACCCTGCTCGGCCTCAACCGGGTCGGCTGGTGGGACGGTCTCACCGAGCGGATCACGGCCGCGTCCCCCGACGGCGCGGGGCTTACTGCGGACCAACAGCTCAACTCCTGGCCGGGCCAGGCGCTCTCCGGCTTCGACTCCTCCTTCTGGTCGGTCGTCGGGATCGTCTTCGGACTCGGGTTCGTGCTGTCGTTCGGGTACTGGACCACCAACTTCGTCGAGGTGCAGCGCGCGCTGGCCTCCGACTCGATCTCGTCTGCCAGGAAGACCCCGGTCATCGGGTCCTTCCCCAAGATGTTCGTCCCCTTCATCACGATCCTGCCCGGCATGATCGCGGCCGTCCTGGTCACCGAGATGGTCAAGCTCAAGGCCGGTGGCGCGCCTTCGGGCGGCACCAGCGGCACGGTGACCTACAACGACGCTCTGATCCTGATGATGCGAGATCTCTTGCCGAACGGCCTGCTGGGCCTGGCGATCACCGGGCTGCTGGCCGCCTTCATGGCCGGGATGGCAGCCAACATCTCGGCCTTCAACACGGTGTTCACCTTCGATCTCTACCAGGACTACCTGCACAAGGAGGACTCCGACAGCCACTACGTCTGGGTCGGCCGCGCCGCCACCATCGGGGCCACCGTCATCGCGATCGGTACGTCGTACTTCGCCGCGGGATTCCCCAACATCATGCAGTACCTGCAGACACTGTTCGGGTTCTTCAACGCGCCGTTGTTCGCCACCTTCATCCTCGGCATGTTCTGGAAGCGGATGACCGCGACCGCCGGCTGGGTCGGCCTGGTGGCCGGCACGCTCGCGGCCGTGCTGGTCGCCTTCCTCAGCGAGGACGCGTTCGGCTCGTTCAGCACCGGCACGATCCCCCTCGCCGGCCAGGGCGCCGCGTTCGTGGCCGCGTCCGCCGCCTTCGTCGTGGACGTGGTGTTGAGCTACGTGATCTCCCTGGTCACCCAGCCGAAACCCGAAGGTTCGCTGGTGGGCCTCGTCTACTCCGAGACGCCGGTGGAGCAGCGGACGGACCCGAAGGAAGCGAGCTACCCGTGGTACCGACGCACGGTCCCGCTGGCCTGTCTGTCACTGGCCATGGTCGTCGTCCTGAACATCATCTTCTAAAGGAGCGCGCCATGGACGACAAGAAGCCGAAGAAGACCGCAGGTGCGCTGGACGTGCGCAACATCATCGGGTCGCTGATCGGGGTGTACGGGGTGATCCTGGTCGTGCTGGGGATCTTCAGCGACTCCACAGCGGCAAAGACCGGCGACGTCAACGCCAACCTGTGGGCCGGCCTTGGCCTGGTGGCGGGCGCTGCTGTGTTCCTCATCTGGGCGCGGCTGCGGCCCATTGTGGTGCCGGAGGACGTCGAGGCGGAGACCGATGCTCCCCCGGGTGAGACGAACACACCTCCGGGCCAGCCGCAGCACTGACCTGGTCGGTCTACAGGTCGAAGAGTGATCCGGACTTGTTGATGTCCACGTCGGTCTTCGGCTGGTGTGCCTCACCGCTCGCCGGAGACTTCTGAGCGGGTTGCTCGTCCTCACCGCTCTGCGCGGGCTCGTCAGCCTCCGTCTTTTCGTCCTCGGGCTGGTCGGCGTGCGGTTCCTCGGCGGGAGCCGCGTCATCCGCGGGCTCGGCCTCCCCGGTGTCGCCGCCGATGTCGAAGAGTGATCCGCCGTCGGGGATCTCGTCGGCCACGGTGGCGGACTCGGTCGGCTTCGCCTCTTTCGCCGGGTCGGGTTCCTCGGGGGGCTCCTCGTCCTCGGCCGTCGGCTCCGTGCTCGCGGGCCTGGCGGCGGGTTCAGCCCGCTCCTCGATGTCGAAGAGTGATCCGCCGTCGGGGATCTCGCTGGCCACGGTGGCGGACTCGGTCGGCTTCGGCTTTTCGGCCGGCTGGGGTTCCTCGGCGGGTGCCTCGTCCTCAGTCGTCGGCTCCACGCGGGTCTCGGCCGCAGGCTCCGGAGACTCCTCGATGTCAAAGAGCGATCCGCCGCCACCGATCTCGGCCTCTGCTCCGGGGGCCTGCTGCGCCTCGGTCTCGGCCGGCTCGGCCTCGGTCTTCGTCGCGGCTGCCGTGGACTTCTCCGGCTCCTCCTCCTCTCCGATGTCGAACAGGGAACCGCCGGCCTTCTCCTGCTTCGCCCCGGAGGCATCGGGCTCCGGCTGGGCCTCGGTGGGTGACGACTGGTCGGTGTCCTCCTCCACGTCGAACAGGGACGAGCCTCCCGATGCCTTCGCGGCGGGACCCACCTCGGCGGTCTCGCTGATCGTCTCCTCGGTCTGGGTGGCATCTCCGGCCTCGGGCTCCGCCTTCGTCTCGGCCGGCGCAGCGGTCGCTGCGGGAGCGCCGTTCGACGCGGCCTTTCGCGCCCTGGTCGCCGACTCGCCCTTGACCGAGGCCAGCAGCATCTGGGCCACGTCGAGGACCTCGACCTCCTCGCGAGCGTTGCCGTCGGCCTGCTCGGCGGTGAGTCCGTCAGAGAGCATCACCCGGCAGAACGGGCAGCCGACCGCGATCTGGTCGGCGCCGGTCGCGACCGCCTCCTTGGTGCGGTTGACGTTGATCCGCGACCCGAGGTTCTCCTCCATCCACATCCTGGCCCCGCCCGCGCCACAGCAGAAGGAGCGCTCGGAGTTGCGCGGCATCTCGGTGAACTCGGCCCCGGGCATCACCTGCAGCAGCTCGCGCGGTGGCTCGTAGACCTGGTTGTGGCGGCCGATGTAGCAGGGGTCGTGGTAGGTGATCGAGCGCTTCGTAGCACCGGCGCCCTCGGCGACGGGCGTCAGCTTGCCCTCGCGCACCAGCCGGTTCAGCAGCTGGGTGTGGTGCACCACCTCGAGCTCGATGCCGAACTCCTTGTACTCGTTCTTCAACGTGTTGAAGCAGTGCGCGCAGGTCGAGACGACCTTCTTCGCCCTGTGCTCCTTGAAGGTCTCGACGTTCTGCTGGGCGAGGCCCTGGAAGAGGAACTCGTTGCCGGCGCGGCGAGCCGAGTCTCCGGTGCAGGTCTCGCCGTTGCCGAGCACGCCGAAGGAGACGCCCGCGAGGTCGAGCAGCTCGGCCACGGCGCGGGTGGTCTTCTTGGCGCGGTCCTCGTAGGCGCCGGCGCAGCCCACCCAGAACAGCCAGTCCACCTCGTCGAGGGACTCGATGGAGTCACCGACCACCTTGATCTCGAACGGCAGGTCCTTGGCCCAGTCGAGCCGCGCGGACGCGGACAGGTTCCACGGGTTGCCCTTGTTCTCCATGCCCTTGAAGAGCTGGTTGAGCTCGGCGGGGAAGTTGGACTCCACCAGCACCTGGTAGCGGCGCATGTCGACGATGTGGTCCACGTGCTCGATGTCGACCGGGCACTGCTGGACGCACGCGCCGCAGGTCACGCACGACCACAGGACGTCGGGGTCGATCACACCAGAGCCGTTCTCGGGCATGTAGAACCAGTCGTCGCCGGTGTCACCGACCAGCGGTCGCTCGGTCTCCTTGACCAGGGTGTCACTGCCCTCCAGCAGTGCGGGCCGCTTGTCCTCGGAGGCGAGTGAGTACGGCCCCTTGGCGTGCGCATGGTCGCGCAGCGCCATGATCAGCAGTTTGGGGGACAGCGGCTTCTCGGTGTTCCAGGCTGGGCACTGGTCCTGACAGCGCCCGCACTCCGTACAGGTGTTGAAGTCCAGCATTCCCTTCCAGCTGAACTCCTCGATCGCACCGACGCCCAGGGTGTCGTCCTCGTCGAGGTCGTCGATGTCGTCGAGGGTGACCGGCCGACCGGCGTTCATCAGGGGCTTGGCGGAGCCCAGCGCGACGGGCTGCCGCTTGAAGAGGACGTTCAGCGGGGCCAGGAAGATGTGCAGGTGCTTGGAGTGGAGGACGTCGATCAGGAAGACGAGCATCACGCCGATGTGCAGCAGCAGCCCGACGCCCTCCATGACCTCGAGGGTCTGGGTGGAGAGCCCGTCGAGCAGGTTGCCGAGCCCGATGGACACGAACGCGCCGCTGTCGTACGGCAGGTTACCGAGCGCGGAGGCGGCGCTGCGGAAGAAGAACAACGTCCACAGGACGTTGAAGATCATGAACAGCACCAGCCAGGCGCCACCGGTGTGCGACCGGGAGAACCGGGACCTGCGGCCCAGCCGCTGGGGTGACTGCTGGATCCGGAGCGCGGCGAAGGTGGTGATGCCGAGCAGACACATCACGGCGATGAAGTCCTGGGCGAAGCCAAGGACCGGCCAGGTCCCGACCACGGGAATGTGGAAGCCCGGGTCGAACAGGGCGCCGTACGCCTCGATGTAGACGGTGCCGAGGATCACGAACGCCCAGAAGACGAAGAAGTGCGCCGCCCCGGGGACCGTCCACTTCAGGAGCTTGCGCTGGCCGAACACCTCTACCAGCTGGGTCTGCACGGCCCTGCCCAGCCGGCGGGTGACTCCGTCGACACGGTCGGGCGCCGGTTGGCCATTGGTGATCAGGCGATACAGGTAAGCGGCACGCCGACCGGCGAAGGCGAGGGCAATCGCGGTCATCGCCAGCCCGATGATCAGTACCAGAGTCACTCGTCACTCCCAATCTGCCGGCCCGTGGGCGCGCCTGCGCGCCGCGAGCCTATTGGTCTGTACGGAGGGCGTCAGCCCAGCGCCGCGTGACGAGATCCTACCTGCGGGTAACTTGCCGCTCCGGCAGTGGTCAGAAGCGCTGGTCAGAATCTTTGGGGCACGAAGGTCTGCTCGTGCATCGGCGGCCGCACGTAGGCCACGTCCTGCATCGTCGGCAGCGTGACCACGTCCGGGGAGACGTCCTCGTAGTCGAACTGGTCGAGCAGGTGTGAGATGCAGTTGAGCCTGGCCGCCCGCTTGTCGTCGGAGGGCACGACGTACCAGGGAGCCTGCTTGATGTCGGTGTACTGGAAGGTCGTGTCCTTGGCCATGGAGTACTTGACGTACAGCTCGTGCTCGGCGAGGTCCATGTCCGAGAGCTTCCACCGTTTGAGGGGTTCGGCGTTGCGATCCTCGAACCGGCGGCGCTGCTCCTCGTAGGAGACCGAGAACCAGTACTTCAGGACGACGATCCCCGAGCGCACCAGCATCCGCTCGAACTCGGGGCAGCTGCGCAGGAACTCCTGGTGCTCCTCGTCGGTGCAGTAGCCCATCACCCACTCGACGTTCGAGCGGTTGTACCAGCTGCGGTCGAAGAGGACCATCTCGCCGGCCGCCGGGAGGTGCTCGACGTACCGCTGGAAGTACCACTGCGTCCGTTGGCGCTCGGTGGGCTTCGGCAGGGCCACCACCCGGACGGTCCGGGGACTGGTGCGCTCGGTGATCCGCTTGATCACACCACCCTTGCCGGCCGAGCCCCGGCCCTCGAAGATCACCAGCACCCGCAGACCTTGCCGCTGGATCCAGTACTGCAGGAGCACCAGCTGCTCCTGGAGCCGCTCCATCTCCCGGTCGTAGGCCCGGCCCTTCAGCCGCCCCTTGCGCGAGTAGTCGTCGGGATTGTGGTTGCGGGCTGCCGGGGCATCGTCGTCGGCCCCGGCCGGAGGTGTGGTCGACGCCATGGCAACACGTTCCCGCGCGGGACGTGGTGGGGCAAGCGTGGGCCGGTGTCCCCGGCGGCATCGGCTGACCGGGACTGGGGTCCCGGAACCGGGACGGCCTGCCTCGATCTCCCGGTCAGATCGGGACAGCCGCCTCAAGCCGCGGGACCAGCACTCGTCGAAACCTGTCTCCAGAGGCGGCGCAGCAGGCGCCTCCCGAAGGAGTAACAGCCATGAAAACCACGCGCAGGCCGACACCGGCGGTCAGGGTTCTGACGACCGGGCTCGCCGCGAGCCTCGCGATGGGAATGATGCTCTCCGGTTGTGGCAGTGCCACGGAAGGCATCAAGGACCGGGCGGCCGGGGCCGCCGGGGGGCAGAGCTCGCGCACCGACGGGGGACCGAGGAAGGTGGCGTTGTCGTCACCGGCCTCGGGGTCGGATCGCGTTGAGCTCTCGTCCCCGGCCGCCCCTCCTGTCGTGGAGCACGAGTCGACGGACAAGCCGGTCCGGGGCAACGAGGAGTGGCGGGCGCGCACGCCGGCCGCAGGCCGCATCGCCGGGTACTCGACCGCACCGAGCGGTCTTCCGGGAACACGGGTCGGACTCAAGGTGTCGACGTCGGCGCCGACGTACCGCGTGATCGCCTACCGGCTCGGCGCGTACCGCGGGGGCACCGGTCACGAGGTCTGGCACTCCGAAGCCCTCCCGGGCGGCGAGCAGGGAGCCCCGGTCATGCGTCCCGCCGCGACGCGCACGGTGGTGGCGCCCTGGCACCGCAGCCTCACCGTCGACACGAAAGGGTGGCAACCCGGGTTCTACGTCTTCAAGCTCCGCACCGGATCGGGATACGAGGTGCTGGTCCCCTACGTCGTCTCCTCGCCCTCCGCTGCCGGCACGGTGGCACTGGTCGCCCCGGTCACGACGTGGCAGGCCTACAACGAGTGGGGCGGCTACAGCCTGTACGACGGGCCGGACAGCGACCGACGCAGCTGGGCGGTGAGCTTCGACCGGCCCTACAACGGTGCGACCGGCGCCAACGACTACCGGACCGCCGCAGTGCCGATCATCGTGCGGGCAGAAGAGCTTGGCATCCCCCTCTCCTACTTCACCAACGTGGACCTGCACACCACGCCGGGGCTGCTGGCCGGGGCCAGCGCCTACGTGTCGATGGGACACGACGAGTACTGGACGACGACGATGCGTGCCGCCGTCACCGAAGCGCGGGATGCCGGGACGAACCTCGCGTTCCTGGGCGCGAACACCATGTACTGGCGGGTCCGGCTGGAGGACCAGGCCACCGGCCCGGCCCGGTTGGTCGTCGGTTACCGCTCCGACGCCGGGCTGGACCCCCTGGGCGACGACACTCCGATCGAGGCCACGGCGCGGTTCCGCGATGCTCCACGGCCCAACCCCGAGCAGGCGCTCACCGGGATGATGTACGAGTGCTTTCCGGTCGACACCGATTACGTCGTGGCCTCCCCGCAGTGGTGGGGCTTCCGCGGCACCGGTGCGGATCGCGGCGACCGGATTCCCGGCCTGGTGGGCCCGGAGGCCGACCGGGTGTACCCGACCGGATGGCTCCCACGTCCAATGCAGATCCTCAGCCACTCGCCGTACTCCTGCGGTGGGGTGACCACGGTCGCCGAGTCCGTCTACTACACCGCGGCCTCGGGAGCGGGCGTCTTCAACGCCGGGACACTGCGCTGGGGATGCTCGATGGTGGACCGGTGCGAACACCCGCTGGGCGCGACGACCGCGAGGTTCGTGAAGGTCGTGACGGGCAACCTCCTCGAGGGGTTCGCCACAGGACCGGCCGCGCGCCGGCACCCGGCGCAGGACAACATCCGGGACTTCGACCTTTCGCCGGCCAACGCGGTGTCGGCCAGCTGAAGTTGTGGCGATCCGACATGATGGGCCCCATGGCCGGAACCGGCGGACGAGCCCGTGGCGCGACCGGGGCAGCGGTCCTGCTGGTCTGCGTGGCGCTCGGTGGCTGCACGCCAGAACCGTCCGGACCGCCTGAATCGCAGCCCTCGTCCGAGTCGGCGGCGCTGCGGGTCCGGACCGTCGTCCACGGCGACTCGAACCTGACCCCTGCCGCGCGTGCCGAAGCCGAGGGGGCGGTCGGGGACGTGCTGTCCAACTACGTGGTCCGCGGCTTCCTGGGCGATTACCCGCGAGAGGACTTCGCCCGCGCCTTCGAGTCCTTCACCGGCAACCTGGTCCAGGACGCGTCAGGGGACCTCGACCAGCTCACGGCGAACCGCTTTCGGGAAGCCCAGGCGGTACACGCAACCAGACTCGGCGCCAACCTCTCGTTCCTCGTGCATGACTCCGACATCATCGGCGCCACCGCGTTCGTCCGCTTCGCCTTCGAGGCGACCGTGAACGGCGAGGAGCGGCCCTTGAGCCTGCGTGGTCGACTGATGCTGGTCGAGGACGACGGCGCCTGGTCGGTGTTCGGGTACGACGTAGTCACCGATACCGGGGACACGGTCGAGGCGGGAGTGACCCCGTGAGGACTCTCCGAGCCGTTGTACGCGCCGTTCTGCTGCTCGCCGTCGTGGCGCTGGTGGTGCCGGGCGCGACCGTCCACCCGACCACCCTCAGCCTGAGCCAGGGGACGGCCGCCAAGAGCGTCGACTTCGAGGATGGCGTGGTGTGGGTGCTGGTGCTCGGCTCGGATGCTGAGGACGGAAGCTCCCTGCGGCAAGGCAACACCGATGCGATCGAGCTCCTCGCGCTCGATCTCGAGAGCGGCGCCGCCGCCGCTATCGGAATCCCCCGCGACTTCTGGGTCGGCCTGCCCAAGGGGTCTGCCCGGATCAACCAGGCGTACAGGGAAGGGGGCGCCTCGCTCGCGGCGCAGGAAGTCGATGAGCTCGTGGGTGTCCCGCCCGATTTCGTGCTGGCGACCGGGTTCGACGGTTTCCGTTCGATGACCGACACCGTGGGCGGCGTCGACGTCGTGTCGACCGAGCGGTTCTTCACCGACGACGAGGGCATGTTGGTCCACCGGGGCATCAACCACTTCAACGGCCAAGAGGCGCTCGACTTCGCCGCCACCAGGAGCAACCTCGGGAGCGATCTCCGGCGTGCCGCGAACACCCAGGCACTCCTGCTCGGCTTCCTGCGTCAGATGCGACAACGCGAGGCCGAAACCGGGTTCATGGAGCGGACCACCAGCTCGGCCATCGGCGGTCTGCAGACCGACCTGCCCCCGACCGACCTCTATCGGCTCGCGCAGGCGATCACCCAGGTCGACCCAAAGAAGGTCACCGGATGCATCATCACTGGGAGGTTCGCCACCCGCGAGGGCTCCAGCGTGATCATCCCGGACCATCCCCTGGCGAAGCGCCTCGGCCGTGACGCGGCAGAGGATGCCGCGCTCGAGCCCGGCTGCCAGGGCTGACAGCCCATCACCCCAGACCGGCCTCGCGAGCCCGCACGATCGCCTGCGCGCGGTGCGCCACCTGCAGCTTGGCGAAGATGTTGCTCGCATGGTTGCGCACGGTCTTGACCGACAGTCCGAGCTCGCGGGCGATCTCACCGTTGTCGAGCCCGTTGGAGATCCGACCGAGGATCACTCGCTCGCGATCGGTCAGATCGGGAAAGACCTCAGCGGCCGGACGCGCCCGCAACCCGCGGAAGTAACCCATCATCCGGTCTGCGATTCCTGGTCCGAAGATGACCTCGCCAGAGCCGGCTGCCTCGATCGCCCGCAGGATCTCCTGCCGCCGCGCGCCCTTCAGGAGATAGCCACGGGCACCGGCCCGGACCGCCGCGAACACAGAGTCCTCGTCGTCCATCATCGACAGCACGACGACGCTGATGTGCGGAGAGGAGGCGACGATCCGCTCGGTGGCCTCGACGCCGTTGAGCCGCGGCATCTGCAGGTCCATCAGGACGACGTCGGGCTGCAAACCGAGAGCCAGGTCAACGGCCCGGCTGCCGTCGGCGGCGCTGCCGACCACCTCGACGCCGTCCGCGGCGCCCAGCATCGCCTCGAGTCCCTCACGGAACTCGTCGTGGTCGTCGACGACCAGGATGCGCACGGCTTCCACGTTCAGCCACCCCCTTCCCATGAGATCGGCAGTCGGGCCTCGACCGTCGTGCCCTGGTAGTCCGATGTCACCGTGCAGCTGCCTCCGAGCTCCTCGGCGCGCTCCCTCATGGAGGTCAGGCCTACACCAGCGCGTGGGTCGGCCGCCAGACCCTGGCCGGTGTCGCGCACGCGGAGCACCAACGTTCCGTCCTCACGCACCAGCGTCACGGTGCAGGTCGCCGCGCCGCTGTGCCGCAGGGCGTTGGTGACCGCCTCCAGGGTAATCCGGTAGGCCGCCACCTCGACCGCCGCGGGCAGCGGCTCCACGTCGTCGTGGGCCTCGACGGTCCAGGTCATATGGCCCTCGTCTGCGCCGGGGACCCGGTGCTGCTCGGCCCGTTGGCGCAGGGCGGACACCAGCCCGAGCTGGTCGAGCGCGGGTGGCCGCAGCCCGTCGACCAGGCGGCGTACCTCCAGGATCTCCGCCCGGGCCTGCTCGGACAGGGTGTCCGCCAGCGCGGCGGCACCGGCGGGATCCCGTTCGATGAGGTCCGACACCGATTCCAGGCGCATCGCCAGCGTCGCCAGCGAGGGGCCCAGCCCGTCGTGGAGGTCGCGGCGCAGCCGTCGCCGCTCCTCCTCACGGGCGCTGACCAGGTGCTGCCGGGAGCGTTGGAGCTCCCGGTTGGCGAGCACTGCCTGCACGAGTGCACCGACCTGCACGCCGACGTCCTCGAGCAGCCGGCGGTCGCCCGGACCGAACGGGTCCCGCTGCGGTGACACCTCCAGCCGCAGCCGGCCCAGGTCGGCGCCACCCGCCACCAGGTCGACGGTCACCGGGTTGCCGCGACTCTCGCCGATGGACGCGTTGACCGGCTCGGTTCCCACGGGTGGCCGCACGTCGATCGCCGCGTAGGACAGGCGCAGCCGACGAGCCAGGAGCGACAGGGTCTCGGTGAGGGCGGCCTCGGGCGCCGAGGTGGGGTCGAGCTGCCGGAGGTCGGAGACCACCCGGCGCGGGAACTCCCGATCGCCGTAGACCATGCGACGCAGCAACCGCTGCAGCGCGACGGCCAGCGGCAGCACCAGCAGAGCCAGGATGCCGCCGGCGAGAAGGGGCCGGAACCCGATGTCGGAGGCCCGGCCGATCGCGGCGGCGACGGCGACGAACGAGGTCGCGACCACGACTACCGCCGCGGCCTGCACGAGTGCCCGACGCACGGTGGGCTCCACCTCGTCGAGCCGGTAGCCGTCCACCGCCACCACCAGGCAACCGAGGACCGCGGGCGTGATGAGCAGGATCAACACGTCCCCCGGGAGCAGCGGGTCGCCGGTCAGCTGCTGTGGGAGGTCAGCGAGCAGGATCCGGCCGACCACGCCGCCCAGGATCCCGATCAGGGCCAGACGGGTGGCCAGTCTCGTCGCGCGGTCGTCACTTCGGGCGTAGCGCCAGCAGAGCAGCCCGACCACGGTCGGGACGGCGACCAGCAAGGCGGGCGGGACGACGGTCACCACGGCCTGCAGGCGAGCCGCTTCCGTGGTCAGCCCGCGGGTCCCGACGATCAACCATGCGGCGTACCCGACAACGGGGAGCAGCGCGAGCGGAACCAAGAGGCGCGCGCGGTGATGGTCCCGACCGGTCGGCGTCAGCGTCGTCGCGGCCACCACCGCGGCCCCGAGGCCGAGTGCGCACAGCAGACCGCCCACCAGCGCCGGCCAGGTGCCCCGGGAGCCGGCAAGGTCGATCACGCCCGGCCCCAGTGGTGACGCGGTGAGCCAGGCCGGGAGGAGGGCCGCTGCCGCGAGGAAGGCTCGCTGGGGTGTTCTGTCGGGGCGACGCCAGAAGACGATGCTCGCCGCGACGAGTGCCAGGCCGAAGCCGACGACCGTCGCCGCGTTCTGGCCGACCGCATCGACGATCGGGTAGCGGACGAGGGTGACCTGAACGTCGAGGTTGCGGTTCAGGTTGGGCGCCCGCCGCACGATCTCGTAGGGCACGGTCTCGCCGATCTCCCGATCCTCGGAGACGTCACCGGACGCCCAGTCGCCGAACGGCCGCCCGTCGACGGACCGCACGACGTCCCCGGGCTGCAGGGTGGGGTTTCCCACCACGTCGACGATGGTCACGGTGCTGCCCCAGCGTCCGGTGCTGTCGAGGGCCGAGGTGGAGACCACGGTGCCGTCGCACGGTCCGGCGAGGAGCGCGCCGGTCACCCACGCGACCGGGAACAACCAGGCCGCGACGACCACGAGGACCCTGCCGGTGCGCGACATCGTGCCCATCGTGCACCGCGCGCGGGCGGCCCGGGGTCAGGCGCGCGAAATTCCCGTCACCCGACCGGCGTCGCTGAACGTGACCCGCATCCGGACCTGGGGCTCGGTGGCCGTTCTGGCGCAGAAGGTGAAGGCGTTGCCGAGCCGGGTGTAGGGCTGACCGACGGCGTTCATCACCTGTCTGGTGGTCATTCCCGGCTGGATCTGCTTCCTGGCGATCCGCACACGCTGGCGCAGCCCGGGGTTGCGGCAGGAGTCCGGGGCAATGCCCTGGGCCCGCTCCCACGTCTCCAGGTACGCCTCGGCACCGCGGGACATGTCCTCGACGATCGCGTCGCCCTCGGCACCGCCGGCGACCATCCGGAGGTCCTGGATCCAGTCGGGATAGAGGCCGTACTGCGCCACGCCGTCGGCGTTGATGTCGTAGACGCGCTTCCCGGCCACCTGCTTGTCGACGGTCACGCCGCCGAACCCGGTGAATGGGTAGGTCACCGGGTTGGACACGTCGGTGCCGCGCGGGTCGCCCTGGGCGCCGAGGCCGTTCATGTCGGCGCCGTAGCCGAACCCGAAGTAGTAGCGCTTGTCGGCCCAGCCGATGTGCTTGCGCCACTTCTCCACGAAGCCGGTCGAGTCGCCGGCGTACGGCGCGATGTAGCCGCCGAGCTTGTAGATCCGGGGGTAGGCGTCCTCGGTCGACCAGGAGTGGCTGGACATCACGCCGGAGTAGCCCATCGCCTCGACCTGGTCGAGTGCGGCATTGCGGGCTTTGACGCTCATGTGGTCGGGGTCGAAGATCATGTGCCGTGCGGCGAGGCCCTTGATGGTGTGCTGGCCCATCGTGGTGAGACCCCGCCGGTTGCAGTGGTCGGGTGGCGGGTAGACCGGGAGGGCGGTGCCGGTGGTGCCGAACAGCTCGCCGATCGCACCGAACAGCGCGTCCTGCTGCTCGGCGCTGATCTCCGGCGCCGCGAGCTGGTTCTTGTCGTGCGCGTCGGGGTTCGCCGGCTCGCAGTGCCGCATGTCCCAGAAAGAGTTGGTCTCGCGGAAGTTTGCGGTGTTGACCGCGACGCCGACCTCACCGTTGTCACCGGCCACACCGGCGAGCGCGTTGTCGAACTTGTTGACCAGCTCCATCTGTCGCACCCCGAGGTCGTGGACCTCGTCGAGCTGGCGGTCGATGGACGCGGCGTCGCAGGTGGGTTTCGTCCGGTTGGAGGTGCAACCGAACGGCACGCTGGTCTCGATGCCCATGACCACGGCCATCTTGCCGGCGTTGATCACCCGCCGGGCCTGGAACGGGTTCTTCACGATCCGGTAGAAGCCCTCCCCGGGGCCGCCGAACTGGGCGTCGATGTAGTCCTGCATCTGGTACATCCGCCTGGCCTGCAGGCGGATCGAGTCCATGTCGTCGCAGGAGTTCTTCTCGTTGGGCGGCGGCAGTGGGTACAGCTCGCAGAGCTGGTTGTTCTCGACCAGGAGGTTCACGAACAACCGCTGACCGCCGCGCCACGAGCGCTCCAGCCAGCGGTAGTAGGTGCCCTCGTGGGTCAGCGAGTTGGGCGCCGGCCAGTCCTTGAACGTCGGCCAGCCGACCGGGTCGTGGCTGGGCTCGCCGGAGAGGATCGACTCGAGCAGCGCGCCCTTGCCGTCGGTCCTGGTGTGGTCCTCGCAGTCGACCAGCGCGTACGGCGCGCCGTACCGGTCCCACGGCTTGCCGCAGTGGACGCCGCCGCCGAGGAACTCGAAGGCCATGCCGTGGGTGTGGGCGTCGACGAACCCACGCACCTCCTGGTACGGCGTGACGCCGGCGTGCGGCCTGCCGTGGACGTCGATCTGGGACTCGGGGTACGCCGCGCAGCCCGTCGTCCGGGTCGGCCGGAAG
>JBJMIQ010000045.1:0-8955 GCA_045806805.1 Nocardioides sp. | reverse complement strand
TCCACGGCCAGCGCACCGCACTCACTCATTTCGGGCTGCCCTCGTCGGGGATGGGCTCAGCCCACCCGGGGCGCGGGATCAGGCAGAACGGATGTCCTGCCGGGTCGGCGAAGACCCCATCCGTGAGCTGGACGGCTCCGAGTTCCAGTACCCGAGGGGTGGCGTCGGCGACGCTCTCGACCATCACGTCGAGGTGCATCTGTTGAGGGATGGTGGGATCGGGCCACGTCGGGGGCCGATGGTCAGCACGCTGGAATCCCAGCCCGGAGGTCGTGGCGTTGTCGGCGACCACCACGAAGTCGTCGCTCTTGTAGGTGATCGGCTGCCCCAGCAGCTCCGCGTAGAAGTGGGCCAGCTCCGCTGGGTCGGGACAGTCGAGGATGAGGTGATGCAGACGTCCGAGCATCCCTGCATCCTGCCAGCGACCCGGCTTTCGGAACCTCTCCACTCGAACTCAGTTGACTTGCGGACGCGCCGGCCACCCAATGATCAGGTGGTCATGCTGCGCACGGTCGTGCTGGTCGAGGGGAACAGCGACAGGGTCGCGTTGCTCACCCTGGCCGGTCGCCGCGGTCGCGACCTCGCGGCCGAGGGCATCGAGGTCGTCGCGATGGACGGGATCACCAACACTCGCGCGTTCGCGTCGCGGTACGGGCCCCACGGGCTCGACGTACCGCTGGCGGGTCTCTACGACGCAGGCGAGGAAGCCAAGCTGCGCAAGGGGCTCGCCGCGGCCGGCCTGGAGACCGCACTCGAGCCTGACGGGCCGGTGCGACTGGGCTTCTACCAGTGCTCGGCCGACCTGGAGGACGAGCTGATCCGCGCCCTCGGCATCGCGGCCGTGGAGTCCGTCATCGAGGCGGCGGGTGAGACCAGGTCGCTGCAGCTCCTGGCCGGCATGTCCGCCCAGCGCGACTGGACGCGCGAGGGCGTGCTGCGGCGGTTCATCGGGGCCAGGTCCGGCCGCAAGGCCCGGTACGCCGCACTCCTGGTCGACGCGCTGGAGCCGGGGCAGGAGCCGGATCCACTGGCAGCCGTGCTCGCCCGGGTCTGAACAGACGGCACGCGGATCACCCTCCTGCATACCGCCCGTGCAGTCTCGGCCGAAGCCAAGGCGGTGTCGTCGAGGACGGCATCCCGGCCCGCTCGTCGACCAGACGAAGGACCTCGACCAGTGCCGGATCTCTCCATCGTTCCTCCTCGCCGAGGTCGAGCACATCAGGCATCGGTCCGCCACGCCGGTGGCGACGCTTCGCTGGTCGTGCCTGCCCCTCGAGGTGCTCGATCGTGCCCAGGACGAGGTGGGCATCCGCGGTGGGCGCGCCCGGCCACAGGATCTCGATCCGCTCCGGAGCAGCATGGAGCTCGGCGAACCGTGGCGCGAGGTCTGCTACCGCTGCGGGAGTCAGCTGAAGGGCCGACGACCACAGGTCGTCTTCGCCGTACCACCACATGACACGCCCCAGTGACAGCGGCGAGGTGATCACGTACTTGACCACACTGCATCTTCCCAGCCCGAACATGTCTTTGCCGCCGCCCATTGTGTACCTGGGCGGGGTGTGGGGCCGGGTGGCTACTCGTCGGGTGGTGGCGCGGCTGAGTGCTGGTTGCGGGTGACGTCGTGGGTGCCGGTGTGGTCGCGGAGGTACT
This sequence comes from Nocardioides sp., assembly GCA_045806805.1. Taxonomy (GTDB): domain Bacteria; phylum Actinomycetota; class Actinomycetes; order Propionibacteriales; family Nocardioidaceae; genus Nocardioides. Next base: position 7,305 of record JBJMIQ010000045.1, on the reverse strand, counting down.
GGTAGCGGTGGGGTGATGACCAGAGGTAGGTGCCGGGTTCGAGGGTGGTGTAGGTCCAGCCGCCGTGGGTCTTGAGCCGGTGGTGTCGCCGGCACAGGGGTGCGAGCTGGCAGGTACAGGTCGCCCCGCCCTGGCTGTGCCGGGTGACGTGGTCGCAGTCGCAGCCGTGCTGATCGGGCCGGAGGCGTCGGGCGGGTCGGGTGCACCAGGGGAACACGCAGGTGAGGTCGCGCAGGGTGACGGCTTCGGCGATCCGGTCGGGGACCTCGTAGGCCTCGACGTGGACGTGGTCGGACAGGTCGATCACCGGCTTCACGGTCACCCGGGCGTCGGGGTGTCCGCACCAGGTGCGGATCTGTTCGGCGGTGACCGGGCTGTGGGTGTTCTCCACCCGCCCCACCGGGTTGATCGCCCCGTCGATCGCGGACTGGTGCAGGTGGACGTACAGCACGACCTGGCGGGCGGAGTTCCGGGGTTTCGAGACAGGCGCCAGGGCGCCTTCCTCAACCACCGGAATGGGGTCCCGGGCTGTGTCCTGGGCGGTGTCAGGGGCGGTCTCGGCGGTGGCGTCGCGGGTGGGGAGGTCGAGGGCGAGCTGGTGGCGGGCGATCTCCCCGATCGCGATCGACCGGCGCACGTCGAGGGACTCGGGGCAGCCGAGGTCTTTCAGCTGGGCGGCTTTCGTGATGAGGGCGGCGTCGAGGTCCAGGGCGTCGGCCAGGTCGAGCTCGCCGTGGATCAGGCTGGTCCCGGCGAAGGAGATCTGGTGGTGGTCGACCTCGAAGTGCCGGCCATCCGCAGCCTGGCGGCGGGTGGCCTCGGCGGTCTCGGGCATGTGTCGGGCGATCGCCTCGGTGACCAGCCGGTCCACGACTGCGGTGCCGACCTTGTGCGCGACCGGGGCCAGGTGCCGGTCCACGTGCGCGGCCGCCTCGGCGGTGAGCTCGTGGGAGATGGTTTCGTGGGCGACCCGGCGGGCCTTCCACCCCGGCAGGTCACCGGCCACCACGCGCTTCCACAGCCGGGGCAACCGATACCGGAGTTCGACCGCCTGACCCAGGTAGGCCTTCCCGGCGTCGGTGGACATCCCGACCGCGGCCGCGAACTCCGCCACACTGAACTCCGCGACCAGCGGCGCACCCGGTCCGGCGATCGGGACCGCGGTGTCGCCGAACCCACCCCAGTAGCCAGAGGACCGGAACACCTCGGCTGCTTCCAGCGACTCCGCCGGATGCTGATCGGCCCACACCACCGCCGCCTGCAACAGGTCCGCCTCGGCCCGATCAGCGACGGAACGCCGGTCCCGCGCGAACGCCAGCACCTGGCCCGGGGAGTCCAGATCCCCGACACTGGTGGCGCTCACCGTGGCTTCCATGACCCAAGCCAATCACCCACCACCGACACCCCAGCCCGCGAAATCAGGGTTATCCACCGCAACCAAAGGAACGGGGAGCACGACCCATCCGGAAGCGAAAAACCGACGTTGAGCGGCCACCGCAACCAAGCGCGACCGCAACCACGTAGCCCCGAGCCGTCCGGCCGAAGGCCGGACGGGCCGATGGCGCTAAAGCAAGCTCAACCCCAACGAGCCGTCCGCGACAACAATGCAGACACAGCAGCCACGCCCGCGGTCGACGTCCGCAACACCTCGGAGCCGAGCCGCACCGGTTGCGCGCCGGCATCGGCGAACGCGGCGACCTCTTCGTCCGTGAGGCCGCCCTCCGGCCCCACCACGACGACGACCAGACCGGTGTTCGGCACCGAGAGCGAGGTGAGCGGCTCCGACGCGGCTTCGTGCAGCACCACCGCGAGGTCCACCGAGCCCAGCAACGCGGCGACGTCGGAGGTGGAGGCGAGCTCCTCGACGACGGGGAACCAGGACCGCCGCGCCTGCTTCGCCGCCTCCCGCGCGCTCGACCGCCAGCGCGCGAGGGACTTGGCCGCCCGTTCACCGCGCCACGCCGTCACGCACCGAGACGCCGCCCAGGGAACGATCGAGGTGACGCCAACCTCGGTCAACATCTCCACGGCCAGCTCGCCGCGGTCGCCCTTCGGCAAGGCCTGTACGACGACGACGGAGGGGCTGGGCGCCGGCGAGGACGTGACGGCCGAGATCGTCACCTCGAACACCCGGCGACCGGTCGAGGACACCTCGCCCTGGACCGACGTGCCGAAGCCGTCGGTGAGCACGACACTCTCCCCCACCCGCAGCCGGCGTACGGCGACCGCGTGGTGGGCCTCGTCGCCCTCAACCGTCACCACCCGGCCCTCGGCGACATCGGCGAGCGACGGCACGAGGTGGACCGGCAGCGACATCAGTGGGGGTTGAACGCGTCGCGCAACCGGCCGAAGACCGACTTCGATGCGGCCCGCACCTGACCGGTCGGTTCCTCCTCGCCGCGGATCGCGGCCAGCTCGCGGAGCAGCTCCTCCTGGCGCGGGTCGAGCAGCCGCGGGGTCTCCACTACGACCGCGACGATCAGGTCGCCCCGGCCACCGCGCAGGCCAGGCACGCCTCGGCCGCGGAGGACCTGCTCGGCGCCGGACTGGGTGCCGGGCCGGATCTCCAGCTCGAAGGTGGTCTCGACCCCGCTGTCGCCGCCCTGCTCGACGTCCGCCTCCAGGGTCGGGAGGGTCAGGGTCGTGCCGAGGGCGGCGGCCGTCATCGGGACGGTGACGGTGCAGTGCAGGTCGTTGCCGTGCCGGGTGAAGGTCGGGTGCGGAGCGACGGTGACCTCGACGTAGAGGTCGCCGGCCGGCCCGCCACCGGGGCCGACCTCGCCCTGCTCGGTGAGCTGGATCCGGGTGCCGGTGTCGACACCCGCCGGGATCTTCACGGTCAGGGTGCGCCGCGACCTGACCCGCCCGTCGCCGGAGCACTCCCGGCAGGGCTCGGGGATGATCGAGCCGAATCCCCGGCATGCGGCGCAAGGACGGAGCGTCCGGACCTCGCCCAGGAACGAGCGCTGCACGTGGGCCACCTCGCCGGCACCCCGGCAGGTCTCGCACGTGACCGGCGTGCTCCCCGGCGCGGCCCCGTCGCCGTGGCAGGTCGTGCAGACAACGGCGGTGTCGACCTTCAGCTCGCGGGCGACGCCGAAGGCGGCCTCGGCGAGGTCCACCTCGACCCTGATCAGTGCGTCCTGTCCGCGGCGGACCCGCGGGCGCGGTCCGCGGCCGGCCGAGGCGGCCGCGCCGCCGAAGAACGCATCCATGATGTCGGTGAACGAGAAGCCGGCACCCTGCCCGAACCCGCCGGCGCCGCCGAACGGGTCTCCGCCGCGGTCGTACGCCGCGCGCTTCTGCGGGTCCGAGAGCACCTCGTAGGCCAGGGAGACCTCCTTGAACTGCTCCTGCGTCTCCGGGTCGGGATTCACGTCCGGGTGCAGGCGCCTGGCCATGCGCCGATACGCCTTCTTGATGGTCTCGGCGTCCGCGTCGCGGGACACGCCCAGGAGGTCGTAGAGGTCCTGACTCACGTTCGGTCCTTCTTCGTCGTCGTGGCGCCAGGGGCGCTGCACAGCTGAGGTTCGGGGGGCGTTGGTCGGGTCATGCGGGGTCCCCGTTCAAAGCGGAGCGGAGCGAGCATTTGAATGGGGTGCTCATGCCTGGTCGAGGATCCTGGACACGTAGCGGGCCACGGCTCGCACCGCGGCCATCGATCCGGGGTAGTCCATGCGCGTCGGGCCGACGACCCCGAGTGTCGCCAGCGACTCGTCGGCGGGGCCGTAGCCGGTGGAGATCACACTCGTCGAGGCGAGCTCGCGATAGGGGCCCTCGGCGCCGATGCGGACGGTGATCGCACCGCCGGTGTGGGCCTCACCCAACAGCTTGAGCAGCACGACGTGCTCCTCCAGCGCCTCCAGCAAGGGCCGCACCGCGGTGTCGAAGCTCTCGCCGAACCGGGCCAGGTTGGCCGCACCGCCCACGGCGATCCGCTCGTCGGACCGGTGGTCGGAGAAAGCATCCACGAGAGTGTCGACCAGCGCCGCCATCGTCGCTCCGTCGCGCTCGGGTACGGCGGCCCGCAGTGCGGTGGCCGCCTCGGCGATCACCTTGCCCGCGGCGGCGACGTTGAGCCGGGACCGCAGGTCACTGAGCTCGGCGTCGTCGATCGTCTGCTCGAGCTCGACGATGCGCTGCTCGACGCGGCCGGTGCTGAGGATCAGGATGACCAGCAGCCGGTTGGGCGTCAGCGCCACGAGCTCGACATGTCGGACCGTGGAGCGCGAGAGCGTGGGGTACTGGACGACGGCCACCTGGCGGGTCAGCTGGGCGAGCAGGCGCACGGACCGCTGCACGACGTCGTCGAGGTCGACCGCGCCGTCGAGGATGGTGGCGATCGCCCGCTTCTCGGCGGCGCTCATGGGCTTCAGGCCGGTGAGGCGGTCGACGAACAGGCGGTAGCCCTTGTCGGTGGGAACGCGCCCCGCGCTGGTGTGGGGCTGGGTGATGAACCCCTCCTCCTCGAGCGCCGCCATGTCGTTGCGCACGGTCGCTGGGGACACCCCGAGCCCGTGCCGCTCGACCAGGGCCTTGGAGCCGACCGGCTCCTCGGTGGCGACGTAGTCCTCCACGATTGCGCGGAGAACAGCGATCCTGCGGTCGTCCTGCATGCTCGCCACCTCCTCGAACGTCGCTGGCACTCGCCTGATCTGAGTGCCAAGGGTACTAGGGTCGCCGCCATGGCCGACTTCGTCGAGGTGGCAGAGCGGATCTGGGTCGCGCGCTACCCGTGGTTCGACGTCAACGTGAGCGTGGTGGGCGGGGAGCGCGGGTTGCTCGTGGTCGACACCCACGGCTCCGCGGCGGCCGCGCGGGAGGTCGTCGACGACGTCCGCGGGCTCGGGGCCGGTGACGTCGTCGGCATCGTCAACACCCACTGGCACTTCGACCACACGTTCGGCAACGTCACGTTCCGGTCCGCCTACGGCCCGGTGCCGATCCACGCCCACGAGAACGCCGCCGCCGAGCTCGAACAATGGGGTGGCCGGACCAAGCAGCGCTACGCCGACGACCCGGACGACCCACACTCCGCGGATGTGATCGGCACCGAGATCGTGCTGCCTGATCACACCTTCTCCTCGGCGCGGGTCCTCGATCTCGGCGACCGCGCGGTGGAGCTCGTGTACCCCGGACGCGGCCACACCTCGGGTGACCTCGTGGTGCGGGTCCCGGACGTCGATGCCCTGCTCGCCGGGGATCTGGTCGAGGAGTCCGGGCCGCCGTACTTCAACGACGACTGCTGGCCGATGGAGTGGCCGCTCAGCCTCGACATCGTGCTTGGGCTGACCACCCCGGGGAGCGTCGTCGTCCCCGGTCACGGCGCACCGGTGGACCGCGCGTTCGTCGAGACCCAACGCAACGAGATCGGCATCGTCGCCGAGACGATCCGAGACCTGGCCGGGCAGGGTGTTCCCCTCGGTCAGGCACTCGAGGCCGGCGAGTGGCCCTATCCCCGCGAGCGGCTGGGCGATGCGGTCGCGCGCGGCTTCGAGCAGCTCCCGCGCAGCCAGAAACGGCTGCCTTTGATATGACGACGGTCGGGGCGGCTAGGTTCGGGGCATGAGCGAACAGAGCAACGACAAGTCCGGGGACGACGCCGTCGGCATCAGCGACGAGCAGCTCCCCGATGACCTCGTGCCCTCCGAGGACAACCCGCTCGCCGAGCCGCTGAGTGAGGAGGAGGCGCCCGACGACATCGACGAGCTCGACATGATGGGTGGCGGATCCGGCGACGACTCGGACGAGGACTCCGACGACGAGCGGTCCCCGGACGGCGAGTCCGCCCCGGAGAACGACAAGGACTGACTAGCGTTGCGCGGGTGACGCAGCCTTCCCCTGGCCCGCCGCGCTACGGCTCCGACGTCCTTTCCACCGACTGGCGTGCGCCGAAGCGCGGCCGCGCCGTCGACCATCCTGCGGAGCTGGGCGAGGTCGTCGAGGAGGTCATGACCGACTTCTGCGGCGAGATCGTGGCCGTCGATCGCGACCTGCACACGGTCACGCTCGAGGACCGCCGCAACCGTCGTCGCACCTTCCCCCTCGGCCCGGGCTTCCTGCTCGAAGGCCGACCGGTGGTGCTGATGGCACCCGCGCGGGCGCCGGCGCCCCCGAAGCCGCGGCGTACGGCGTCCGGTTCGATCGCCCCCACCGGCGCACGGGCCCGGGTGGCCCGGCAGAGCCGGATCTACGTCGAGGGCCGCCACGACGCTGAGCTGGTGGAGAAGGTGTGGGGCGACGACCTGCGGGTCGAGGGCGTCGTGGTCGAGTACCTCGGCGGCATCGATGACCTCGCCGCCCACCTGCGCGAGTTCCAGCCCGGTCCCGAGCGACGAGTCGGCGTGCTGGTCGACCACCTGGTCCCGGGCTCGAAGGAGAGCCGGATCGCCGAGCAGATCGCCCGGTCTGCGGTCGGCCGTCACGTGCTGATCACCGGGCATCCGTTCGTCGACATCTGGCAGGCGGTCAAGCCGGACCGGCTCGGCCTGGCGGCGTGGCCGCAGGTCCCCCGCAACGTCGAGTGGAAGAAGGGCGTCTGTCAGCAGCTCGGCTGGCCACACCGGGACCAGGCCGACATCGCCCGGGCCTGGAAGCACATCCTCGGCAAGGTGGGCTCGTTCGCCGACCTCGAGCCGGCGTTGCTCGGCCGGGTCGAGGAGCTGATCGACTTCGTCACCGCGCCGGACACCCGCTGAGTCACCCGTTCGGGTCTGCCGGGAGACCTGCCTCTCTGCTTCAATCGAGGCATGAGCACCGGCCCCGAGCCTCCGCAACCGCCGCCGTCCGACGAGAACCGTCCGGATCAGCAGCCGGGACCTCCGCCTGCTGCCGCGCAGCCACCGGGCGTCGGGCAGCCACCCGCGCCGGGAGACGGTCCACCGCCGCCCGTCAGCGGCTACGCCCCACGCCCGCCGATGCGCCCGGACGAGGAGAAGCTGTGGGGCATCGGCGCGCACCTCGGTCCGCTGGTGCTCGGCTTCATCGCACCGCTGATCGTCTGGCTGGTCTTCAAGGACCGCAGCGCATTCCTGGACCGGACCGGCACGGAGGCGCAGAACATGCAGCAGACCTACCACATCTACTTCTTCGTCGCGGGGCTGTCGCTGCTGCTGCTGGTCGGGATCGTGCTGCTGCCGCTGGTAGGGCTCGCCTGGTTGGTGCTGATGATCGTGGCCACGGTCAAGGTCGCGAACTTCGAGGACTACCGCTATCCCGCGATCATCCGCTTCCTCAGGTGAGCAGGTCACGCACCACGGCGTCGGCGAGCAACCGCCCGGACCGGGTGAGCACCACCCGCCCGTG
>JBJMIQ010000044.1:0-13121 GCA_045806805.1 Nocardioides sp. | reverse complement strand
AGACCCAGGAAAGCCGAATCGTGAACGAGTTCCACATCTTCGACACGACGATGCGCGACGGCGCGCAGCAGGAGGGCCTCAACCTCTCGGTGGCCGACAAGCTGACCATCGCGCGCCAGCTCGACGGGCTCGGAGTGGGTTACATCGAGGGCGGCTGGCCGGGCGCCAACCCGAAGGACACCGAGTTCTTCCGCCGCGCCGTCGACGAGCTCGACCTGCGGCACGCCAAGCTCGCCGCCTTCGGCAGCACCCGCCGCCCGAACGTGGCCGCGGCCGACGACCCCATGGTGGCCGCGCTGCGCGACTCCGGCGCCCAGGTGGTCACCCTCGTCGCCAAGTCACACGACCGGCACGTCGACCTGGCCCTGCGGACCACGCTGGAGGAGAACCTGGCGATGGTCCGCGACACCGTGTCCCACCTCCGCGCCGAGGGCCAGCAGGTGTTCCTCGACGCCGAGCACTTCTTCGACGGCTACCGTGACAACCGCGACTACGCCCTCGAGGTGCTGCGGACGGCGTACGAGGCCGGCGCCGAGGTGATCGCGCTGTGCGACACCAACGGCGGGATGCTCCCGGGCTGGGTGGGCGACGTGGTCGACGACGTCGTCTCCACCACCGGGGTCCGGGTCGGGATCCACTGCCACAACGACACCGGCTGCGCGGTCGCCAACACCCTGGCGGCCGTCGACGCCGGAGCCACCCACGTGCAGGGCACCATCAACGGGTACGGCGAGCGCACCGGCAACGCCGACCTGGTCTCCGTGGTGGCCAACCTCGAGCTCAAGCTGGACCGCCGGGTGCTGCCGACCGGGCTGCTGAAGGACGCCACCCGGATCGCCCACGCGGTCGCCGACGTCACCAACTTCGCCCCCGCCTCGCGCCAGCCCTACGTCGGCACCTCGGCCTTCACCCACAAGGCCGGCCTGCACGCGAGCGCGATCAAGGTCGACCCGAACCTCTACCAGCACCTCGACCCGGTCAACGTCGGCAACGACATGCGGCTGCTGGTCTCCGACATGGCCGGCCGCGCCTCGATCGAGCTCAAGGGCCGCGAGCTCGGCTACGACCTCTCCGGCGACAAGGACCTGGTGGCGCGGGTGACCGAGCGGGTCAAGGCACTGGAGCAGCGCGGCTACACCTTCGAGGCTGCGGACGCGTCCTTCGAGCTGCTGCTGGCCGAGGAGGTGGAGGGCGGCCGGCCGTCGTACTTCGATGTGGAGTCGTGGCGGGTGATCACCGAGACCCGTCCCGGCGACGAGGCCGTCTCCGAGGCGACGGTCAAGCTGCGGGCGGGCGGAGTCCGGTTCGTCGTCACCGGCGAGGGCAACGGGCCTGTCAACGCCCTCGACCAGGCGCTGCGCGAGGCGATCGGGCAGGCCTATCCCGAGGTCGCGAAGTTCGAGCTGATCGACTACAAGGTGCGCATCCTCGACCAGGGCCACGGCACCGACGCGATCACCCGGGTGCTGATCGAGACTACAGACGGCCAGTCGTCGTGGGTGACCGTGGGTGTCGGCCACAACGTGATCGAGGCGTCCTGGATGGCGCTGGTCGACGGGGTCACCTTCGGGCTGCGCCGGCACCCGACCGACTGACCTCGGCCTCTGTCGCGTGCCTAAGGCGGCCCAAGCTCATCTGAGCGGAAGATAAGGCGTTCTCCCGATGCCTGGGTGGTGTCTTAGGCCGACTCTGGAGTCATCCAGTAGACCGAGCCCCAGGAGCACACCATGTACCCCACCCTCGACGTCCAGACCACCCTCACCTTCGCTGGCCTGCACCGGGACGACGTCCGTGCGTCCTACCCGCGCCGCCGCGGTGTTGTCCGTACCTGGCTGGTGCGCCGGAGGGAACAGCCGGCCGGGGCAGGGACCCTCACCCTCCCGGCGCCGACGCCGCACCACACCGCCGCCGCCTGACTTCGGGGGCTCGGGAACGAAGGGCCGGGATCCGCCACGGGGGCGGGTCCCGGCTTTCGTCGTCCCGGGAGTCACGGTCCGTGGCTTCCCTGCGTCAGGCGCACGCGATCTCGTCCTTGGCAGCGGGCCAGCGCTCAACCTGCGACGGATCGTCGACGCCCACGACGTAGGCGGCACTTCGGTCGGCCGCCAGCCACAGGTGCCATTGGTCGTACTCGTAGCCCGTGTCGGTCGCGCGCTCGGGCAGAACCGCGTCGCCGTCGTACGTCGTCGTGAGCAGGTCCAGGGCGGCGAACTCGTTGGTGCCATCGCCACCCAGGTACTGCGTGCGGCCGTCGCCCATGGACAGGAACGTGATGTCCTGCCAGTCGCAGTGCTCGGGCCCGGGGTAGTGGGTGATCGTGGAGACCGGGACCGGGTCGCCCTGCTGGTCGTGCCAGACCCGCATCCCCAGCTCCGCCGCGACGGCGGCAGGGAACTCGGCCGGGTCGCAGGAAGCCCACGACTCGATGCCCCAGCCGACATCGTCGTCGAAGTCCCGGACGCCGTCGGCCGCGATGTAGGCGACCTTGGTCTGCTCGCCGACGTCGTAGGAGAAGAGCACGCGCCCGTCGTCCACCCGCTCCACGACGAACCCGTCGCGTGGCACGTCGAGGAGACCGGCCTCGTCCTGGTAGTTCTCGAGGGCCTCCCGCGCGTCGGACTGGACCGACTCCAGACCGCCGTCGACGTAGTCGCCGCTTCCTCCGTCGTAGGGCCGGCCGTCGCACTCCAGCGCGCGTCCGGCCGCGCCTGATCGCTCGGTCACGGTCGCCCGGTCGGAGTTGTCCGGCTTCACGTGCATGGGGCCGTCGTACGGCCGCTGCACGGTGCTGTCTACGGCCAGTTCAGCCTGCTGCCCGCACGCCGCCAGTCCGGGCAGCAACAACAAGACCGGCGCGAGGCTCGTCCACATGGTGCCCTCCTGATGCCTGCTCACCCACTATGACGGGAGCCGCGCGGGTTCGGTTGCGCTCGAGTGCGATGCCGCGCTACATCTCCTCGTGGCTGTCGGGGTCACCGCCGAAGAGCCGCCCATCCGGCCGCCCGAGCGCGGTGATCGCCTCCATCTCCGAGTCATCGAGATCGAACCCGAAGACGTCGAGGTTCTCCCGCTGGCGGGACGGGGTGGCGGACTTGGGGATCGGCAGGTTCCCCTGCTTCACCTGCCAGCGCAGGATCACCTGGCCGGGCGTGACGCCGTGTGTCTCCGCCGCAGCTTTCACGGCAGGCTCGGACAGCGGTGCCTGCCGCTTGCCCAGCGGGCTCCACGACTCGGTGATGATGCCGCGCTCCTCGTTGGCCTCCCGCATCTCGACCTGGGGGAACAGGGGGTGCACCTCGATCTGGTTCACCGCGGGCGTCACGCCGGTCTCGTCGATGACCCGGTCGAGGTGGTCTACGGTGAAGTTGGAGACGCCGATCGAGCGGACCAGTCCCTGCTTCTGCAGGTCGACCAGAGCCCGCCAGGCCTCGACGAAGAGGTCGCGACTCGGGTTGGGCCAGTGGATGAGGTGCAGGTCGAGGTGGTCGAGACCGAGCCGCTCCAGCGACTCGCGCGTGGAGGCGATCGCGTCGTCGTACCCGTGGTGCCGGCCGGGGATCTTGCTCGTCACCCGTAGCTCCTCGCGCGGGATCCCGGACCGGCGGAGCGCCTCACCGACCTCGCGCTCGTTCTCGTAGTTCACGGCCGTGTCGACGAGGCGGTAGCCGGCCTCGAGCGCGCTGGTGGTCGCGGCCACGGCCTCCTCACCGCGCAGCCCGGCCGTGCCGAAGCCGATCGCGGGAAGACTGGTGCCGTCGTTGAGGGTGTAGGTGGGGATGGTCATGCCTCTCCTTCGTCTGCGGGGTTGTCGACGATCCGTCGGGCCAGGTCGGCCCAGCCGGACCGGATCCGGTCCAGGTCGATCCGCTCGATCGTCACCTGCTGCTCGAGGATTGTGGACTCGATGGGCGCCATCAGGGCGATGGCCAGCAGGGCGATGTCGCCGCGCACTCCCAGCTCTCCGAGCAGGTACCGCGTGTGGGTGGCCACGAAGGAGTACGCCGCGTACGAGCGGGCTCCGGCCCGACCCGCGGCCCGGATCAGGTCCGCGTGCCGGAGGTTGGTCTCCATCCGGGAGTAGCCGAAGGCCAGCAGCCGCTCCATCGGCGGAGCACCGGGTCCGAGGGGCGGCGGCCCGCCCATCACCTGGGCCTGCCATTCGGCCTCGGAGTGGTCGAGGAGCGCCGCCATCAACCCCTCGCGGCTGTGGAAGCGGCGGAACGCCGTGCCCTTCCCGACCCCCGCCTCCGCCGCGACCGCCTCCATGGTCACGCCGCCGATCCCGCAGTGCTCGATCAGCCGGGTGGCGGCCTCGAGCAGTGCCGCCCGGTTGCGCGCGGCGTCGCTGCGCTCCGGGCGCGGCTCCCCGATGATCGGGAGCAGGGGGTGGCTGGACATGGCGTGGGTCACTCTATGGCCACGGAATGAAAGCGGACCAGAGTCCGTTTGGGTGGACGTGACTGATACCAACATCGTCGTCCTCGTCGGCAGCCTGCGCTCCGACTCCGTCAACCGCCGCCTGGCCGAGAAGCTGGCGAGCGACGCTCCGGCGGGCCTCCGGGTGGAGATCGTCGACGGTCTCGCTGACCTGCCCTTCTACAACGAGGACCTCGACACCGACGCGGTGCCGGCGGCCGCCCAGCGACTCCGCGACCGCGTCGCCGCCGCGGACCGCGTCCTGGTGGTCACCCCTGAGTACAACGGCACGATGCCAGCGGTGCTCAAGAACGCCATCGACTGGCTGTCACGCCCCTACGGGGCCGGCGCCCTGGCCGGGAAGCCGCTCGCCGTGCTGGGCACCACGCCCACGCCGTACGGCGGCAAGTGGGCCCACGCCGACGTCCGGCGCTCGGCCACCGTCGCCGGCGCCGTCGTCGTCGAGGACGCCACCGTCTCCCTGTCCTCGATCGGTGTGGACGTGCTGGCCGACGCCGAGATCAATGGACGCGTGCTCGCGGCTCTGCACACCCTGGTCGATCACGACCGGGAGGCGTCCGCCGCCTGATCATGGCATCGTCAGGCGCATGAGCGAGCTGACGCCCTACATCTGTGTCGCCGACGCCCGCGCGGCCGTCGAGTGGTATGTCGACGTCCTGGGCGCCGAGGTGACCTACCCGCCGATCGAGATGCCGGACGGGCGGATCGGTCACGTCGAGCTGGCCGTGGGCGGCGCCCGCTGGATGATGTCGGAGGAGTTCGCAGAGGCGAACGTCGCCGCCCCGGATCCTTCGCGCGGCAATGCGGTCTCGCTCCACCTGACCGTCGAGGACGTCGACACCCTCGCGGCCCGCGCCGTGTCCGCCGGCGCAACGCTTGACCGTGGGCCGGAGGACAGTGGACCCGTCGGCCGGGTGGCGGTGTTCCGGGACCCGTTCGGCCACCGCTGGTTCCTCAACCAGGTGGCCAGCTGATCCGGCATCGGTGGTTGAGCAGGGAGACGCCCCCGGCGCCGACCGTGTCGAAACCCCGGAACCTCGGGCTCCTACGTGGGCAAGGCCTGCTTTCGGCTCACCGGGTTTCGACCCGCCCATCGCGACCTCGTTCCTCGGTCGCGGGCCGTGCTCAACCTGCCTGACCCCACGCAGTCCGCTCGTGCCTCGCGGTCTGCTGGTCAGGCAAACCACGTCGGCGACTGATCGGCGAACTCCTCCCGAGTCAGCGAACCGGCCGCTGCGGGGATCGAAGCCATGAGCGGTACGCCGGTCACCCGCGGCAGGTCGCCGAGGTTGCAGGTCTCCGCCAGGCCGGGCTCGCTCGGCCAGGAGCCGATCACCAGTCCCGTGGGTTCGATCCCGCGGGTCCGCAGCGCCGTGACCGTCAGCTCGGTGTGGTTGAGCGTGCCGAGGCCGGCCGAGGTCACCACCACCACCTCGGCGGCCACCTGCTCGGCGAGATCCAGGAGTGTCCCGCCCTCGGTGTCGAGCCGGACCAGCACCCCGCCGGAGCCCTCGACCAGCACCGTGTCGTGCGACTCGGCGAGCACCCGCACCCGGTCGGCGTACTCCGCCACCGGAGGGATCCGGACGTCTCGGCGCCGTGCCGCGGTGTCCGGTGCGAGCGGGTCCTCGAGGCAGGTGAGCTCCTGGACCGCGCAGCCGGTCAACCGGTGCACCACCTCGGCGTCCGCCACCTCCTCGGAACCCGGGCCGACGCCGGTCTGCACGGGCTTGACCACCACCACCGACCCCCTCATGTTCGCCCGGACGGCCAGTGCTGCGGTGGCGACGGTCTTGCCGACCCCGGTGTCGGTGCCGGTGACGACGACGATCACGAGGTTTCGGGCGTGGTCTCGGGGTCCCCGCCGGAGCGCGAGCGCAGCGAGTGGTCTGGTGGGGTGGTTTCGTATTCCTTGACGACCTGCCCGAGGACCGCCGCGGCCCGCGCCCAGTCCGCCTCCGGGATCCCCGCCGACGTGGTCACCCGAAGTCGCGAGACCTCGTCGGGCACGGAGGGGGGACGGAAACACCCCACCCGGACCCCCTCCTCCAGCGCGGCCGCCTGCGCGGCCAGCGCGACCTGGGGCGAGGGCATCGGCACCGACAGCACCCCACCCTCGGGAGCCGGCACCCCCAAAGCTCCGGCGAGCTCGGTCGCGCGGGTGTGGACCACCGCCGGCAGCTCGGGGCGGGTGAGCAGCACCTCCAGGGCGGCCAGAGCGCCGGCCGCGGCCGAGGGTGCGAGACCGGTGTCGTAGATGAACGGGCGGGCCCGGTTGACCAGGTGGTCGATCACGGCCGGGGAGCCGAGGACGGCGCCGCCCTGCGCCCCCAGCGACTTGGACAGGGTGGCGGTCACGACGACGTGGTCATGGCCGTCGAGGCCGAGGTCGCGCACCAGCCCGTGGCCGCCGGCCCCGACGACGCCGAGCCCGTGCGCTTCGTCGACGAGGAGCAGGGCGCCGTACGACGCGCAGACCCCGGCCAGCTCACGAAGGGGAGCGGGGTCGCCGAAGACGCTGTAGATGGACTCGGTGAGCACCATCGTCCGCCGTCCGTCGGCCCGGGCGAGTGCGGCGGAGACGGCGCAGACGTCGTTGTGCGCCGTGACCGTCACCTCCGCCCGCGACAGCCGGGCCGCGTCGACCAGCGAGGCGTGGACGTGTGCGTCGGAGACCACCAGGCAGTCCCGGTCGGCCAGGGCGGTGACGGCCGCGAGGTTGGCGTGGTAGCCGGTCGACGTCACGAGGGCGGCCGGCTGTCCGAGGAAGTCGGCGAGCGCACCCTCCAGCTCCACGTGCAGGCCCAGGGTCCCCGTGACCAGGCGCGATGCGCCGGCGCCGGCGCCCCACGTCCGCGCTGCCTCCGCAGCCCGCTCGCTCACCGCGGGGTGCCGGGAGAGGCCCAGGTAGTCGTTGCCGGCCAGGTCCACGACCGGGTCGTCGGGGCCGCGCGGCCGCAGGGTACGGCGCAGGCCGGCCCGGTCGCGGAGCTCGGCCTGGTCGTCGAGCCATTTCTGCCAGATCACCGGCTCACCTTGCCACTGCGGCGCGGGTGATGGCGCCGCAGATTCGGTCGATCTCGTCGTCGGTGCAGATGTAGGGCGGCATCGTGTAGATGAGGTTGCGGAACGGCCGCAGCCAGACGCCGGCGTCGAGTGCAGCCTCGGTCGCGGCATCGATCTGCACCGGTCGGGCCAGCTCGACGACGCCCACCGCGCCGATGGTGCGCACGTCGGCGACGTCCGGCAGGTCGCTGCACGCCGCCAGCCCGGTGGCCAGGCGCCGGTGGATCCGCTCGACGTCGGACCTCCAGTCACCGGTGGCCAGCAGGTCGAGGTTGGCAAGGGCGACCGAGCACGCGAGAGGGTTCCCCATGTAGGTCGGCCCGTGCATGAGCACCCCGGACTCCGAGGCGGACAGGCCTTGGGCAACCTCCGAGGTACAGATCGCGGCCGCCAGGCTGAGGTAGCCGCCGGTGAGCGCCTTGCCGACACACATGATGTCGGGTACGACGCCCGCAGCGTCCGCCGCGAACAAGGTCCCGGTCCGTCCGAAGCCAGTGGCGATCTCGTCGAGGATCAGCACCAGCCCGTGCTCGTCCGCGACCTCCCGCATCACCCGCAGGCAGGCCGCGGGGTAGACGTGCATCCCGCCGGCGCCCTGCAGGAGCGGCTCGACCACGATCCCCGCCAGCTCGTGGGCGTTGGTCTCGGCAAGCTTGCGGAACGACGAGCCCCAGGCATCGACCCCGTCCTCGTCGGGTGGCGGCCGGTCGGCGAACACGTGGTCGGCGACGAACCCACGGAACATCGTGTGCATGCCGTTCTCGGGGTCGCATACGCCCATGCAGCCGCAGGTGTCGCCGTGGTAGCCGCCGCGCACGGTCAGCATCCGGGTCCGCTCGGGCCGACCGGCGCCGCGCTGGTACTGGAGCGCCATCTTCAGCGCGACCTCGACGCTCACCGAGCCGGAGTCGGCGAGGAAGACGTGCTCGAGTCCGGTGGGGGTGATCTCGACCAGTCGCTGCGCCAGTCGTATCGCCGGCGCGTGCGTGAGTCCGCCGAACATGACGTGGGCGAAGTCGTCGGCCTGCCCCTTGAGCGCGGCGTCCAGCGCTGGGTGGCGGTAGCCGTGGATTGCGGCCCACCACGATGACATCCCGTCGATCACCTCGCGGCCGTCGGCCAAGCCCAGCCGGGACCCCTGTGCGCTGGTGACGAGCCGGACCGGGGTGGGTTCGGTCATCGACGTGTAGGGATGCCACACGTGGTCGCGGTCGTAGGCGAGCAGCTGCTCGGGGGTGGCCGGGGAGGTCATCGCGGGCAGTCTACGGACGCCCGATATCTTGCTCGACGTGGCAGACATCCTGGAACGTGCCCGCGCGAAGGTCCTCGACGAGGGCACCGGCCTCGACTACGAGGAGCTGGTCGAGGTGCTGCGGCTCTCCGATGACCGGATCGCCGAGCTGCTCGAGCTCGCCCACGCCGTACGCATGAAACACTGCGGCCCGGAGATCGAGGTCGAGGGGATCATCAGCCTGAAGACCGGAGGCTGCCCGGAGGACTGCCACTTCTGCAGCCAGTCCGGCCAGTTCACCTCGCCGGTGCGGTCGGTGTGGCTGGACATCCCGCAGCTGGTGAAGGCCGCCGAGGAGACGGCCGCCACCGGCGCGACCGAGTTCTGCATCGTCGCCGCCGTCCGGGGCCCCGACGACCGGCTGATGTCCCAGGTCCGCGAGGGGATCGAGGCGATCCAGGAGGCCGTCGACATCAATGTCGCCTGCTCGCTCGGCATGCTCACCCAGGACCAGGTCGACGCGCTCAGGGACATGGGTGTGCACCGCTACAACCACAACCTCGAGTCGGCGAAGTCCTACTTCCCCAGCGTGGTCACCACCCACTCGTTCGAGGAGCGGTGGGAGACCTGCGAGATGGTCCGCGATTCCGGCATGGAGCTGTGCTGCGGCGGCCTGGTCGGGATGGGGGAGTCCTTGGAACAGCGCGCCGAGCTGGCTGCGCAGCTGGCTGACCTCGACCCCCACGAGGTTCCGCTCAACTTCCTGAACCCGCGTCCCGGTACGCCGTTCGGCAACCTCCCGCTGATGGAGTCGGCCGATGCTCTGCGCACGATCGCGGCGTTCCGGCTGGCGATGCCGCGCACCGTGCTCCGCTACGCCGGCGGCCGGGAGCTGACCCTCGGCGACCTCGGGACCCGCGACGGCCTGCTCGGTGGGATCAACGCGGTCATCGTCGGCAACTACCTGACCACGCTCGGCCGCGACGCCGACGAGGACCTGGCGCTGCTGAGCGACCTGAAGATGCCGATCAAGGAACTCGCGAAGACCCTGTGACCGGCGCCCCGACGTACTGCGGCCAGTGCGGCGAACCGCTCGCCGAGCGGGACCACACAGGGTGTGAGCGCCGACTCGCCCTCGAGCCACCGCGTTTCTGTACCCGGTGTCGTCGCCGGATGAAGGTCCAGGTCATGCCCCGTGGCTGGGCGGCCACCTGCGTCGAGCACGGCACCCTGACCGGATAGTCCGGAACATTCCGCAGGTTCGAACGCCCCAACAACCTGCCGATCGTTCCGAACTATCGAGCTACGCCGGCTCGACGTCGGCGCCGTGCAGCTCGGCCAGAAGTACGGCGCCGGGCAGGTCGAGCCTGGTGCGGCGGAGCCGGGCCGCGACCAGGTCGACCCCGGTCAGCGAGGCGCCGCGCAGGTCGGCCCCGCCGAGCTCGGTCTCGCGCAGGTTGGCCGAGTCGAGCCGGGCGTCGCGGAGCACCGTTCCGGTGAGGTCGCTCATCGACAGGTCGGCCTCGCGCAGGTCGACGGAGCGGAGGTCCAGCTTCGTCAGGTTGGTGCCGCGGATCGTCACTCCGTGCCACTGGCCGCCCACGACCTTGACCGGCCTCAGGGTGCACTCGGTGAACACCGATCCGTTCAGCTTGCATCCCTCGAAGACCGCGTCGAAGAAGTTGACCCGCCGGAAGTCGCAAGCCACGAACGCCGACAAGGTGTGCACCGACGCGTTGAACCGGCAGTTGTGGAACGTGCATCGGTCGAAGAAGGCGCCGCTGGTCTTGGCCTCGGTGAGGTCGACGTCTGTGAACGTGCACTCGACGTACTGCACGTCGACGAGGTCCTCGGCGTACCAGTCCTCGCCCTGGATGTGCCGGCCTGCGACCTCAGACATCGAACGTCCCGCCGCTGCGCCAGTAGACGTTGTCCTCGCGGGTCAGGAACTGGTCATCGACGAGATAGCGGCGCAGCGCGGCGTAGTCGGGGTGGAACCGCTCGATGATCGCGTTGACCTCCCGCTCCTGGTAGGTCCGACCAGGCTCGAAGGACTGCGCGATGTGGTCGAGGACGATCAGCCGCTTGGCGCGCTTGGACGGGATGGTGTGCAGCCGGCCGTCGGTGGTCATGAAGTTCCGCAGCACCCGGTCGTCACGCAGCTCCATGGTCACGTCCTGGCGCGCAGCCGCAACAGCTTGCGCGGGGAGCTGGCGGTGTCGAGACCGCCCCCGACCGCGCGCTTCTCGAAGTGCAGGTGGCAGCCGTCGGGAGCTGCGGAGTCCGAGGCACGGCCGAGCCGGGTCCCGGGCCTGATCTGGTCGCCGGGCTTCACGAACACCCTCCGGGTGTGGCCGATGACGATGTCGAAACCGTGCCGCTTGTTGCGCAGCCGGATCGGGTGGACGCCGTACGCCGGGCCGAGCTCGTCGTTCGACACCACCCAGCCCCGACGGTCGGACCGCAGCAGAGTCCCGCAGGGCATGGCGATGTCGATGCCGTGGTGGAAGCCGCGGTCGTGGGCACAACGGGGGTCGGGGGAGTAGTACGGCGCCCGCGTACAGCCGAACGGGATCATGATCCGGTGGGCGTGGCGGTACCACGGTGAGTGGTAGAAGGTCTTGTCCTTCGTGTAGAACACCCACCTCGGATCGGGTTGGGCCGCCGGAGCGGGGGAGGCGACCATCGAGGCGATCATCAGGACCACTGCGATCAGGTGCATGACCTCCACCGTAGGACAACGGCGTCGCTCAACCCGCGAGCAACGGCTCGGTTTTTCGCCGATGCCCTAGTCGACCGGCTCGATCGCGGACCCGACCTGGATCTGACCGTCGCTCAGGATGTCGGCACGCAGGCCGCCGCGGTGGATCAGCGCGCGCAACACACCACTGCCCGTAAGACGCTCGAGGTGGGAGCACGGCTCGCAGAGCCGTTGG
Organism: Nocardioides sp.; assembly: GCA_045806805.1. Classification (GTDB taxonomy): domain Bacteria; phylum Actinomycetota; class Actinomycetes; order Propionibacteriales; family Nocardioidaceae; genus Nocardioides. The sequence continues at coordinate 1,451 of JBJMIQ010000044.1, read as the reverse complement.
CCGAGGCACTCGACGTCGCCGATGCGGAAGCGTCGTCCGACCAGAGCGTTGAGGTCCACACCCCGGGTGACGATGTTGCGGCGGGCGTCGAGGTACTCGAGCGTCGCGCCGCCGGGGAGTGACAGCTCATCCAGCACCTCGGCTTCGATCAGGGTCAGGTCGTAGCCACGAGCGGTGTCGCTCGCGGGGGTGAAGGTGCCGGCCTTGGCGGCGTACCGATCCCCGTCGAGACCGCGCCCGGCGAGGGCGCGCGCCTGCTCGAGGGACTGCATTGGCCCGGTGGCCTCCGTGGCGATGGCGATGGCCACGGCTGTGCCTCGACCGGTCGGGTGGGCCGGGACGGTGCCGGGTGAGGACGGATCGAGCGAGGACACGACGAACCCCTCGAGTATGGGCAGATCGGTGGCCGGGCGCCCGAGCAGGGCGGCGTCCTGGGGGCTCAGGACCACACCCGACGGCGTCCCGAACATGAGCACCGCCTTGTCGTCGCCCAGCACGGCGAGCCAGTACCCCGGCCAGTTGAACCTCCGCGGCTGGGCGACCGGCACCAGGCCGAAGCCACGACTGGCCAGCCAGTTTCGCCAGTGAGCGACGGCTCCTCGGAAGCTGGCCGCCGGCAGCGGCACTTCGTGGGGCGCGGCCTCGGTCACCGAGGCCAGGCATGCTCCGAAGGATCGCACCAGTTCGGGTGCCTCGGTGGAGTCGGGGAGCTGGACCTCGAGCATGGGTCGATCCTCACATGTGGGTCCACGCCAGCAGGCCCTGGCACTCGCCGGTCAGCGCGAGTTCGTTCGCCGAGGGGCCGAGCGGCGCGTGGGAGCCTTCTTCGGCTCCAGCCATGCCATGACGAAGGGCAGTACGAAGAGGAAGACCACGATCAGGGGCACCAGCAACATGCTCACGTCCGGGTAGTACCCCATGAAGCGCCGGGCATCCCCGCCGAGGGGTGGATGTGTCTGGGACAACATCATTGGTTGGTCGCCGGCACGGCGCTCGCTGCGAGCAGCCGCTCACACTCGGCCATGAGCCGCTGTCGGATCGGGGCAGCCCGTTCGGAGAACTGGCGCTGGAGGGCGACGTACTCGGCCTTCCCATCGGATGTCTCGATCCGGATGGGGGTCCAGGGCTGGTCGGTCGGGTCGAGGGTGATTCCTGAGAGGTCGTACGGAGCGGCCCGCATGTCCGTGATCCGGATGTCCCACGCCAGCTCGAACGCATCGGCGACCAGACCGGAGCAGATCATCGGGGTGAGCCGGAAGGCGTGCTTGTAGAGGTCCATCGTGGCGTGCAGGCACCCCGGTTGCTCGTACGCCGCCCGGTCGTCGCCGTCAGGCGGGAGCACGTCGTCGCGCAGCGGCCGCTCGTCGAGGCGCTGCACGGGCTGCTGTCGGCCACCGCGGCGCGGCCGGCGCACGTCGGGTGCGTCGGCCTGCACGAGTGGGCGATGGTCT
>JBJMIQ010000043.1:0-9740 GCA_045806805.1 Nocardioides sp. | reverse complement strand
ACACGCACACTCAGGCACACGACGCGTTTCCGCGAGGGGTCACGAGCCGTGCGCTGGGTACTCGTTAGCGTGGACGACATGCGCGATCTGCTGCTCCGCAACGCCCGGATCGTCGAGCTCGGGAGCAGCCCGAAGGTCGACGTCCCGCTCGACGTGCGAGTGCAGGGCGGCACGGTCGTGGAGGTCGGCCTCGGTCTCGACCGGCCCGCCGGCCTGGAGGAGTACGACGCCACGGGCCGCTGGCTGATTCCCGGGCTGTGGGACCAGCACGTCCATCTCGGCCAGTGGACCGTGTCGTCGCAGCGACTCGACCTCTCGGCCACGTGGTCTCCCGAAGAGGCGACCGCATTGGTGGCGGCGCGGCTGTCCGAGGTGCCCGACGAGCCGCTCATCGGATGGGGGCACCGCCTCTCGCGCTGGCACCGCGACCCGACCGTCACCGAGCTCGACGAGGTGGCCCCTGACACCCCGGTGATCCTGATCAGCGGCGACGGCCACCACGCCTGGCTCAACAGCACCGCCCTCATCGCCCTCGCCCTCCCGGTCCGCGACAAGGTGGTCTACGAGCGCGAGTGGTTCGCGGCGTACGGACGACTGGTCACCCTGGTCGGCAACGACGGCACGTCACCGGCCGCCTACGAGCGCACGATGGAGGCGGCCGCGGCCATGGGGGTCACGGGCATCGTCGATTTCGAGTTCAGCGGCGACCACCGCGACTGGGCCGAACGGTTCCACGAGGGCGCCAACCTGCTGCGGGTGAGAGCGGCGACGTACGCCGACGGGCTGGACGCGGTCCTCGAGGCCGGACTGCGCACCGGCGACACGCTCCCCGACTGCGACGAGCGGATCACGATGGGTCCGCTCAAGATCATCTCTGACGGGTCGCTCAACACCCGGACTGCCTGGTGCTGCGAGCCGTACGCCGACGGATCGGGCTCGGGCGAGCCCAACCAGACCGACGAGGAGCTGCACGACCTGCTCAAGATCGCGGCCGGCAACGGACTGGAGGTGGCGACCCACGCCATCGGCGACGCGGCGGTGCAGTCCGCGCTCCTCGCCTACGAGTCGACCGGAGCCCGGGGCTCGATCGAGCACGCCCAGCTGATCCGGCGGGAGGACGTGCGTCGGCTGGCCGACCTCGGCATCCGGGCGAGCGTGCAGCCGGCCCACCTGCTCGACGACCGCGACGCGACCGAGCGGGTGTGGGGAGACCGGGCCGATCGTTCCTTCGCCCTGCGCTGGATGCTCGACGAGGGCGTCACCCTCGCCTTCGGCTCCGACGCACCGGTCTCGCCGCTGGACCCCTGGCTTGCCATGGCGGCCGCGGTCCACCGCAGCGGCGACCAGCGCGAACCGTGGCACCCGGAGCAGGCACTCACTCCGCAGGAGGCACTGGCGGCCTCCGTCGACGGACAGGGGACCGTCCGCCCGGGGTCCCGGGGTGATCTGGTGCTCCTGGACCGCAACCCGGTCGAGAAGGCGGAGACGTCGCTCGAGCAGGCCGATCGACTGCGCGACATGCACGTCCACGCGACCTGGGTGGCGGGTCAGCTCGTCTACGCGGAGGCCTGAGGGCGGAGAAACCGCGCACCGGTCACGGGATTGAACCCGCCGCCGCTGGTTACAAGCCAGCCATGGCCGAGGTCCGCGTGGGGGTGTCTGGCTGGCGCTACGCCAGCTGGCGCGGTGACTTCTACCCCAAGGGGCTCGTCCAGCGCCGCGAGCTGGAGTACGTCGCCTCGCAGATGAGCTCGGTGGAGCTGAACGGTTCGTTCTACTCCCTGCAGCGCCCCTCGACCTACCAGAGGATCGTCGACTCGACGCCGGACGACTTCCCGGTGGCGGTCAAGGGCAGCCGCTACATCACCCACATGTTGCAGCTCGCCGGGGTGGAAACCGCGCTGGCCAACTTCCTGGCCTCGGGCGTACTCGCTCTCGGTGGGCAGCTGGGGCCGATGCTGTGGCAATTGCCGGCCAGGACCGCGTACGACGAGCAGCGGCTCGCCGGGTTCTTCGATCTGCTCCCACGCACCACCGGTTCCGCGGCCGAGCTAGCGCAGCGTCACGACGACAAGCTGGCCGAGGACCGGGTCCTGACGGAGTGTCCGATCGACCGCCCGATCCGGCACGTGCTGGAGGCGCGGCACCGCTCGTTCGGGGACCGGTCGGCCCTCGACCTGCTCGAGAAGCATGACGTCGCGCTGGCGGCATCCGACAGCCCCGGCACCTGGCCCTACCTGGAGGAGCGCACCGCCGACCTGATGTACGTCCGCCTGCACGGCCACACCGAGCTCTACGCCAGCGGCTACTCCTCGCGCTCGCTGGACCGCTGGGCCGCGAAGGTCCGGGACTGGTGTGCGGAGGGACTCGACGTCTACGTCTACTTCGACAACGACGCCCGCGGCCACGCTCCCCACGACGCGGTGGCCCTCCTGGATCGGCTGGCATGACAGGCGAGTGGTCAATCTGGCTCGGCGGCCAGCGCGATGGTGAGCTCGAGCACTGCGGCGGGATCGTCGAGCCGATCGCCGAACAGCTCGCGCAGCTGACCCATCCGGTAGCGCACAGTCTGCGGGTGCACGAACAGCTCGGCGGCGACGTCGTCGCGTCGGCCGTGGTGGAGGAGCCACGAGCGGAGGGTCGCTGCGAGCTTCTCGGCGGAGGCCGGACGCAGATCCGCCAGCGGCGACAGCGCCCGGACCCGCAGGTCGGCCAGGGCCTCACGGTCGGCCGTCAGCACGAGCCGAGACAGGTGCGCCTCGGTGTCCAGCGTGATCCCGAGCTCCAACGCGCGCATGACCCGGTCCACCGAGGCACGAACCGAGAGCCAGGGCCGGGCCGGACCGGCGATGCCGTTGCGGTCGCGGAGGGCGCGCAGGAGGACACCGCGTCGCGTGCCATCCATGTCGCGCACGAGCAGCAGGACCCGGTCCTCCAGTCCCGGGAGGTCCTCGACCGACCGCAGGGCCTCGGCAGAGACCGCGCCCATGACCGGCCGGACCTGGGCCTCGGGCACCACGACCGCCGTGAGCGTCTTTGGCGGCGACCATCCGGCCCGCTCGGCGGCCGACTGCACGGCCTCGGGCGGCGAGCCCTGCACGAGGTGCTGGGCGAGGCGTTCCAACAGGCGGCGACGCACCTGGCCCGTGGTGTCCAGCTCGTCGGTGTGGCCGGCAACGCTGGCGGCGGAGAGCTCGTCGATGTACGCGAAGACCAGCTCCGCGAAGGCAGCCAGGGTGTCGGCCTCGACATCGTTGCGCACCGCGGTGTCCGACATCTCGCGCCACGACACCCGCGCACCGATCCGGTACGCCGCGAGCAGCGCGTCGACGGTGCGCCCGCTGCGCGCCTCGCCGCGCCCGAGCTGGTAGGCGCCCTCCACCGCGGGCGCTGCCGGGGTGCGAGGATCGGCCCCGCGCCGGCGGGAGGCGAGCGAGATGAATCCGCCGAGGGCGAGCTGGACCGCGCTCCGGATGTTCTCACCCATCGATCCGGTCAGCGCGTCGGCGTAGCTGGGGACCTCGTCGATGATCGCGGCCACCGTCGCCTCGGCCACCTGCGGGAGGCGGGAGCGCATCTCCTCGATGGTCTCCGGGGTCAATTGCAGGCTGTGGTCGGCAGTTCGGCGGGGCTTGGCCGGGTTCATTGTTCTCTCCGAACAAATCTGGTGGGGATCTTCACGCTCGCTGGTCATGACTTTAGTCCCCGAGGAGGACAGTATGGAAGGCATGAGTAATCTCCGCGCCGCCGTACGCCGCGTGGCCGAAGCTGCTCTCACGCCGATGGTGCCGGCCGACGTGCTGGACATGGTCCACCCGCTGCGGTCAGGCGCCGAGCTGCGGGGCCGGATCGAGGAGATCCGTCCCGAGACGGCCGATGCGGCCACCATCGTGATCCGCCCTGGCAAGGACTGGGCCGGGCACGTCCCCGGCCAGTACGTCCGGATCGGGATCGACGTCGACGGCGTCCGCCAATGGCGGGCCTACTCGCTGACCCACGGCCCCCGCGCCGACGGCCGGATCTCGATCACCGTCAAGGCGGTCCCGGAGGGCAAGGTCAGCAACCACCTCGTCCACGACGCCCGCCCGGGCACGCTGGTCCACCTCGAGCAGGCGGCCGGCGAGTTCGTGCTCCCGCCCGGCGGCGGCAAGTTCCTCTTCGTCACCGCGGGGTCCGGCATCACGCCTGTCATCGGGATGCTGCGCAACCTGTTCCCGTCCACCGACCACGGCGTCCTGCGCCTTCCCCGCAGCAGCCACCACGACATCGTCGTGGTCCACGTCGCTCCGAGTGAGCCAGACTCGATCTTCACCGCCGATCTCAAGGCCCTCCACAAGGCGGAGGCGATCTCGCTCGTCGCGCGGTACGACGACATCGACGGCATCCTCGACGTGGCCGACCTGGCCGACCTCGTGCCCGACCTGGGCGAACGCACGACCTTCGCCTGCGGACCGGCCGGCCTGCTCGACGCCATCGAGCACCACCACGCCGAGCGCGGCCTGCGGCTGTTCACCGAGCAGTTCCGCACCGCGACCGTGGTGCCCGGCGAGGGCGGCACGATCAGCTTCGCCCGCACCGGCACCACCGTGGAGGCAGACGGGGCGACGCCGATCCTCGACGCCGCCGAGGATGCGGGAGTCCTGATGCCGAGCGGGTGCCGGATGGGCATCTGCTACGGATGCGTCCTGCCGCTGCGGCAGGGCGCGGTCCGCGACCTGCGCAACGGAGAGCTCACCACCGCCGCCCCGGGGGACGGCGTCATCATCCAGACCTGCATCAACGCCGCCGCCGGCGAGTGCGACATCGACCACTGAAGGTCCGAGCGAAGCGAGGAGGTTGAGGAGGTCGCGAAGCGACCGTCTCGAAACCCCGTGACTCGAAAGGAACCGCAACTGTGACTGTCATCCAGAAGAAGCCCGTCAATCCGATCGCCCATCTCACGCCTGAGGACATCGAGCAGATCGGCGTGGAGCTCGACGCCATCCGCCAGGAGGTCATCGACTCTCGCGGCGCCGCCGACGCGGCCTACATCCGCAAGGTGATCAAGACCCAGCGCTCGCTCGAGGTCGGGTCGCGCGCCGTGCTCCTCTTCTCGCTCTTCCCGCCGGCGTGGCTGGTCGGCACCGCGGGCCTCTCGCTCGCCAAGATCCTCGACAACATGGAGATCGGGCACAACATCCTTCACGGTCAGTGGGACTGGATGCGCGACCCCAAGATCCACTCGACCACCTGGGAGTGGGACCACGTCACTCCCTCGAAGCAGTGGCAGCACAGTCACAACGAGCTCCACCACAACTTCACGAACGTGATCGGCAAGGACAACGACCTCGGCTACGGCATCATGCGTGTCGACGAGGACCAGCCGTGGGTGCCCTTCTACCTCGTGCAGCCGTTGTGGAACTTCGTCAACGCCTGCTTCTTCGAGTGGGGCATCGCGGCCTACGACCTCGAGCTGCGCGGCGCGGTCAAGCGCGGCAGGACCAAGGACCCGAAGTTCCGGACCGAGGCCAAGGCCGTGCTGAGGAAGCTTCGCCGGCAGCTCACCAAGGACTACGTCGTGCACCCGGCGCTGTCCGGGCCCTCCTTCCTCCACACGATCGCCGCCAACTTCACCGCGAACCTGGTCCGCAACCTGTGGAGCCACTCAGTGATCATGTGCGGGCACTTCCCCGAGGGTGTCGAGACCTTCGAGAAGCGCTCCATCGACGGCGAGACCAAGGGTGAGTGGTACGTGCGGCAGATGCTCGGCTCGGCCAACATCTCCGGCTCGAAGCTGATGCACATCATGACCGGCAACCTCTCTCACCAGATCGAGCACCACTTGTTCCCCGACCTGCCGAGCAACCGGTACGGCGAGATCGCCCCCAAGGTGCAGGCGCTGTTCGAGAAGTACGACCTCAACTACTGCGCCCGTCCGCTCGTACCGCAGGTGTACTCGGCCTGGCACAAGGTGGTGCGGCTGTCGCTGCCCAACGGCTGGCTGGCCAACACCACGCCCAGGAACGCGCCCAGGCAGCTGGTCCGGCTCTACCAGATGGCGACCGGGGGTCCGCGCGTGCGGCGCGCCCTCCAGCAGGCTGCCTGAGGTTCGAGCTCAGGGGTAGGTGAGACCGGTCGTCTGCTCGCTCAGCTCCCAGAGCTCTCGCTGGACGTCCTCGTCGCGGGACAGCTTGCTGCTCCGCACCACGACCGGCAGGCCGCCGTACTCCTTGAACCCGCTCGGCCCGCAGTAGGTCGACCCCGGCAGGTCGGCGGTGGCCGCCATCAGGCTCGGGAGTGCGCCCATGTGCGCGGGCTGGGAGACCGCCTTGATCGCGGCGTCGAGGATCGAGGCCACCCCTCCCGAGGCCCGGCCGAACCGACCGTTGGCCGCGAGGTGTGTGCCGGCGAAGCCTGGGTGGGCCGCCAGCGCCTTCACCGGCAGCTCGGCCTCTCGCAGCCGTCGGTCCAGCTCGAAGGTGAACAGCAGGTTGGCCAGCTTGGTCTGGCCGTAGACGGGCCACTTGGAGTAGCGCCGCTCCTGGGACCTGGGGTCGTCCAGCGGTGCCCGGCGCGCGGTCCGGTGCATCTGGGAAGACACGGTGACCACCCGGCCCGCGCTGCTCGAGACCAGCTGGGGGAGCAGGAGACCGGTGAGCAGGAAGGGACCGAAGTGGTTCGTCGCCATCTGCATCTCGAGGCCGTCCACGGTGCGTCGGTACGGCGGCGCCATCACCCCCGCGTTGTTGACCAGCACGTCGATCGGTCCGAACGCCGCGGCGTTGGCCGCCGCCTTTCGGACCGACTCGAGGTCGGCGAGGTCCACCTGCAGCTGGAGCAGCTCCGCGTGCGGGGCCTGCGCCCGGATCGAGCCCTCGGTCTCGGTCAGCTTCTCGGGCGTGCGACCTCCGAGGACCACCTTGGCTCCCCGACGGGCGAGCTCCAGGGCGGTGTAATGGCCGAGGCCGCCGAGCGTGCACCCGGTGACCAGGAAGGTGCGGCCGGCCTGGTCGGCCATGTCCGACAACGACCAGGCCTCGGTGGGCGCCTTCACGGTGTGGTCTTCACGGGGTCACCGCCAGGGTGTCGACGATCCGCTGCCCGAGCTGGTCGTCGCCATCGATCCGGATCGCCCGGGGGTCGGGCGCCCGCCGCCCACCCGTGAGCAGGATGAACGACTCGCGGTCCATCGACAGTCGCACGGTCGGATCCTCGGGCGGGTCGGCCAGACGCTCGCCGCGACCGGAGTCGTTCACGCCGAACGCGACCGGCTCGGAGTCCTCGAGGTCGAGCACGACGGTCGTGCCGGTCGGGGCGCCGACCCGCTTGGCGACCACCATGCCGAGGCTCTCGGCGAGGTAGTCGGCGGTGTGCTGTGCGGCCGGTGAGTCCATGCCGCCGGGCCTCCCGATCGCCCGCCTGACGTCCTGCTCGTGCATCCAGACATCGAGGGGACGGTTGCGCAACAGCGTGTTCCAGTCCCAGCCCACGCCGCCGAAGATCTGGTCGGGCCTGGCGGAGCCGTCAGTCGGCGGGTCGGCGAGCAAGGCGGTGTGGCGGCGGGTGGCGGACTCCCGGATCTCGTTGATCAGGTCGTCGGGCGAGTGCTCGCTCCGGGACACGACCCCCTGCTCGGTGTAGAGACCCATCAGCCCCGTGACGTGCTCGGGTTCCCCGACGTCGACGGTCTCCTCGGGGTTCCCGGCCAGCACGCCCTCGAGGTGGGCGATATGGGCGGCGACGGCGCGGACGTCCCAGCCGGCGAGGTCGGTCGGGGTGGACCACTGCTCGGGCGGGATCTTCTCCAGCAGTGCGGTGAAGTCGTTGATGGCCTGCCACCACACGTCGACGTAACCCGCGAGACGCTCCTGATCGGTCATGGCTGCACAGTATGTCGACGTCTCGGCGGTCGGGTCGAGCCGCCCGAGGGACGGGCTCTCCCCCCTCCGCGCCTGGCGTCCGGCTCACCGGCTCACCGGGGCGGGGCTCAGAGGTCGCGGCGCTCCTGGATGTGGGTCGTCCGGGTCCGCTGGCGGTTCATGACCAGGGCCAGGACGATGGCCAGGATGCCCACGATCAGGCAGATCCAGCCGAGGGTGTTGACGTCGACCACGTTGGCGATCGCGTCCGGAAAGTCCTCGATCACGCCCAGCAACAGGATCAGACCGATCACGATCAGGAGAATGCCGACGCCGATTCCCATGGGGACTCCCTGTGTGGTGAGTGGTGGGTGAGGTCAGCCTACGACCTGCCACGTCGGCGCCCCCGGAAGGGGCACGACGCAGCGAGGTCGCGGCGGGTTTTGGGTCAGAAGGCCGCTTCGTCGAGGTCCATGAGGGAGAGGTCGGTGGACTCGGCCAGCGCCCGCTCCGCCGAGATCTTGGGCAGGTTGTGCTGGGCGAAGAACTGTGCGGCGGCGACCTTGCCCTCGTAGAACGCCTGGTCCTTGCCGGCGTCACCGGCCAGCCTGTCCAGCGCCACCTCGGCCTGGCGCAGCAGCAGCCAGGCGCAGACCAGGTCGCCGAGCACCATCAGCAGGCGAGTGGTGTTGAGGCCGACCTTGTAGATGTTCCGCACGTCACCCCCGTCGGCGGAGGCGTCCGCCGACATCAGGTCGTTGATCATGTGGGCGACGATCGCGTTGGCGTCCTCGAGGGCCTTGGCCAGAAGGCTGCGCTCGACCTTGAGCCGGCCGTTGCCTGCCTCGGAGCTGATGAAGGACTCGATCTCGCCCGCCAGGTGGCCCAGCGCCCTGCCCTGGTCCTTGACGATCTTGCGGAAGAAGAAGTCCTGCCCCTGGATCGCGGTGGTGCCCTCGTAGAGCGTGTCGATCTTGGCGTCGCGGACGTACTGCTCAAGCGGGTACTCGGAGAGGAAGCCAGAGCCGCCGAACGTCTGCAGGGACTCGGTGCCCAGCAGCACCCATGACCGCTCCGAGCCGTAACCCTTGACGATCGGGAGCAGCAGGTCGTTGACGGCCGCGTCCAGCTGGCCCTCGTCGGTGTGGGTGTCGCCGGCGTGCTCGGCGATCATCACCTTGTCCTGCCACGACGCGGTGTAGAGCACCAGGGCGCGCATCGCCTCCGCGAACGACTTCTGGGTCATCAGCGAGCGGCGGACGTCGGGGTGATGGGTGATCGTCACGCGGGGAGCGGTCTTGTCGGCGGCCTGCGTGAGGTCGGCCCCCTGCACCCGCTCCTTGGCGTACTCGAGGGCGTTGAGGTAGCCCGTCGAGAGGGTGGCGATCGCCTTGGTGCCCACCATCATCCGGGCGTTCTCGATGACCTGGAACATCTGTGCGATGCCGTCGTGCACCTCGCCGAGGAGCCAGCCCCTGGCGGGCTCGTTCTCTCCGTAGGTCACCTCGCACGTGTTGGACACCTTGATGCCCATCTTGTGCTCGACGTTGGTGACGTGGACGCCGTTGCGCTCGCCGGTCAGGTCGCCGGTCTCGGGGTCGAAGTTGAACTTGGGAACGATGAACAGCGAGAGGCCCTTGGTTCCAGGACCGCCCGCCCCCTCAACGCCCGACGGGCGGGCGAGGGTGAGGTGGATGATGTTCTCGCTCATGTCGTGCTCGCCGGAGGTGATGAACCGCTTGACCCCCTCGATGTTCCAGGTGCCGTCGTCGTTCGGCGTCGCCTTGGCCCGGCCGGCTCCGACGTCGGAGCCGGCGTCGGGCTCGGTCAGCACCATGGTGGCGCCCCACTGACGCTCGACCATGATCTGCGCCCAGCGCGTCTGCTCCTCGGTGCCGAGGC
>JBJMIQ010000042.1:0-14073 GCA_045806805.1 Nocardioides sp. | reverse complement strand
TGGTCCAGGTCGCGGCCGCGGGTCTCGGGGAGCAGCCGGGCCGAGATCAGGCTCAGCGCAGCGACGGCCGTGTTGTAGCCGGCCACCCACCAGAGCGTGCCGTTGCCCAGGGTCACCAGCCAGGCGGCGATGAGTGGCGTGAGCCCAGAGGCGACCACACCGGAGAGCTGGTAGAGCGAGCTCAGGGCGGTGTAGCGGTATCTGGTGTCGAAGAGCTCGGACCAGAAGGCCGCCAGCGGGCCGTAGACCACGCCGTAGACCAACCCGAGGCCGGCCACCAGCGCGACGAAGATGCCCAGCCGGCTCTCGCTCTGCACGAGGGCCGCCACCGGGAACGCGAGCAGCAGCGCCGCCCAGGTACCCACCCGGAACACCGGTTTGCGGCCCACCCGGTCGGACACCGCCCCCGCGATCGGCACCAGGACGACGCCCAGCGCGGCACCGACGAGGATGCCGTTGAGCGCCCACTCCTTGGGCAGGCCCAGGTTCGTGACCACGTAGGCGAGCAGGAACACCGAGAACAGGTTGAAGGTCAGGCCCTCGATGTAGCGCGTGCCCATGCCGAGCAGCAGCCGCTTCGGCTGGGCCTTGAGCAGGTCCCGCAGCGGCACCGCGGAGATCTCCTTCGCCTCCTGGACCCGCGCGAACGCCGGCGTCTCCATGATCGAGAGCCGGATGTAGGCGCCGATCGCGAGCAGCACGATGCTGATCAGGAAGCACGCCCGCCAGCCCCAGGCCAGGAACGCCGCGTCCGGCAGCAGGCCGGCCAGCGAGAAGGCGCCGGCGGCGAGGAGCAGCCCGCCGGGGACCCCGATGTGGGCGAAGCTGCCGAAGAACCCGCGTCGGGCGGCCGGCGCATACTCGACGGCCAGCAGGACGGCGCCGCCGTACTCGCCGCCCACGCCGATGCCCTGCAGGATGCGCAGGACGACCAGGAGGATGGGTGCCCACACCCCGATCTGGTCGTACGACGGGAGCAGGCCGATCGCCGCCGTGCCGACGCCCATGATCAGGAGCGTGAGGATCAGCATCTTCTTCCGCCCGATCCGGTCGCCGAAGTGGCCGAAGAGCAGCCCGCCGACCGGCCTGGCGAGGAAGCCGACCGCGAACGTCGCGAACGCCGCCAGCTGGGCCGTTGGCCCGTCCAGGCCGTTGAAGTAGAGCTTGTCGAAGACCAGGCCGGCGGCCGTGCCGTAGAGGAAGAAGTCGTACCACTCGATGGTGGCGCCGACCGCCGATGCCACCGCGACCTTGCGGGGCGTCGGCAGGGTCTGCGGGTCCGTTGTCGTGCTCATCGGTTTGCAACCTCCAGGGCGTCGTGCAGATGGGTGAAGCCGCTGCGGTGGAAGACCAGCGGCAGGGATGAGTCCGGGTGCTCGACGGCGTGGAGCCGCAGGATGACGATGGTGTGGTCGCCGGCCTCGACCTCGCGGTGGACCGAGCAGTCGAACATCGCGAGGCCCTCGTCGAGCGTGGCCGCGCCGTCGCGCGTGATGGACACCTCGAGACCCTCGAAGCGCTGCTCCACGGGACCGGCAAGCTGGCGGCACACGGCATCCTGGTGATCGGCCAGCACGGTCAGCCCGAGGTGCCCGGCGCGGCGAAGCGTCGACCAGGTCCTGGAGGTGTTGGCCACCGAGAAGGACACCAGTGCGGGCTCGATGCTCACCGAGGTGAACGAGCTGGCGGCCATGCCGACCAGCGATCCGTCGACCTCCGCGGCCACCGCGACGACGCCGCTGGGGAAGGCGCCGAAGGCCTCGCGCAGACGGACGGGATCGAGATCCTGGTTGGTCTTGAGCGGATGAACGGTCATGCGACAGCTCCTGTCAGGTTGGCGAGCAGGGACGACACGGTCGGGCGGACCGCGGTGAGCCAGTCGGCGTACGCCGCGGGGTCGTCGTACTGGTGCTCGAGGACGTAGTGCCCCCGCACGGTGGTGCCGCCGAGCTCGGCGAGCAGCGGACGAAGGCTGACCTCCGGCGCGAGGGCGTGGCCGGGGCCGGCGCCCAACATCAGCGGTACGACGACGCCGCGCAGGCCGGTGCCGCCGGCGAAGCGATCGAGGAACACCTTCAGCAGCCCGGTGTAGGTCGCCTTGTAGGTCGGGCTGGCGACCACGACCAGGTCGGCGGACCCGACCTGCTCGACCAGCGACGCCACCCCGGGGTCCTGCCAGTCCAGGACGGACGGACCGAGGGTTCCGAGGTCGACCACCAGGTCGGGGTCCTCATGGACCAGCTCGCGGACCACGTGGAGCGCGGCCTCGAGGGTGCGCGAAGCCGGCTTGGGGTTGCCCACGACCACCGCGACCCGCGGATCGGGCCCGCTCATGACGCCGCCGCCGTCCGGCCGGCTGCCTGGAACGGCACCGCGGTGTTGTGGTCGACCTGCGGGGCCGGGTGGGTCCAGAGGCCACGCTGGGCGAGGATCGGCAGGACCCCCTCGCCGAACCAGTAGGCGCCTTCGAGGTGGGGGTAGGCGGAGAGGATGAACTCGTCGATGCCGACCGAGTGGTACTCCTCGATCCGGTCGGCGACCTCCTTGTGGCTGCCCACCAGCGCCGTGCCGGCACCACCGCGGACCAGGCCCACCCCGGCCCACACGTTGGGATGGATCTCCAGGTCGTCCTTGGACCCACCGTTGAGGGCGAGCATCCGCTTCTGGCCCTCGGACTCGCTGGCCTTCAGGCCTTCCTGGACCTTCTTCACCTGCTCGGGGTCGATGTCCTCCAGCAGGCGGTTGGCCTCGGCCCACGCCTCCTCGGAGGTGTCGCGGGTGATGGTGTGCATCCGGATGCCGAAACGGAGCTCACGGCCCTGCTCGGCGGCGAGGTCCCGGATCCACGCCACCTTTTCGGCGACCGCTGCCGGCGGCTCGCCCCAGGTCAGGTAGACGTCGGCGTGCCGAGCCGCGACCCGTCCGGCCGCCGGTGAGGAGCCGCCGAAGTAGATCTCCGGTGCGGGGTCGGGGATCTGACCCAGCTTCGCCGCCTCGAGCGAGAGGTGCTTGCCCTCGAAGTCGACGGTCTCGCCCGTCCAGAGTCGGCGGACGATCTCCAGGAACTCGTCGCACCGCTCGTAGCGCGCTTCCTTGTCCAGGAAGTCGCCGTACATCCGTTGCTCGTGGCTCTCGCCGCCGGTGACGACGTTGAGCAGGAGCCGGCCGCGCGACATGTTCTGGAATGTTCCGGCCATCTGCGCCGCCAGGAACGGCGCGGTGAGCCCCGGCCGGAACGCGACGAGGAACTTCAGGCGCTCGGAGACCTGGCTGAGCATCGCCGTGGAGAGCCAGGCGTCGTCGCACCACGCTCCGGTGGGTGTCAGCGCGGCCTCGAAGCCCATGTCCTCGGCGCCGCGGGCAACCTGCCCGAGGTAGGAGACGCTGGCCGGTCGTCCGGAGGCACCGGCGGAGACGCCGTGGCCGCCGCCGACGACCTGGCGGCCGTCACCACCGTTGGTCGGGAGGAACCAGTGGAACTTGAGGGGGGAGGTCATGCGGGATTCCCTTCTTTCAGAACGAGCCGTTCAGAGGTGCCCGTGGTTGGGCGGGAGGGTGCCGTCGACGGCCCACCTCCCGAGGTGCTGGACCTTCCACGCCGCCGGGTCGTGCAGGGTGTGGGTCCGGGCGTTGCGCCAGTGGCGGCTGAGATTGAGCGAGTCGAGGACCGACCGGGTGCCGGCGACCTCGAACAGTCGGCTGGCGGCGTCCACCGAGGCCTGGCTGGTGGCGGCCCGGGCCGCGGCCACCGCCAGCGACGCCTGGCCTGCCGTCTCCGCGGTCAGCTCGACGTTGGCGAGGTCAACGGCGCGGGCGGCCTCCGCGAGCAGCGCCTCGGCGGCACGGACGGCAAGCTCCATCTCGCCGAACGCATGGACGACGAGCGGGTCGTCAGCGGCGCGGTCGACCCCGGCGTCGGGGTAGGGGCGACTCTTGGTGGTCACGAACTCGGCCGCGTCGTCCAGCGCCGCCCGGGCTATGCCGGCGTCCAGCGCGGCGTGCAGGACCTGGGCGAAGGCCCCGTAGGTCTGCGGCCCCTCGAAGGTCAGGTGGTACGGCGTGATCCGGCTCTCGGGCACCTCGACGGACTCGAGACGGACGGTGCCGCTGGCGGTCGTGCGCTGGCCCATCCCGTTCCAGTCGTCGATGACGGTGACACCGGGAGCCGTTCGCTCCACCCAAGCGACGTGTAGCGGGCCGCCGGAGCCGTCCGGCAGGGTGTCGAGGTTGGCGAGCACGGGGATCCAGTCGGCGAACAGCGCCCCGGTGGCGTAGCCCTTGACACCCTCCAGCCGCCACCGGCCGGGGCCGGCGGGGTGCAACGTGGTGCGGTGGTCGCGGACGTGCTTGCTGCCCACCTCCGACTGCGCGTTGCCGAAGCGCTTGCCGGTCAGCACCTCGCCGAAGAAGAACTCCTGCTGTGCCGCGTCGCCGCGGTGGCGCAGGGCGTTGACGTAGACGAAGTGGCTGTGCGGCACCTGGGCGACGCTCGGGTCGCCGGTGGCGAGGAGCCGGAAGACCTCGGTGACCGCCGCCACCGGCAGGTCGGAGCCGCCGTACGCCGCAGGGACGGTGATCGCCAGCAGACCTGAGGCGGAGAGTCGGTCGATCTCGCGCGCCGGGAGAAGCCGGTGTGCGTCGCGCTCCGCCGACCCCGCGGCCAGCTCGGCCGCGAGGTCGCGGGCCACCGCAACCGCCTCGTCGGCCGTGAGGACCGGGACGCTGGGGCCGAGCCGGTGCGCAGCGCCCTCCTCGACCATCGTCGTTGTGCTCATGCGCGGCTCCTCGGAATTGGGATGAATGTCGAGTAGATTCCTAGACTTAATGCAGCGATTGCAAGTTGACGCGGCCCAGGCGGCCGACGGAAACGACGAGGGGGCGACAGGCCGGACCTGTCACCCCGGTGAGGACGGGCCATGCGCATCGAACAGCTGGAGTACATCGCCGCCGTGACCCAGCAGGGCTCCCTGCGACGGGCGAGCGAGAAGCTCCACATCTCGCAGCCGGCCCTCAGCGAGGGGGTCACCAAGCTGGAGCGCGAGCTCGGCGTGACACTGCTCGACCGGCGTCGCTCGGGTGCCCGGATCAGCCGACACGGCCGCGAGCTGTTGCCCAACATCGTGGAGGTGCTCGGGGCTGTCGACCGGCTCAGGCGAGCGGCCGGCGACCAGCGCACCAGCACCCGGTTGGTTCGCCTCGGCACGGTGAATGCGGCGACCTCGACCCTGCTCGTCCCGGCCGTGGGCCTCTTCAACCGCAGCCACCCGGGAACGACCGTGGAGATCGTCAACACGCAGCAGGCCGACATCCACGTCGGCCTGGCCGAGGGCTCGCTCGACCTGGGGCTGGTCAACGAGCTCGCCGGCGACGACCCGCCGGTCGACCTTCTGGGCACCGATCTGCGCCACGGGCGTCCGCTGGGCGTGCTCCCGGCCGGACACCCCCTGACGCAGCGCGAGGCGGTCACCATCGACGACCTGCGCCAGGAGCGTTTCGTCGCCATGCGCGCGGGCTACCTCATGCACCGGTTCACGCATCGGCTGTTCGGCTCCGACCTGCCGGTCACCTCCCACAGCACCGACGGCGCAGAGATGGGCAAGGTGATGGTCGCCGAGGGGCTCGGGGTGACCGTCCTGCCCGACTACAGCGTGGTCGGTGACCCGATGGAGCGGGCCGGGCTGATCACCTCACGGCCGATCGCCGGCGACCACACCCAGGTGCGGCTGGTGCTGCGGCACCGCCCCCTGGACCAGGCGCCCACCCAGGTTCGGGACCTGCAGGCGGCCCTGGTCGAGCTGTCCCGGGGGCTGCGCCCCGAGCAGGCCTCCTAGGAGCCTTCGACCGGGTAGGACTGGACGAACTCGGTCAGCCGGGCGAGCTGGTCGGGATCGGTCGAGGGGAGCACCCCGTGGCCGAGGTTGAAGATGTGCCCCCTGGCTGCGCGGCCGGCCTCGATGATCTCCCCGGCCCGTGCGGTCATCAGCTCCGTGGGGGCGAAGACCATGGTCGGGTCGAGGTTGCCCTGGACGCCGCGGTCACCGACCAGCGGGATCGCAGATCCCAGCGGCGTGCGCCAGTCGACCCCGACCACGTCGGCGCCCGCCTCCCCCATCAGGATGAGCAGGTTGGCGGTGCCGACCCCGAAGTGGATCCGCGGGACACCGAGCGCTCCGGCCCGGGCCAGCACGGCCGCGGAGTGTGGCATCACCAGGCGTTCGTAGTCGGCGGGTGTCAGCGCGCCGGCCCACGAGTCGAAGAGCTGGACGGCCGAGGCCCCGGCCGCCACCTGGACCTCGAGGTACGCCGCGGAGATGCCCGCGATCTTGCGCATCAACGCGTCCCACAGATCGGGCTCGCCGAACATCATCGCCTTGGTCCGGGCGTGGTCCTTCGACGGCCCGCCCTCGACGAGGTACGACGCCACCGTGAACGGCGCGCCGGCGAAACCGATCAGCGGGGTGTCACCGAGCTCGGCGACGAGACCCCGGACGGCCTCGGTGATGAAGGGGACGGCGTCCGGCGTCAGGTCCGGGATCGCCTCCACGTCAGCCAGGGTCCGCACCGGGGACGCGACCACCGGCCCGACGCCGGGACGGATCTCCAGGTCGACCCCGACCGCCTTGAGGGGCAGCACGATGTCGGAGAAGAAGATCGCGGCGTCGACGCCGTACCGCCGCACCGGCTGCAGCGTGATCTCGACGACCAGGTCGGGCTGCATGCACGACTCGAGCATCCCGATGCCCTCGCGAACGGCGAGATATTCCGGCAGCGAGCGTCCGGCCTGGCGCATGAACCAGACGGGCGTGTGGGGCACCGGCTCCCCGCGTGCGGCTCGCAGGAAGGCGCTGTCGTGCAGCGATCCGTTCGCCTGCCCGGTCGTGTTCATTGACTGAAGCCTCGCAGGTCAGTCGGCGTGTTCGCACATCGAGGTGGACGGGCCGACCTAGTGTGGAGGCATGGTCGTCCGTCAGGAGACGCACCCGGGAACGGGCGCGGGCGCATGGCCTCCCGAGTTCAGGGAGGCGGTGGAGAGCATGCACGCCGCTCGGCTGCGCCCCGAAGTCTTCTGCGAGGAGATGCCGGCACCCCAGCGGATCGCTCCCTACGCCGCCGCGTTGTCGGCTGACGTCACCGTCGACGACACCGACCTCGGCACCGGCCGGATCATTCTGCTGCACGACCCCTCCGGCAACGACGCCTGGGACGGCACCTACCGGTGCGTCGCCTACGCCCGCGCCGAGATCGACCTCGAGCTGATCACCGACCCGCTGCTGGCCGCGGTCGGCTGGTCCTGGCTCACCGAGGCCCTCGACGCCCACGGGGCGTCCTACCTCGCCGCCTCCGGCACGGTGACCCGGGTCGCCACCGACAGCTTCGGTGGCATGGCCGACGAGGGTGGCAGCGCCCAGATCGAGGTCCGCGCGTCGTGGACTCCCTGCCTGCCCACGACCGCGAAACCCGGCACCACGCTCGACATCGGCGCCCACGTGGAGGCCTGGGGTGAGCTGTTGTGCACCGCCGCGGGTCTGCCGCCGGTCCCGGAGGGCGTGACCGCGATGCCGAGCAGACGCGGCCAGCGTGGCTCGGGGCACTGACGGCGCATGTCCGACCCGACCGACGCCCCTCTCGACGAACAGCCCGAGACCCCGACCGAACAGACCGAGCCGCCGCCGCGTCCCCTGCTGTCCCTGCGACACGGCCTCCCCCACGTCGTCCAGAGTGAGGCCGAGCTGCGGGAGGCCTGCGAGGCGATCGCAGCCGGCTCCGGGCCGGTGGCGATCGACGCCGAGCGGGCGTCGGGCTACCGCTACTCCAGCCGGGCCTACTTGGTCCAGGTCAGGCGCGAGGGTGCCGGGACCTGGCTGATCGACCCGATCCCGTTCGACTCCCTCGACCCCCTGCAGGCGGTGCTGGAGGACACCGAGTGGATCCTGCACGCCGCTACCCAGGACCTCCCCTGCCTGGCCGAGGTCGGCCTGCGCCCGACCCGGCTGTTCGACACCGAGCTCGCCGGGCGGTTGCTCGGCTACCCGCGGGTGGGCCTGGCCACGCTCGTGGAGACGATGCTGGGCGAGCGGCTCGCCAAGGAGCACTCTGCGGTCGACTGGTCGACCCGCCCGCTGCCCGAGCCGTGGCTCGAGTACGCCGCACTCGACGTCGAGCCGCTCGTCGAGCTCCGTGAGGCACAGGTCGCCGAGCTGGAGGCGGCCGGGAAGACCGAGTGGGCGCAGCAGGAGTTCGACTTCGTCCGCGGCTTCGTGCCGACGCCACGGGTCGAGCCGTGGCGACGTACCTCCGGACTGCACAAGGTGCGCGGCCGCCGTGGCCTGGCCGCCGTCCGCGCCCTGTGGGAGACCCGTGACGAGATCGCCGCCCGCCGCGACGTGACGCCAGGCAGGATCCTGCCCGACTCCGCGATCGTGACCGCAGCCCACGTCCTGCCCTCGGACCGGGCGACGCTGCTCAGCACCAAGGGCTTCCACGGGCGGGGCGCCGAGCGCTACGCCAACCGCTGGGTCGATGCGCTGCGGTCGGCCATCGACATGCCCGAGAGCGAGCTGCCCAAGCGCTCCCCGCGCACCGACGGCCCCCCGACGCCGCGGGCCTGGGCCGAGCGCGACCCGGTCGCGGCCCGCCGACTCGATCTGGCCCGACCGGCGATGACCAAGCTCGCGAAGGAGCTGGAACTGCCGGTCGAGAACCTGCTCACCCCCGACCACCTGCGCCGCACCCTGTGGACACCGCCCACCACCCGCGAACCCGACGCGCTCACCGCCGCGGTGCGGGAGCAGCTGGAGGGCTACGGTGCGCGGCCGTGGCAGATCGACCTGGCTGCGCCGGTGCTGGTCTCGGCGATCATTGCCGGCGACGAGGCCCCCGAGCCCGAGGTGGCCGAGCCCGAGGTGGCCGAGCCCGAGGTGGCCGAGCCCGAGGTGGCCGAGGACCCGCCGGCGCCGGACGCGCCCGCCGACGGAGCGAGCTGAGCCGGCTCACTCGTCGCCGGGCGTGGCGGTGTCGGACTCCAGGACGGGGCGGCTCTCCTCGTCGATCTCGGCCAGGCGCTCCTCGAGGTCGTCGAGCACCGGCACCTCGACCAGCGCGTGGAGCTCGGGACGCACAGCCCGCTCGAGCTGCGGCCACACCGACAGCAGGGGCGGGATCTGGATGGCCCGGACGCTGTTGTTGAAGACGTCGGAGTGGTCCGGGAGCCGCCCGGGCTGCAGGAACTCCTCGGACAGCGCGACCTCGCTGTTGGCCGGCACGAGGTAGCCGGTCCGCACCACCCGGTCCACCGAGGGGGTGCTGAGCATGTGCACCATCAGGTCGGCCCCAGCCGGGGTGCTGGCCGCGTCCGCCGACAGACACAGGCCGGTGACGTCGCCACTGGTGGCCTGGCCGTCCAGGATGGGCATCGAGATCACGTCGAAGTCGAGTCCGTGGACCTGCCGCAGCCCCGGCACCAGCCGCCGATAACCGGCGATCATGCCGAGCTTCCCCTCCTTGAACCACTCCAGAGGACTGCGCTTGGCGAGCTGGTTCTCGCTCAGCGTCAGCTGCGGCCGGCGGAGCACCTCGAGGGTGCGTTCGAGGGCATCGGTGCTGTCGCCGTCGGAGAGCGCCAGAGACGTCGGGGCGTCCTCGTCGTCGAAGAGCTTGCCGCCGCCGGAGTAGACGAACGGCGCGAAGGTGCGCACGCCTGGCTCGATGTAGAAGCCCTTGGTCCCCTCGCTCGACCGACTGGCGTACTGGGCGGCGGCGGTGAACATCTCGAAGGTCCAGGCCTCCCGCTCCGCCGGGAACAGCAGCCCGCGCTGCTCCATCTGGTCGAAGTCGACGAGCCGGGTGTTGTAGTAGATCACCATCGGCGAGATGCCGTAGGGCATGCATTGCAGACGGTCGTCGGCGCTGAAGGCCTGCAGCGCGTCCCGGGAGTAGCCGTCGCCGAAGTCGACCCCCCGCGCGTCGAGCAACGCGTCGACGGGCTGGATCAGCTTCTCCGCCTTCAGGGTGGCCAGGTCGTCCCGGGAGGCCAGGAACACGTCGGGCACGTCCTTCCCGTCCCGGATCGCCGACATCATCTCGGCGCTGGAGTCCCAGTTCTCGACGTCGACCTCCGCCGGGTCGTAGAGGGAGTCGAAGATGTCGGCGACGGCGGTGTAGGCGGTGAGCTCGTCCTCGGTGCCGTTGACCCCCAGCGTCAGCTGGACCGGATCGTCCTGGGACGTGCTCGGCGACGGGGCGGGCGCGGGGCTGTTGTTCCCACCGTCTGACTCGCAGGCGGCAAGCGCCAGCATCATCGCCACGCAGACGGCTGCGGTGGCGCGGCGGCGCCTTCCGCCGGTCGTGGCCCGCGACGACACCGGATCCCCTCTCCTCGACCGGCTCCTGCCCTTCTCCCGATGCCGGGGCTGGGCATCGCCCACCCTAACGGGCGAATGGGCGGTGAACGGGCCGCGTCAGGTCACGATCCGGATGCGTTCGTGGCGAGAGACCGGAGAGTAATTGTGTGCCGGACCGGGAGCGCCTCACGGCGCGTGGCCGCTCGCAGCGGCTGATTTTGGGACCCGGGGCTGCCGCGGCCCGGCACACGAGTGCGAGTGTAGACGAGGAACGCCAACATTCCGCCCGATCCCCCTGATCAGGCGAGTGAATTCTTCAGCTCGAGGTGACCGGCGGCCTCCAGCTGCTCGGCGAGGTTGAGCAGGCGGGCGATACCGGCCTCGGTCGGGTCGGGCAGCGAGGCTCGTCCGGTGGCCACCACCCGGGCGAACGCCGCAGCGCGGAAGAGCACGTCGGCGAAGTCACCCTCGGCGATGCCGCGCAGCACCTGGTCGACCATCGACTTCAGCTCATCGGGTCCCGGCGGGTCGGCGACCCCGGCGACCACCCGCGCCACCTGTGCGCGCACCCGCCCGGCCTCGAACTCGGCCGCGACGCCGGCCGGGTCGGCGTAGACCCAGGACCGGAGCAGGAAGAGCCGCCACAGGCAGCCGGCCAGGGAGTCGGCCGGGAAGCCCGACCAGACCTCGGCGATGGTCTCGATCCCCTCACTGTCGGCGAGGTGGATAAGCCGGTCGGCGACCTCCGCGTCGCGGGACTCCCGCGCACCCCGGACCAGGAGGGTGGCGGCCCGGTCGGCGGCCTCGCTGACCGCGGCGGGGTCGGCCCCCTCGGCCACGGCCTCGAAGAAGCTCGAGTCCGCCGGCATCGGCCGGTGGTACATGCGGTCGGTCACGGTCTCAGCCTGCCACGCCGGCGGTCCCTGCGGGAGCCGTCGCAGCCGTGGCGGCCATGGCCTTGCGGATCCGCTGGTCGCTGACCGGGTACGCCGTCCCGAGCTGCTGGGCCCACAGGGACACGCGGTACTCCTCGAGCATCCACCGGATCCGCCGCAGCTGGGCGTCGGGCGGACGGCCCGGGGGAAGCGCCGCGAGCTGGTGGAGGTAGGCCTCCTGAAGGTCGACGACCCGGTCCATCAGCTGCCGGTCCTTCGCGACCTGGGTGTCGAGCTGGGAGCGCCGCTGGTCGAGCGCCGCGAGGTAGGTGGGGTAGCGGCGCAGCTGAGCGGCTCCCGCCTCTCCGATGAACCCGCGGTGCACGAGCCGGGAGAGCTGGGCCTTCATGTCGGTGAGCGCGGGGAGGGTCGCGAGCTCGGCGCGGCCCGCGAGCAGCTTGTCGGTGTGGCGCCACGCCGCCAGGACCCGGAGCACGTCGTCGAGCACCGTCCGCAACCGGGCGTCGAGGTCCTCGGCGGCGGCCGCGAGCAGGGCGGCGAACCCGGCCTCGTCGCGCACCGTCGGGTGCGTGTCCACGGTGTCCTGGGCGAGAGCCGCTCGCACGTCGGCGAGGAGCTCGCCCACGCTCGGGTAGGGCGAGCCCACGAGACCGAGCTTCTGCTGCTCGTCCAGCGAGTCGAGCAGGGCGCGGTCGTTGGCGCCCGCACGGTCGAGCCCGAGTAACAACAGGCGCCGAACTCCGTGGCGGTGCCGGGCCTCGGCCTCTGCCTCCGAGCCGAAGACCCCGAGCCCGACGGTCTCGCCCTCGTCCACGAGCGCCGGGAAGGCGCGGACCTCGTGGCCGGCCCGACGCTGGGTGAACGACTGCTCGATCGTGCCGAACACCCAGGTGGTCTCCCCGGTGCGGGAGTGGCCGCTGTCGGCGGCGACGTCGGCCATGGCCCGCGCGAACGACGGCCGGAGCGGTTCCTTGAGGGCGTCGAGGTCCTTGCCGCGGGCCTGCTCGGCGCCGGCGTCGTCCACGATCCGGTACGTCGGCTGCAGGTGCGCGGGGACCTTGGTCCAGTCCCAGGCGTCGCGGGGCACGACGACGCCGGTGGTGGCGCGGAGGTGGCGCTCGAGGGCGTCGAGCAGCGGTTCATCGCCGGCCGGCACCGCGGCTAGGAACTCGCGCGCCCGGTTGGGAGCCGGCACGAAGTTGACCCGCAGCTGCTTGGGCAGGCTCCGGATCAGGCTGGTCACCAGCTCCTCGCGGAGGCCGGGCACGTTCCAGGAGAAGTCCTCCGAGGACACCCGGTTCAGGGTGGCCACCGGGACGTCGATGGTGATCCCGTCGTCCGCGGCGCCGGGCTCGAAGTGGTAGCCGATCGGGAAGGTGAGGCCCTCGGCGCCGTCGGATCCAACGAGGCCGGACTGCCAGGTCCTGGGGTAGTCGGCCTCCCGGATCTCCTCGGCGGTGTCGTGGGTGAGCATCTCCCGGTCGAAGGTCAGCAGATCCGGCCGCTCCCGGCGCTCGCGCTTCCACCAGGTGTCGAAGTGGGCGCCGCTGACCACCTCGGCGCCGACCCGGGCGTCGTAGAAGTCGAAGAGGGTGTGCTCGTCGACGACGATGCCGCGCCGGCGGGCCCGGTGCTCGAGCTCCTCGGCCTCCTCGAGGAGCTCGCGGTTCTTCACCAGGAACCGGTGCCGGCTGTCCCACTCGCCCTGGACCAGGGCGTGCCGGATGAACAGCTCCCGGCTGACCTCCGGGTCCACCCGCCCGAAGTTGACCAGCCGGTCGGCGACCAGCGGTACGCCGTACAGCGCGACCCGCTCCCTGGCCATCACCGCGGCCCGCTTCCTGGACCAGTGCGGCTCGGAGTAGGTGCGCTTGACCAGGTGGCTTCCGAGACGCTCTGCCCACTCGGGCTTGATCGCGGCGTTCTGCCGGGCCCAGAGCCGGCCGGTCTCGACGAGCTCGGCGGCCATCAGGAACTGCGGGTTCTTGCGGTGCAGCCCGCTGCCGGGAAAGATCGCGAACCGGGCGCCGCGCGCGCCGAGGTACTCCCGCGGGCCGCGCTTGCCCTTGTCGCGCTCCTCCAGCAGTCCGATGTGGCTCAGCAACCCGGACAGCAGAGCCTGGTGGATGCCGTCGGCGTCCGAGCTTTCGGTGGTTGAGGAAGGCGCGCTAGCGCCTGTCTCGAAACCATCCCGCGCAGGACCGACCTGGATCCGCATCTCCCGGCAGACCTGCCGGAGCTGGGACTCGAAGCTCTGCCACTCCCGGACCCGCAGGTAGTTGAGGAACTCGCGCTTGCACATCCGCCGGAACGCGCTGCTGGAGAGCTCCCGCTGCTGCTCGCGCAGATAGCGCCAGAGGTTGAGCCAGGTGAGGAAGTCCGAGGTCTGGTCGCGGAACCGGGCGTGCGCCTGGTCGGCCTGGGCCTGGAGGTCTGCGGGTCGCTCGCGCGGGTCCTGCAGGGAGAGGGCAGCGGCGATGACGAGTACGTCGCGCACGCAGCCGAGGCGCTCGGCCTCGAGGACCATTCGTCCCAGCCGAGGGTCGACCGGCAGCCGGGCGAGCCGCTTGCCGAGGCGGGTGAGGCGCCGCTTGTCGGCCGGCGCGTCGGCCAGGGCGCCGAGCTCCTCGAGGAGCTGGATGCCGGCCGTGACGTTGCGCCGGTCGGGTGGCTCGACGAACGGGAACCGAGTGATGTCGCCCAGCCCGAGGGAGGTCATCTGGAGCACGACGCTGGCCAGGTTGGTCCGCAGGATCTCGGGGTCGGTGAACTCGGGCCGCGACTCCTGGTCTTCCTCGGACCAGAGGCGGATCGCGACACCCGCCTCGAGGCGCCCG
>JBJMIQ010000041.1:0-21476 GCA_045806805.1 Nocardioides sp. | reverse complement strand
CGCGGCCTACCTCGACTCCTTCGAGGGGAGCCACGCATGAGCGACGGGGCGCAGAAGATCACGCTCGCCAAGGGGCTCAACATGGGGCTCCGCAAGGCGATGGAGGACGACCCCAAGGTCCTGGTCATGGGTGAGGACGTCGGCAAGCTCGGCGGTGTCTTCCGGATCACCGACGGCCTGCAGAAGGACTTCGGCGAGGACCGCGTCATCGACAGCCCGCTGGCCGAGTCCGGCATCGTCGGCACCGCGGTCGGCATGGCGATGCGCGGCTACCGGCCGGTGGTCGAGATCCAGTTCGACGGCTTCGTCTACCCCGCCTACGACCAGATCGTCTGCCAGGTGGCCAAGATCCACTTCCGGTCCAAGGGCCGGATCAAGATGCCGATGGTCATCCGGATCCCGTTCGGCGGCGGCATCGGCGCGGTCGAGCACCACAGCGAGTCGCCGGAGGCGCAGTTCGCGCACACGCCGGGCCTCAAGGTGGTCGCCTGCTCCAACCCGGTCGACGGCTACTGGATGATCCAGCAGGCCATCGCCAGCGACGACCCGGTGATCTTCCTGGAGCCGAAGCGGCAGTACCACGCCGACAAGGCCGAGCTCGACGAGTCCGCCACTCCCGAGCCGTTGTGGGCCTCCCGGGTCGTTCGTCAGGGCAGCGACTGCACGGTGCTGGCCTACGGCCCGACGGTCAAGACCGCGATGCAGGCGGCGGAGGCAGCGGCCGGCGACGGTGTCTCGATCGAGGTGATCGACCTGCGCACGCTCTCGCCGCTCGACATGGCCCCCGTCTACGACTCGGTGCGCCGTACCGGACGCGCGGTCATCACCCACGAGGCCCACGTCAACCTGGGCATGGGCGCCGAGGTCGCGTCCCGGGTCACCGAGGAGTGCTTCTACTCCCTCGAGGCGCCGGTGCTCCGCGTCGGCGGTTTCGACACGCCGTACCCGCCGTCGCGGATCGAGGAGGACTTCCTCCCCGACCTCGACCGGCTGCTCGACGCCGTCGACCGCACGATGAGCTTCTGAAAGGGATCACCGCGCACATGGCTGAATACCTGCTGCCCGACGTCGGCGAGGGCCTGACCGAGGCCGAGATCGTCTCCTGGAAGGTCAAGGTCGGCGACACCGTCGAGATCAACGACATCGTGGTCGAGATCGAGACTGCGAAGTCGCTGGTCGAGCTGCCCTCGCCGTACGCCGGCACGGTGACCGGCCTGCTCGTGCCCGAGGGCGAGATGGTCCCGGTCGGCACACCGATCATCGCGATCGGCGACCCGTCCGAGGTGCCAGCCGACGGAGGGGCCGATGCGGCCCCGGCCAGGGACGACGCCGAGATGGACCTCTACAACCCGCGCGCCAGCGGTGGCGGCGAGGGCGAGAGCCTGGTCGGCCGCAACAAGGCGGAGCGCGGGGCGGTCCGCCGTGCGCGCAAGAGCGCCGCGAGCGCGCAGCTCGCCGCCGGGACCACCGCTGCTCACCTGCAGGCGCAAGGGGCGTTCGAGGGGGGTGCCTCGCCCGAGGTGGAAGGCGCGGACGAGCCGGCCGTTCCCGCGACCTCGGCGCGCACCGACACCGCACCGGAGCCGGCCGGAGCCCGTGCGCTGGCCAAGCCGCCGGTGCGCAAGCTGGCCAAGGACCTCGGC
Organism: Nocardioides sp.; assembly: GCA_045806805.1. GTDB lineage: Bacteria > Actinomycetota > Actinomycetes > Propionibacteriales > Nocardioidaceae > Nocardioides. Next base: position 19,833 of record JBJMIQ010000041.1, on the reverse strand, counting down.
GTCGACATCACCACCCTGACTCCGACCGGAGCGGGTGGCACCGTCACGCGTCAGGACGTCGAGTCGGCGGCCGGAGGTTTCGAGACGGGCGCTAGCGCGCCTTCCTCAACCACGGGAGTCCCCACCCCTGGCCAGCGCGAGCGCCGCGAGCCGATCAAGGGCGTGCGGAAGATGATGGCCGGCGCGATGGTCGACTCCGCGTTCTCCGCCCCCCACGTCACCGAGTGGATCACCGTCGACGTCACCCGCACCATGGAGTTCGTCGCGCGGCTCCGCACGCGGCGCGAGTTCCGCGAGGTCAAGGTCTCGCCACTCCTGGTGCTCAGCCGCGCGGTGATGCTGGCGATGAAGCGCACCCCCGAGATCAACTCGTGGTGGGACGGCGCGGCCCAGGAGGTCGTCTACAAGAGCTACGTCAACCTCGGGATCGCCGCCGCGACGCCGCGCGGGCTCGTCGTGCCCAACATCAAGGAAGCCCAGGACCTCACCCTGGTCGAGCTGGCCGGCGCCCTCAACCAGCTGACCGCCACGGCTCGCGACGGCAAGACCCAGCCGGCCGAGATGAGCGGCGGCACGTTCACGATCACCAACGTGGGCGTCTTCGGCGTGGATGCCGGCACCCCCATCATCAATCCCGGCGAGTCGGCGATCCTCTGTTTCGGCACCGTCCGCAAGCAACCGTGGGTGATCTCGGTCGACGGTCGCGACGAGATCGTCCCGCGCCAGATCACCACCCTCGCCCTCTCCTTCGACCACCGGCACATCGACGGGGAGAAAGGCTCCCGGTTCCTCTCCGACGTCGCGGGCATCCTCGAGGACCCGGCCTCGGCCCTCCTGTTCTGACCAGTGACGGAGGTTGCCACCCGTCCTACGATGATTCGAGACATGCAGCCCGACCTTCGTGCCGAGACCTCCGAAGGTGGCGCCGAGGGTGCCGCCGCGGTGTTGCTCCAGCGAGCGCAGGAGATCGCCGAGCAGCTGCAGCGGGAGGCCGCCGAGGAGGCCGACCGGGCGAGCGCCGAGACCAACACGCTCCGGCAGGAAGCCCAGCGGCTGCATGACGAGGCGACTGCCGCCCACGACGAAGCCGCTCGCGCCCGCGACCGGCAGGCGAAGGTCCTGGCCGACGCCTCCAGCGAAGCGGCGGCGATCGTCTCCGATGCCGGAGAGCAGGCGAGCTTGCTCCTCGGCTCCGCCGAGACCGAGCGGGACCGACTGCTCGAGGAGGCACGGGCCGAGGCCACGGCGCTGCGATCCGCCGCGCAGCAGGAGCACACCGAGGCCACGGAGGCGGCTGCGCAAGTCCGGGACCGGGCCCAGACCGAGTCCGCTGCCGCCCTTGAGCGAGCCAGCCAGCAGGCCGACGAGCTGGTGGATCGGGCCGCCGGGCAGGCCGCCCACGTCACCGCGCAGGCCGAGGAAGAGGCCCGGGCCCGGCTGGCCGCGGCGCTGGCCGAGAACGACGCCTTGCGGGAGGCAACCGAGCAGGAGCTCGCCCAGCTGCGCGCTGACATCGAGAAGGAGTCGACCGCCAGTCTCGAAGAGTCTCAGGATGTCGTACGCCGTGCCCGAGCCGAGGCCGACGAGGTGCTCGAACGTGCCCGCGGCCAGGCCGAGGCCGAGATGCGTCGGGCGGCCGAGCAGACCGTGTGGGCCAACACCACCGTCGAGGCGCTGCTGGTCACGGCGGAGGGGGAGGCCGACTCGATCCGGGTCGCCGGCCACGCCGAGGCGCGCGCACACCTCGCCCGCACCCGCCGTCGGATCCAGACCGTTCTCGGACGGTTGACGGACCGGTTGCGGGGCGAGATCGACGAGGCCGACAGGATCGCCACCGAGCTGAGCGATGCCGCGGCCGCCGTGGTGGCGGCGGCCGATGAGGACGCCGAGCGGCGGCGGGACCAGGCCGAGGCGGCCGCCGCGGCCAGGATCGAGGAGGCCGAGGCCGAGGCAGCCCAGCTACTCGAACGGGCCCAGCGCCGCACCGCCGAGTCCGAAGCAGGCGCCCATCGCCTGCGCGGACTCGTCGCCGAAGAGGTGGTCGCGTTGCGCACCAAGGCGTCTGAGGAAGTGCGGCGGAGTCGCGAGGAGGCCGCAAACACCCTGTCCGAGGCGCAGTCCGACGCGGAGAAGGTCCGCGCCCAGGCGCGCGAGCTGCTCGCCAGCGCCCGCGCCGAGGTCGCTGCGCTCCAGAAGCGTCGCGACGAGATCTCCGCGGAGCTCTCCCAGCTTTCCGGTGTCATCGAGGCACTGGCCGTGTCCGAGTCAGATCCAGAGGAGCAGTCATGACCCAGCCCGACCACGAGTTCCGAGTGGTGCTGCGCGGCTACGAGCCGGCCGAGGTCGACCGGGTGGTCGCTGCGCTGGTGGCCCGGGCCGAGGAGGCCGAGGCGCGGGTCACCGCTCTCGAGGCCCGGGTGGCCGAGGCGGCGAGCGCAAGCGCAACGCCGGCGGAGCCGCCGTCGTACGAGCACCTCGGCGAACGTGTCGGCCAGATCCTGGCGCTTGCCGAACACGAGGCGCTCGAGATGCGTGACCGAGCGGCGGCCGAGACCGAGGGGATCCGCAAGCTGGCCGAGCAGGCCGCGACCGACGTCCGGGACGCCGCCGACCACTACGCCGAGCAGCGCAAGCGCGACGCCGACACCGAGGCGACCCGGTTGCTGGCCGACGCCCGGCGCGCGGCCGACGAGGAGCGCGATGCGGCCGAGCGTGACGCCGCCGCCAGGCGCCAGGAGGGCGAGGCGCTCTTCGAGCAGCAGCGCGCCGACGCAGCCGCAGCGGCGGCGGACTTCGAGACCACGCTGGCCGAGCGACGGGAACGCACCGCCGCCGAGTTCCGCCACCAGCAGTCGGTGACACAGGCTCAGCTCGACGACCTGGCGCAGCAGGTCGAGACCTCCCGCTCCGCGGCGCAGAAGGAGCAGGAGTCCGCGGAGGCGCAGGCCCGCCGGACCCTCGTCGAAGCGGAGGAGCGCGCCGACACCATCATCCGCGAGGCGAAGGCCGCTGCCGATCGCGTCCGGAGCGACTCGGACCGCGAGCTCGCGGCGGCGACGCAGCGTCGCGACAGCATCAACGCCCAGCTGACCAACGTGCGCCAGATGTTGGCGACCTTGTCCGGCTCGGCGACCGGATTCATCGTCGACCCGATCGCCGACGACTCATCCGAAGAACTGCCGGCGGAGTCCGAGGGAGACCACCCCGAGTCCGGTGAGGCCACAGGGGACAAAACAGCCGAGTGAACCGCTGCGCACCGGGGTAGAACGCCTGGGTGAGCGCGACCGCGGGCTACCCCGTCGAGGGTGAGGTGATCGGTCCCTACCGCGTGGGGCGCCGGATCGGTGGCGGCGGGATGGGAGCGGTCTTCGAGGCTCTCGACGTGGCCCTGGACCGACGAGTGGCCCTCAAGGTGATCGCACCAGAGCTGGCCCACGATGCCCAGTTCCGCGCACGGTTCACCGCCGAGGCCAGGACGCTCGCGTCCGTGGACTCCCCGCACGTCGTTTCTGTCTTCGCCCATGGCCAGCAGGCAGGGCACCTCTACATCGCGACGCAGCTGATGCCCGACGGAGACCTCGCCCACCTGATCGAGGAGCGTGGCTCGCTGCCTCTGCGGGTCGGGCTCGACTTGATCGGCCAGGTCGCCGCGGGGCTGGCCGACACCCACGCGATGGGGATGGTCCACCGCGACATCAAGCCGGCCAACATCCTCCTGGGGCGCCATCCCGATGGCAGGACGGCCTACCTCTGCGACTTCGGCGTCTCGGACGGCCTCGGTGGGGATGCGGGTGGGGTGGACGGCACAGTTGGAACGCCGATCTGGATGGCACCGGAGGTGCACTCGGGCGGACGGGGAGGGGTCGCCGGCGACGTCTACTCCCTGGGGTGCGTGCTGTGGGCCACGCTGGCCGGCCGGGCGCCGTACGCCGGCGCGACCGTGGACCAGATCGCCGCGGCCCACCGGGAGCACCCGGTACCGCAACTGACCGGTGACCACCCGATGGTGCGTGAGGTCAACCGGATCCTGCGGCGAGCGATGGCCAAGGACCCCGCCCGGCGCCACCGCAGCGCGACCGAGCTTCGCGACGACCTGCGGCGAGCAGCGAGCATGCCGGACGTGAGGGTTCGGCCGGTCGCGGTTCGGGGTCTCGCGTCGTGCCTGGCGGCCCTGATGGTGCTCGCCTCGATCGCCGGCGCGATCTGGGGCCCGGGAGGCGAGGAGGCTAGAGAGACTCCGGCCGGTGCACGATCCCGGGCGGTGGCCAGTCTCACCCGGGCGTTGGCCGACCAGGGCGTGATGAGCCGGGCCGAGGCCGACTGCACGGCGCGGCGGTGGATCGCGCAGACCGGGCTCCGGCCCATGGTCGAGGCCGGCTTTTTCGACGCCGACCTCACCTACGTCGACCAGGACCGCAGCGCGATGACCGCGCGGATCGAGTCCGCCGCGACGTCCGCGGCACGGGGTTGCGCCGTCGACCCCTAGCGCGGGCGACGCATCGCCCGGACGCGGGTGGCAAGCCCGGCGAGCTTGTCCAGGACTCCGACGACGATCGGGCTGACGTCCAGGCCTTCCGGCCGCATCGGGTGCATCAGCGCGTCGGTGCCGCCGTCCACGAAGACGACGCTTCCGACCATCAGGCTCGCGGCGTCTGACAGGAGGAAGCCGATGGTGGCAGCCACCTCTTCCGGCCGGCCGGGCCGGCCGAGCGCCGAGGGGTAGGCGTCGGCGAAGACACCCAGCTGGGGGTCCTCGCGCAGACGGTCGGTCATCGGGGTCGCGATCAGGCCGGGCGCGACGGCGTTGACCCGGATGCCGGCACCCGCCCACTCCTCCTTCACGCCCTCCCGGCGCGCCCACCACGCCAGTGCCGCCTTGGTCGCGGGGTAGACGTGCACGGCGTCGACCTCGGCCGCAGCCGCGCGGGCAGCGGCCTCGTCGTCGCGCAGGCAGGCCGCCGCCACGTCGGCGGCCCACCCGGGCTGACAGCTGATCGAGTTGGACGCCAGCAGCACGACGGACCCTCCGCCCGCCGCAGCCAGCTGTGGTCGCAGCCCGCGAACCAGGGCCAGGGCGCCGAAGTAGTTGACCGAAACCACCTGGCCCGGATCGACCCCGGTCAGGCCGGGGACCCCGGCGCAGGGCACCACTCCATGCACCTCGTCGGTGAGCTCCTGAATCTGGTCGACCGCCGCCTGTCGGCCGGCCGCTGTCGACAGGTCGGCGACCACCTCCGCGTCGCGCAGGTCCACCGTGACGACCCGGTGTCCCTGCTCGCGCAGCAGGGCTGTGGTGGCGGCCCCGATGCCCGATGCGGCCCCGGACACGAGGTACGTCTTCACGGTCGGCCGTCTGCCACGCGCACCAGGCCGGCCAGGGTCGCGACGTACGCCGTCCCGTCCGGGCCGAGGTAGATCGCGGCATAGTGGTTGTTCCACTGGGTGCCGGTGCCGGTGAGGCGGCTCCACACGGTCCTGCCGGTGCGGATGTCGATGGCAGTGAGGTACCACGCATCGATGCCGTCCTCGCGGGGAGGCTTGGAGTAGACGTAGAGCAGCCCGTTGCCGTGACTGGCTTTCGGCACCGACGTGGGTGCGGTCTCCGAGCTGGTCCAGGCGACCCGACAGCCGTCGCGACGCAGGAGCACCCGAGCCACCCCGGGAGTCGTCGAGCGGCCGAACATGGTGCTTTGCGGTCCCTCGTAGCCGTAGTTGTTCTCGATGATGAATGACCGTCCGGCCGCGACCAGGCTGTTCTCAGTGGTGCTCGCGCCGCGGGCCAGCACCGGCACGCGGCAGTGGCGGGCGCCGGTCCGGCGGTCGTAGACGAGGATCCGGGTTCGCGGCTCGGCGTTGTCGGCGATCGCCATCCACCGCCGGCCCAGCAGTGTCGGCGATGTGCCCGATCCCTGCGACAGCATGCCCGGCTTCTTGGTGGTGCCCCGGTCGTAGGTGCGGCGCCAGGTGATGTGGGGCCGTCCGCGGTCGTCCGCCTCGAACCGGTACGCCGCATGCGTGCTCACGGCGTAGACGCCACCCGACTCGTCGGCGGACACGGAGTTGACGATGTCCTCCCCCCGAGGCAGGTCGATGGTCGCGGCCCGGCCGGTCCGGCGGTCGAGCGTCCCGACCGTCCCGTGCTGGCTGAAGAACCACACCCGCCCCTGCCAGTCCGGTGCGACGGCTACCAGGCAGTCGTCCTCTTCCAGGTGTCCCGCGAGCGGCCAGGATCGGACCTTGGCCAGGTCACCCTCCGCCGTCTGGCGCACCTTCCAGATCTCGCTGGTCGTGGTCGTGGCGAACGCGTGGTCGTGGCCGTCGAGGAAGAAGTAGGTGCCGCCGCAGATGTCGGTCAGCGGGTTCCGGCCAGAGGTGGCGTCGCGTCCCGGCATGGTCAGCTCGGAGATGGGCTCCAGGGTCTCTGGGTCGATGAGCATCATGGTGAAGCCCTCGAGGCCACCGCACAGTGCTTCGATGCGGCCACGGGAGTCGAAGGTCATCGTGGCGCACTCACGCAGGCCGTAGCTGCGCGACGTGACCGACAGGTTCCGTCCCAACGGGCCACTGACGTCGTAGGCATCGGTGCTGTAGGCGTCGTTGTGCATGCTGCTGGTGCCGTTGGCCGAGAGGAACGGGTGCTGCGGCACGCGCGGGTGCGCCATCGGACGCGGGATCGCCGGGTCCCCTTCGAACGCTGGCACCAGCGCGTCGGAGGGCAGTGACGGAATCGGGCCCCCCGGGTTCACGGGGATGTCGGGCAACGGGTCGGCCTGCACCGGCCCGCCAGCGGCGAGGGCCATGACCGCGGTGATGGCGGTCAACGCAGCGGTCGGCGGGCGGCGCATCGCGTCAGCCTAAACTGAAACGTGTTTCAGTTCTAGGGCGAGTGCCCGCGCGATGACTCGCTCGGCGGACGTCCACAGCTGTGGAACGAGTTGTGTATAAAGTAGATCTACCTACTACAGTTTTAGGGGAGGGATGATGGGACCCGAAGCCGTCGACGTGCACCAGCACCTGTGGCCCGTCCAGCTCGTTGACCGGCTCCGCGCGCGTTCGCGACCGCCGTACCTGCGTGGCTGGACCCTGTTCACCTCCGGCGAGCAGCCCTTCGAGGTGAATCCCCGCTCACATGACATCGAGGCGCGCATTGTCACGGACGAGGGCCAAGGCATCGGGCTGGCGTGCGTCTCCCTGTCCGTCCCGCTCGGGATCGAGTACCTGCCCCGGCCCGAGGCCGGCCGGCTCCTCGACGTCTGGCACGCCGCGGCCGTCGACCTCCCTCCTCACTTCGCCGCCTGGGCCTCGGTGCCTGCGGTCGACCCGGATCTCGGCGCGCTGGCGGATCTGCTCCGATCGGACTTCGTCGGGGTCCAGGTCCCGGCCACCGACCTGATCAGCCCGGCTGCCTGGGAGCGGGCGGGGGCCGTGCTCCGGATCGCGGAGCAGGCCGGCAAGCCGGTGCTGGTCCATCCCGGGCCGGTCATCCGGCAGCCCCTCACCGGCGGGCTGCCGGACTGGTGGGCACCGGTGGTGACCTACGCCAGCCAGCTGCAGTCGGCCTGGTGGGCCTGGCATGCGGTGGGTGGACGGGAGCAGTTCCCCAACCTGCGGGTCCTCTTCGCGGCCGGCGCCGGCCTCGCACCCCTGCATCACGAGCGGCACGTCGCTCGCGGCGGGAACGCTCAGCCGGTCGATCCCGAGCTCTTCGTCGACACCTCCTCCTACGGTCCCCAGGCCCTGGACGCGCTGGTCAGGGCCCTGGGCATCGACGCGCTGGTGCTGGGCAGCGACGCGCCCTACGCCAACCCGCTGACCGATTTCGCCGGGGAGGCCGCGCTGCGTGCGGTCCGGGTCACCAACCCGCGCCGCGCCCTGGGACTGACCGAGCACGTCGTCGAGGAGGTGTCGGCATGGCGACCGGCGAGCTGACCGCCGCCGTCCCCGCACGGCAGGCGGCCGCCTGGAGCAGCCTGGCCGGCCGGGTGACCCTGGGACGCCTGCCGGCCCGCGACCTCGACGAGGCCGAGCTGCAGGGGATCGTCGCGTCCATCGCCTCGGATCCCTCGGCGTGGGCACACCTCGTCGGCTTCGACGACCAGCGCCGGGTCTACGCATCGTTGCACCGCGACGCTCACGTCGACGTCTGGCTGCTCTGCTGGACGCCGGAGAACGACACCGGCTGGCACGACCACGACATCTCCTCAGGAGCCGTCGCGGTGGTGAGCGGAGCGCTGATAGAGCACAACCTGCGGCTCCAGGACCGAGGCGTGGCCACCAGGGTCGAGGCGGGTCGGGTCTTCTCATTCGGCCCCGACCACATCCACCGCCTGACCGGAGCGGTGCCGGGTTCGGTGTCGGTGCACGCCTACAGCCCGCCGCTGTGGCGAATGGGCCAGTACGCCGTCGACGCGGACGGCGTACTCCGTCGGCAGTCGGTGTCCTACGCCGACGAGCTGCGTCCGATCGTCTGAGCGAGGGCGTCCAGCGACCGGGCCGACCTGGCCGCGTAGGTTCGGGGCATGAGCGACTGGAACGAGAAGATCATCGCGGAGTTCCGCGCCAACGAGGGCAAGGTCGGCGGCAACTTCGAAGGCGCACCTCTGCTCCTGCTGCACAGCACCGGCGCCCGAACCGGGAAGGAGCGCGTCAACCCGATCATGTACCAGGCGGTGGGCGACAGCTTCGCCGTGTTCGCATCCAAGGCCGGCGCCGACACCAACCCCGACTGGTTCCACAACCTCAAGGCCAACCCCGAGGCTCGGATCGAGGTCGGAACCGAGACGCTGGAGGTGACCGCACGGGTGCTCAGCGACGAGGAGCGAGCGCCGATCTGGGAGGCGCAGAAGGCTCGCTATCCCGGCTTCGCCGACTACGAGGCGAACACCGACCGGGTCATTCCCGTGGTGATGCTCGACCGCGTCTGACCCTCAACGGCGGGCGGATGGCGGGTCGCTGGTCAAGGTCAATAGGGTCGGGGGTATGCAGACACGCAACCTTGGTGCCAGTGGACTGAAGATCTCGGAGATTGCGTACGGCAACTGGCTGACGCACGGGTCGCAGGTGGAGGAGGACGCGGCGACGGCGTGTGTCCGGCAGGCGCTCGAAGAGGGCATCACGACCTTCGACACCGCCGACGTCTACGCCAACACTGCGGCTGAGACCGTGCTCGGCAACGCGCTCAAGGGGCAGCGGCGCGAAGGGCTCGAGATCTTCACCAAGGTCTACTGGCCGACCGGTCCCGGCAAGCACAACGACCACGGGTTGTCGCGCAAGCACATCCTGGAGAGCATCGACGGTTCGCTCCAGCGGCTGCAGACCGACTACGTCGATCTCTACCAGGCACACCGGTACGACCACGAGACGCCGCTGGAGGAGACGATGGTGGCGTTCGCCGACGTCGTGCGCCAGGGCAAGGCGCTCTACATCGGCGTCAGCGAGTGGCGCGCGGAGGAGATCCGGGCCGCACACGAGCTCGCCCGGGAGCTGCACATCCCGCTGGTCTCCAACCAGCCGCAGTACTCCATGCTCTGGCGCGTCATCGAGTCCGAGGTGGTCCCGACCAGCCAGGAGCTCGGCATCGGCCAGGTCGTCTGGTCACCGATCGCGCAAGGCGTGCTCACCGGAAAGTACGGGCCGGGCGAGCAGCCGCCCGCCGGTTCCCGTGCGACGGACGAGAAAGGCGGCGCGGACATGATCAAGCGCTGGATGCAGGACGACGTCCTCGAGCGCGTGCAGCGGCTCAAGCCGGTTGCCGAGGACGCCGGACTCAGCATGGCCCAACTGGCGGTCGCCTGGGTCCTGCAGAACGACAACGTGTCCAGCGCGATCATCGGCGCCAGCCGTCCAGAGCAGGTCACCGACAACGTCAAGGCCTCGGGTGTCCGGCTGGACCAGGCCACGATGAAGGCGATCGACGAGATCGTCGGCGACATCGTCGAGCGCGACCCGGAGAAGACCCAGTCGCCGAGTCGGCGGGACTTCTAGCTGCGCCTCCCACATATCGCCGTGGGCGCCGTCCGCGGGATCCGCTCAGACGTAGCGGCGCGTCCGATCGGCGGGGGATCCAGGGCCCGCTGCCAGCAGTGCGGACAGCTCGTACTCGAGCACAGCACCGACCCGCTGGCAGAACGCCTCCGGCTCGTCGGCGGCATCCGGCTTCTCGGACACGACCCGGTCGACGATGCCCAGGGCGTGCAGGTCGATCGCCCTGACCTTCTGGGCGCGCGCCATGTCAGGCGCGTGCTCGGTGTCGCGGTGCACGATGGCGCTGGCACCTTCGGGGGGCAGCGGTGAGAGCCAGGCGTGCTGCGCCGCGACCACCCGGTCCGCCGGCAGCAGGGCCAAAGCGCCCCCGCCGTTGCCCTCGCCGAGCATCAGGCACAGGGTGGGGGCGTCGAGGGTGACCAGGTCGGACAGGCAGCGTGCGATCTCGCCCGCCAGGCCGCCGTTCTCGGCATCGGGGGAGAGGGCCGCTCCCTGGGTGTCGATGACCGTCATCAAGGGGAGTCCCAGCTCGGAGGCCAGGTGCATGCCGCGTCGCGCTTCGCGCAGTGCCTCGGGACCCATCGGATGGTCCGGGGTCTGGCCGCGCCGGTCCTGGCCGAGGAAGACACAGGGCACGCCCCCGAACCGCACCAGCGCGATCAGCAGCCCGGGATCTGCCTCACCCTGGCCGGTCCCGTTGAGCGGCACGACGTCGGAGGCGGCGTAGCGAAGCAGGCGGCGTACGCCTGGCCGGTCCGGCCGGCGCGATCGGGTGACGGCGTCCCAGGTGTCGACGTCGGGGATCTCGTCGATGGGCGGTTCGGGCACGGGCGGGATGCCTTCGCGAGGCGCCATCAGCACGTCGAGCACCCGGCTGAGGACGCCCGCCGCCTCGTCCGGGGAGACGACGGCATCGAGGATGCCCCGGGTGTAGAGGTTCTCCGCGGTCTGCACACCCTCCGGGAACGGCTTGCCGTAGAGGGCCTCGTAGACGCGTGGGCCGAGGAAACCCACCAAGGCTCCCGGTTCGGCGGCCGTCACGTGACCCAGCGATCCCCAGGAGGCCATCACGCCGCCGGTGGTCGGGTGGCGGAGGTAGACCAGGTACGGCAGTCCCGCCGCCTTGTGCGTCGCGACCGCCTGGCTGATCCGCACCATCTGCACGAACGCCGGCGTGCCCTCCTGCATCCGGGTGCCGCCGCTGACGGGGCCGGCGACCAGTGGCAGTCCCTCGGCGGTGGCACGCTCGATGGCCAGGACCAGCCGGTCGGCTGCAGCGCGACCGATCGACCCGGCCAGGAACCCGAACTCGCCGAGCACAACGGCGACCCTCCGCCCGCGCATCAGCGCCTCGCCGCTGACCACCGACTCGTCGACGCCGCTCCTCTCGGCCGCCTCGGCCAGCTGGGCGGCGTACTGCTCATCGGCCGTGTCCTGCTCCGGCGTGCGGTCCCACGACCGCCACGAGTCCGCGTCGAAGACCAGCTCGACCAGGTCGCGGGCGGTCAGACGGGTCACGGCCGACAGCGTACGGCGCGGCCGTCGGAGGTGGCCGCTGTTGGGCGAGCGGGGCGTTCTTTGGCCGAAAGTGATTGAAAACTGTCCTTTCGGGTAGGGGTACCAGTGGTCCAGTCAGTCGGCCAACTCCCGGAGGCGTGCCATGGCCATCACCGACGTACTCGATCGTGAGCGCATCGTCGCGACTCACAACTTCAACCGGTGGCTGATCCCACCGGCCGCGCTGGCGGTGCACCTGTGCATCGGCCAGGCCTACGCCACCAGCGTCTACAAGTCCTCGCTGGTGGAGCACTTCAACACCTCATTGACCGCGATCGGAATCATCTTCTCGATCGCGATCGTGATGCTCGGCGTGAGCGCCGCGGTGTTCGGCACCTGGGTTGACGCAAGCGGTCCGCGCAAGGCGATGGCGGCGGCGGCGGCCTGTTGGTCGGCCGGCTTCCTCGTCGGCGCGCTGGGAATCGCGACCACCCAGCTGTGGCTGGTCTACCTGGGGTACGGCGTCATCGGCGGTATCGGCCTGGGACTCGGCTACATCTCTCCGGTGTCGACCCTGATCAAGTGGTTCCCGGACCGTCCGGGGCTCGCGACGGGGCTGGCCATCATGGGCTTCGGCGGAGGCGCGATGATTGCGAGCCCGCTGTCGGCCAAGCTGCTCGGGACCTTCGACCCCAACTACGACTCGGCCACCGCCATCGCCAGCGGCGATGCCGTGGCGAAGCTGTTCGTCACCCTCGGACTCATCTACCTGGTCGTGATGCTGTTCGGTGCCTGGCTGGTCCGGGTGCCGCCGGAGGGCTGGACGCCGGAGGGTTGGGACCCCCACGAGGTGGAGGAGAAGGCCCTCGTCACGACCGCGAACGTCTCGGCCGCCAACGCGATCAAGACCCCGCAGTTCTGGCTGCTGTGGACCGTCCTGTTCTGCAACGTCACGGCCGGCATCGGCCTCCTCGAGCAGGCGGCGCCGATGATCATGGACTTCTTCCGGGAGGGTGGCTCGACCTCGGTCGCGGCCGCCGCTGCCGCCGGCTTCGTGGGGGTGCTGTCGCTGTTCAACATGGCCGGCCGCTTCGTCTGGTCGTCCACCTCCGACATCGTCGGCCGCAAGAACATCTACATGCTCTACCTTGGCGCCGGAATGGGCCTCTACCTGCTCCTCGCCTTCGTGGGGGCCAGCAGCACCCTGATCTTCGTCCTGATCGCGGGGCTGATCATCAGCTTCTACGGTGGCGGCTTCTCCACCGTGCCGGCGTACCTGCGGGACCTCTTCGGGAGCTACCAGGTGGGTGCCATCCACGGTCGGCTGCTCACCGCGTGGTCGGCGGCCGGCGTGGCCGGACCGCTGATCATCAACGGCATCCTCGACACCCAGGGCGAGCCGGGGACACTGACCGCCGACAACTACACGCCGGCTCTGATCACGATGGTGTGCGTCCTCGCTGTGGGGTTCGTGGCCAACCTGTTGATCCGCCCGGTTGCCGAACGGTTCCACGAGTCCGGCAGCGATCACGACTCCGCGGTACCGCGCGGCGCTGCTGCCGGCACAGGCGAAGGTCGTGACCTGCCTGGCCGCGGGGCCGCCTGGTTGCCCATCGCCTGGGTGATCGTCGGCGTCCCGCTGCTCTACGGCGTCTACGAGACGGTCGTGGTCGCGTTCGACCTGTTCAGCTAGCGATTCCGCCAGGCCTCGAGCACCTCGGCCTCGGATGTCCGGTCGAGCCCGGCGACAGGGGCGTCGGGTTCACCGCGCAGCCAGGCCAGGGTGTCTCGTGCGGTGTCGGCGAGCGGCCGGGTGCGCAAGCCGGCGGCGTACGACGCCTCGACGTCGACCGACATCAACCAGGCGTAGTCGGGCTGGGGCAGCCACACCGGGAGTGACCGGGGTCCGTCCCACGGCTCCACCCCGTGCACGGCGAGGAAGTCCTGGTCGACCCAGGTCCAGTGCCGGTCGCCCTGGGCCAGGCCGACGCCATCGGCGATCTCCTCCAGGAAGTCCGCGCGGCTGGTCCCCCGGCCGGTGCCGTGGAAGACGCCGGTCGTGCGCGCCTCGGCGCAGTCGACCAGCCAGGAGGCGAGGTCCCGGACGTCGATGACCTGGACGGCCTCGTCGGGCGAGCCCGGGGCGAGGATCTCTCCACCGTCGGCAATCCGGGCCGGCCAGTAGCTGAAGCGCCCGGACCGGTCCCCCGGTCCGACGATGAGGCCGGGGCGGACCACGACCGAGGAGCTCGCGCCGTCCGTGACTGCCTGCTCGCAGCCCATCTTCATCGCGCCGTAGACCTCCGGGCTCGACATGACGTCCTCGTCGGTGTGGATCGGCTCGTGTGTCGGGAGGGTGTCCACCGTCCCGCCGGCCGTGGAGTCGTCGGTGTAGACGCTGATCGTCGAGACGAAGACCCAGTGCGGGTCCGGCAACGCCGCCACCGCGGACCGCACCCAGGACGGATGACGCGCCACGTCGACGACGGCGTCGAAGGGCACGCCGTCGACCAGCGGCGAGGGCACCGCCTCGGTGCGGTCCCAGGGGACGTGCGTCGCCCCGTCGGGCAGCGATCCCGACACCGCCCGGCAGGCGCAGGTCACCTCGTGGCCGCGCCGGACCGCCTCCTCCGCGACGGCACGCGAGAGGAAGACGGTTCCGCCCAGGACCAGCAGCCTCATGTCGGGAACGGCGGCATGGTCCGGCCCAGCAGCCACTGGTCGAAGAACGGTCGGAGCTTCAGCCCGGTCCTGTCGGACCACCACGTGGTGATGTCGTCGTAGGACGCGTTGGAGTCGTCGTGCGAGCGAGGCCAGGCCCTGGCCAGCGACCAGAACTCCTGGTCGCCGATCCTGCGGCGCAGCTCGTCCCACATCAGGGCGGGGATGTAGTAGATGTTCCCCTCACCGAACGTCGCCGGGTCGTAGTTGGCGGGGGGCCCGGCCGACGCCCTCATCTGGGTGGCGTCGGCGGCCACGAGGGACATCGTGTGGTCGAGGTCAGGTCCGTATCGCTGGGCCTCCCAGGCCAGCTGCAGGTACATCGCCATGCCCTCGTTCATCCACACGTCGCGCCAGTCCCGCGGCGTGACCTGGTCGCCGTACCACTGGTGGACCATCTCGTGCACGACCACGGAGGGGGACAGCGTGTAGTCGGTGTCGCCGAGGGTGATCATCGTCTGGGTCTCCATGCCGCTGTTGGAGTCGACCACGATCAGGCCGAGGGTGGAGAACGGATAGGGACCGAGCTTGTCCTCGATCCAGTCGAGCTCATCGCCGGCGACCTGCAACGAGCGCAGGGCGCTCGCGTCGCCGCGCGGCGTCCAGTAGGTCAGGGGGACCCCACTCTTCGACCTGTCCCGGGTCATCTTGAAGTTGCCGAACGCCACGGTCGCGAGGTACGACGCCGCGGGCTCGTCGAGATGCCATTCGGTGACCGTGCTCGCGTCGGACTGCCTGCGGGACAGAAGCTGGCCGTTGGCCACGCCCACCCACGGGCTGCGGGTGCTGAGGGTGAAGTCGTAGAGCGCCTTGTCGGATGGGTGGTCGTTCACGGCGTACCAGGAGTAGGCGCCGAAGGGCTCCTGCATCGTCCAGGTCTCGCCGGTTTCGGTGATCTCCCATCCGACGGTGCTGAAGTCGTCGCGGGTCGTCGGCGCGGCCACTGGCTTCGGGGTGCCGCGGTAGCGCACCTCGAGGGTGTAGCGCTCGTCCCTGCGGACGGGAGCCTGGACGACCAGGTCCTTGCCCCGTTCGCGGAACTTCGCCTGGTGCCCGTCGAGGCGCACCGCGGCCGCGGTGAGGGAGCTGCCGAAGTCGAGCTGGAACTCAGCGGCGTCCTCGGTGGACCGGAAGATGAGCGTCTCCACCCCGTCGAGGGTCTCGCTCTTGGGGACCCAGGTCAGGTCGAGCTGATAGTGGAGGGCGTCCACCCCGGGGTCACCGACGTTCGGGTAGACCCGGTCCTCGACCGGTCGGCTCAGTGCTGCCTCGAGTGCCGGGTCGCTGGGGTCGAGCCCCGGCAGCGCGGCATCGGGAGCGGCGGAGTCGGAGGCGGCCGACGAGGTCGTCGGCTCGGAGTGCGACGGCTGTGCGTCGGGGTCCTCCGCGTCCGCGGAGCACGAGGTCATCACGAGCGATGCGGCTGCTACCCACGCCGCCAGCGCCCGGGTTCTCATGTGCACAACCTAGTCGGCGCCGGCAACCACGGAGCGCGCTGGACGTCCCACGTAGGCTGGCATGACTGGCTGGAGACGGTTCCAATCCGGAACCACACCGGTCAACCGAGAGGCGGACGTCATGACGACGTCGAACGGTCCCATTCTGGTCCACACCCGGGTTCCACTGAGACTGCGGATGGGAGAACATCCGGGCCACGATCACCTCGACGGGGGCTGGTGGCCACAGAGCCGCGATCTGCCGGTGGAGCTCGCGGATCTCGTCGACCACTTCCCTTCCGCGCTCGGGCGGATCGTGCGCGCCGTGTACTCACCGCCCGACTGGGACCCGGCTCCGCGTCGGATCCCGACCGCTCACGGCTACGTGAAGATCGGCAGCTTCCCCCGCGACGACACTCATCTCGTGCACCTGAAGACGGCCGACCGGAACGTGCTGCGGGTCCTCGTCATACCGCCGGGGATGTCGGCAGACCAGGGCAGCGAGGCGCTTCTGGCGGCCGCCACCCGGGGGAACTCGGAGCCGGCCGAGTCGCTCCTGGCCGCCGTCACCGAGTATCCCGACGTCGACCCCTTCGATCACTGGACCGACGATGGCGGCGCCTGGTGGGATCCCCGGCCCACCGCGCCTTCCTTCCGCGAAGGCCCCGCTGGCCCCGAGGCCGCCACCACGACCGATCAGGACGCCTAGGCCGGGCCGGAGTTGCGTGCCCGTGCGGGTAGCGGTTGGCTGGCGCCATGACCGCCGAATCCCTGCCCCAGCAGCTCTTCTCCGGGCACCGCGAACGTCTCGACCGTGCGGTCCGGGCCTGCGCCACCCGTGAGTACTTCTCCGCCTTCGACGAGTCGCCCTCGCCCCGGGTCTACGGCGAGACCGCGGGCAGCGAGGGCAAGAGCGCCTACGAGGCGTGGCTGGGCCAGGCGTTCCCGCTGACCACGCCCGGCAGTGACGGGACCGTGGCGACCGAACGGTCGCCGTACGGTTTCGACCTCGGTGTCTCCTATCCGCGGGTTCCGGCCAGTGACGCAGCGGTCGACACCCTGCTGGCCGCGGCACAGAGCGGTATGCGGGCGTGGCGCGACGCCGGGCCGGATGGCCGTACCGGGGTCTGCCTGGAGATTCTCGACCGACTGCACCAGCGGATCTTCGAGCTCGCCCACGCGGTGCAGCACACCAGTGGGCAGGCCTTCGTGATGGCCTTCCAGGCCGGTGGTGCGCACGCACTGGACCGCGCGCTCGAGGCCATCGCCTACGCCTGGACCGAGATGACCCGGACGCCTGCCAGCGCAGTCTGGGAAAAGCCGGCACGGGGTGAGCCCTTGCGGATGGAGAAGAAGTTCACGGTCGTACCGCGCGGGGTCGCGCTGGTCATCGGCTGCAACACCTTCCCGACCTGGAACTCCTGGCCCGGACTCTTCGCCTCGCTGGTCACGGGCAACGCCGTTGTCGTGAAGCCCCACCCGGCGGCCGTCCTGCCCCTCGCGATCACGGTGCAGGTGTGTCAGGAGGTGCTCGCCGAGGCGGGCTTCGACCCCAACCTGGTGACGCTGGCCGCCGAGGACCCCGCCGACAAGCTCGCCGCCGTGCTGGCGGTGCGGCGGGAGGTGAAGCTCATCGACTTCACGGGGGGCAACGCTTTCGGCGAGTGGCTGGAGGACAACGCCCGCCAGGCGATCGTGTTCACCGAGAAGGCGGGCGTCAACACGGTGGTCGTCGACTCCACCGACAACTTCCGGGCGATGTGCCAGAACCTCGCCTTCTCGTTCTCCCTCTACACCGGGCAGATGTGCACCGCGCCGCAGAACGTCTACCTCCCGGCGAGCGGGATCAGCACCGACGAGGGCCAGAAGTCACCCGCGGAGGTGGCGGAGGGCATCGGCGCCTCCCTCGACAAGCTGCTCGGAGACGACGCCCGCGCTGTCGAGCTCCTCGGCGGCGTGGTCAACCCGGGCGTGCTCGAGCGGCTCGAGGCCGCGGGGTCGCGTGGTGACGTCCTGGTCGAGTCACGCACCGTCAAGCACCCGACGTACGCCGAGGCAACGGTCCGCACACCCACGATCGTCGGACTCCTCGCCTCGGATTCCGAGGTCTACGAGTCGGAGTGCTTCGGCCCGGTGGCCTACCTGATCTCGACGTCCGGCACCGACGAGTCGATCGACCTGTTCCGCGACACCGTCAAGCGGCACGGTGCCATGACGGCGGCGGTCTACTCGACCTCCGGCACGGTCATCGACGAGGTGCGCGAGGCAGCCCTCGACGCCGGGGTCGCCCTGTCGGAGAACCTTCTCGGCGGGGTTTTCGTGAACCAGTCGGCCGCCTACTCCGACTTCCACGGCACCGGCGCCAACCCCGCGGCCACCGCGTCGTACACCGACGGCGCCTACGTCGCCTCGCGCTTCCGCGTCATCCAGTCCCGCCGCCACATCTGAGACGAGCCGCCCGGGGACCGTCAGGCGCCCCAATTGTCGCAACAGTCACATTCCTCGGCCGATCCAGGCACTTCCAAGGCATCGCAACGGCTGAGATGTGCCGGTTTCCCCGGTGAGCCGGGGAAGCCGACCACCGATGAATCGGGTGGCCCGACGCGGTCTGTCTCCGAGAAGATCGGAAACCTTTGTCTGCAGGTGTCGAATCCGGACGCGGCCGTTCGTAGACCAGGTGAGAGACATCCCGACGACCTACGGAGAGACCATGAACAACCTCGACCAGAAGGCCCGCTGGCTGGCGCTCTACACGCTGTGCCTGGGCGACCTGCTGATCGTGCTGGACATGAGCATCGTCAACGTGGCGCTGCCGTCGATCCAGGCCGATCTCGGCTTCTCGCAGACCGCGCTCGCCTGGGTCGTCAACGCCTATCTGCTGACCTTTGGCGGCTTCCTGCTGCTGTCCGGGCGGCTCGGCGACCTTTTCGGCAACAAGCGGGTCTTCCAGATCGGCGTGGTCTCGTTCACCGCCGCATCGATCGCGTGCGGGCTGGCCCCGTCGGCGGGCTTTCTGGTCGCCGGCCGCGCCATCCAGGGCTTCGGCGGCGCGGCTGTGTCGGCGGTCGCGCTGGCCCTGATCATGGGTCTGTTCTCCGACGACGGCGAGCGCGCCAAGGCCATGGGTGTCTTCGGCTTCGTGATGTCGGGTGGTGGCGCCGTCGGCGCCCTGCTGGGCGGCGTCCTCACCGGCCTGCTGAACTGGCACTGGATCTTTCTGGTCAACGTCCCGATCGGCATCGCGGTCTGGGTGCTCGCGAAGCGGATCCTGCCTGCGGACGAGGTCGTCCCCGGAAGCTCCCGGATCGACGTGCCCGGTGCCGTCCTGGTCACGCTGAGCATGATGCTGGCGGTGTACGGCGTCGTCGGCGGCAACGAGGCCGGCTGGACCTCGGCCCGCACTCTGGGCCTGCTCGCCGGATCCGCCGTGCTGCTGACTGTCTTCGTGGTCTGGGAGTCGCGCACCGCCTCGCCCCTGGTTCCGCTGCGCCTGTTCGCGCTCCGCAACGTCTCGATCTCGCAGGTGGTCGGCGTGCTGTGGGCCGGCGCGATGTTTGCATGGTTCTTCCTGGCCACCCTCTACCTCCAGCAGGTGCTGGGGTACGACGCCCTCGACATCGGTCTGGCCTTCCTTCCCACCAGCCTGGTGATGGCCTACTGCTCGCTGAAGGTCTCCGACCGGCTCGTGATGAGGTTCGGCATCCGTCCGCCGCTCGTAGCCGGCCTGTCCTGCGCCGCGGTCAGCCTGCTGCTGTTCTCGCGGGCACCGGTCGACGGGACCTTCGCGGTCGACGTCCTCCCCGCGCTGATCCTGATGGGCGTCGGCGCCGGCATCGCCTTCAACCCGGTCCTGCTGGCCGCGATGGGCGACGTCGAGCCGCACGAAGCCGGCCTCGCCTCCGGTGTGGTCAACACCAGCTTCATGATGGGCGGTGCGCTCGGCCTGGCCGTCTTCGTCAGCCTCTCCAGCTGGCGTACCGGCTCCCTGGTCGCCGACGGTGAAGTCCCGCTGGTCGCTCTCAACGAGGGGTTCCAGATCTCGTTCCTGGCGGCTGCATTCGCCGCCCTGGCCGCCGCGGCCATCGGTGGTGCGCTGCTGCGGCCCAAGCCCATGCAGGTGCCCGGGGAGCCCGAGCTGGCGGAGGCTGCCGCCTGAAGTTGCCGGTCGTGTGCCTGAGAGTGCGCGGACACGCAC
>JBJMIQ010000040.1:0-9882 GCA_045806805.1 Nocardioides sp. | reverse complement strand
CGAGTCGACCCGGTAGCCCAGCCCGCGTGCCGCGTCGTCCCAGTCGGCGGCGTTGCCCCAGTGCGACCCACCGAAGTGGTTGCCGAAGCCGGCCATGCCGTTGCGCTCGTGCAGGCGCCAGGCGACGAAGCTCGTGCAGTTGCGGAGCACGAAACCCCAGGAGTCGCCGATCGAGCCGTTGATCGACCACACGCGGCGGGCACACGTCGGCCGCGGGCCGCGCGGGTCGTAGAGGTGGCCGGAGACCGGGTCGAGGACCGGCGGCGGGGGCGGCGGCGGCTCGACGGCCGGCGCCGGCGGCTGCCCGGGCTCGGGTGCCGGCACGGGCGCGGGCTCGGGCTCCTCGATCGGCACCTGCGGCACGATCGGGCACTGGCCCTGCCGTGCCCACGGATAGTCGTCGGCCGCGTGCGCTGCCGTGACGCCCACACCCAGCACCCCACTGGCCAGGCAGGTCACCACGACAGCGCGCGCGAGCCTTCTGCTCCCTCGTCCCCCCACCTGGAGGACGCTAGGCACTGCACCAGGCGCACGTGACCTGCTTTGCCGAGCTGTGCACGAGCCGTTGCCGAAGGCGCACGCGGCCGGCCCCGCCTCCCGCGCCCCCCGGCTGCGGAACCGACGCCGATAGGCTGCCGCGCATGAGCGAGATCGAGATCGGCCGTGCCAAGCGCGGCCGCCGCGCGTACTCCTTCGACGACATCGCGATCGTGCCCTCGCGGCGCACGCGCGACCCCGAGGAGGTCAGCACCGCCTGGCAGATCGACGCCTACCGCTTCGACATCCCGGTGCTGGCCGCGCCGATGGACTCGGTCATGTCGCCCTCCACCGCGATCGCGCTGGGGCAGATGGGCGGCCTCGGGGTGCTCAACCTCGAGGGTCTCTGGACGCGGTACGACGACCCGTCGCCGCTGCTGGAGGAGGTCGCGGCCCTGCCCGGGGGTGAGGCGCCCAAGCGGATGCAGGAGATCTACCGCGAGCCGATCAGGTCCGAGCTGATCACCGAGCGGCTGCACCAGATGCGCGAGTCCGGGGTGACCGTGGCCGGGGCGCTCTCGCCGCAGCGGACCAAGGAGTTCGCCAAGACCGTCGTCGACGCGGGCGTCGACATGTTCGTCATCCGCGGCACCACCGTCTCCGCGGAGCACGTCTCCAGCCAGGCCGAGCCGCTGAACCTCAAGGAGTTCATCTACGAGCTCGACGTCCCCGTCATCGTCGGCGGATGTGCCACCCACCAGGCGGCCCTGCACCTGATGCGGACCGGCGCCGCCGGCGTGCTCGTCGGCTTCGGCGGCGGCGCGGCCCACACCACCCGCACCGTCCTCGGCGTTGCCGTGCCGATGGCCAGCGCCGTGGCCGACGTGGCCGCGGCCCGGCGCGACTACCTCGACGAGTCCGGCGGGCGCTACGTCCACGTGATCGCCGACGGCTCGATCGGCCGGTCCGGCGACATCGCGAAGGCGATCGCCTGCGGCGCCGACGCGGTGATGGTCGGCTCCCCGTTCGCGCGCGCCTCCGAGGCGCCCGGCCGCGGCTTCCACTGGGGGGCGGAGTCGTGGCACGGCGAGCTGCCGCGGGGCGAGCGGGTCGAGATCGGCACCATCGGCACGATGCAGGAGATCCTCTTCGGCCCCTCGCGCGTCGCCGACGGCACCATGAACCTGATCGGCGCCCTGCGCCGCTCGCTGGCCACCACCGGCTACACCGACCTCAAGGAGTTCCAGCGGGTCGAGGTCGTCGTCGAGTGAGACGACCCGTAACGCGGGTCGACTAGAACGCGTTGCACCCGCATGGGACGAACCCGCGCCACCACCCTTCTGCTCAGCCTGATCGTCGCCCTGGGCACCCTCGCCGCACCGGGCCAGGCGGCTGACCCGCGGGGGTCCACCGTCCCGGTCCCCCACCTGAGCGATCCGCCCGAGGGGATCCACGGCCACCCGCTCTGGGACTCCTGGCACCAGCTGGCGCCGTTCGGCTACCGGCAGCGCGAGTTCTTCGTCTCCGGCGAGGCCCGGGCCGAGGACGGTACGACGGCGCCGTACACCACCCGGATCGTGGTGTTCCGGCCACGCTCGGACGAGGACTTCAACGGCACCGTGTTGCTGGACTGGGTCAACGTGACCGCGCAGTTCGAGAACGCCGTCGACATCCTCGAGGCGCGCGAGATGCTGCTCCGCGAGGGCTACGCGTTCGTCCACGTCAGCGCCCAGTCCGCCGGCCTGTGCTGCACCCCGCTGACGCCGAAGGTCTGGGACCCGGTCCGCTACCAGTCCGTCAGCCATCCCGGCGATGCCTACGCGGCGGACATCTTCGCCCAGGTCGCACGCGCGGTCCGGGCCCCCGAGGGCGTCGACCCGCTCGGGTCCCTGACCGTGCGTCGGGTCCTCGCGTCCGGACAGTCACAGTCGGCCAACCGCCTCTACGACTACGTCAACTCCGGCCAGGCCGCGCGGGACGACGTGTTCGACGGGTTCCTGATCCACGGAGGTGGTGAGAAGACGTTCGACGTCCCGCTCGCCACCCCCGTGCTCCACCTGCTGAGCGACCTCGAGGCCGACCCCTCCCCGCCGAGCGCCGACCCCCGCTACCGGCTGTGGGAGGTCGCGGCGACCGCGCACTCCGACTACTTCATCGGCTACCAGTCGATCTTCGGCAACGGCCCACGCACGGCCGACCAGCCGGCCATGGACCGGGCGGGGTACGACGAGACGATCGACGCGGCGGGCAACTACGGCCAGGTTCCCGCGCCACTGCACGCGACCTGTACCGCCGCCGGCGCAACCATGCCCATGCACTACGCCACCTCCACGGCCATTCACCAGCTCGACCGCTGGGTCCGGACCGGCAGCGCCCCGCCGGTCACGCCGCGGTTCACCTTCGACGAGACCACGGGCCAGCTCGCGAAGGACGAGCACGGCAACACCCGCGGGGGGATCCGGATGCCGCCCGTCGAGGTTCCGGTGGCGACGTACCTCACCACCGCCTGCGGTCTCGGCGGGATCACCGTCCCGTTCACCGATGCCCAGGTGCAGGCGCTCTACCCGACGTTCGCCGTCTACCAGGACAAGATGCGGCGCGCGACCGATCGCGCGGTCCGGCAGGGCTGGCTGCTCCCGCCGGACGCCCGCGACCAGATGCGCCGGGTGTGCACGGTCCGCGAGCGCTATCCGGCGGGATCACCGGGGCGGTGCCAGGCCTACCGGCCTCCGTCTTTCGGATCCGCCTGACAAGGCGGCGGTGCCTGACACACTGGCTCAATGACGGGGGACCACGCATGAGCCGCAGCTCGGGCCTGAGCCCGCAGGCCAGGTCCGCGGCGCTCGAACAGCTGGCGGACGAGACCACCGAGCTCGACGTGCTCGTCGTCGGCGGTGGGATCGTCGGGGTCGGCACCGCGCTGGACGCGGTGACGCGCGGGCTCGCCACCGGACTGATCGAGCAGCGCGACCTGGCGTCCGGGACCAGCAGCCGGAGCAGCAAGCTGATCCACGGTGGTCTGCGCTACCTCGAGATGTACGACTTCGGGCTGGTCAAGGAAGCCCTCGGCGAGCGCGGTCTGCTGCTCACCCGGCTGGCGCCCCATCTGGTGCGTGCGGTGCCCTTCCTCTACCCACTCCACCGCACCCTCGAGCGTCCCTACGTCGGCGCCGGGCTGATGCTCTACGACTCCATGGCGATGCTCGGCAAGTACGACGTCGGGGTGCCCCGCCACCGGCACCTGTTCCGCAAGCAGGTGGCCCGGATGGCCCCCGACCTGCGCACCGAGGACCTGGCCGGTGCGATCCGCTACTACGACTGCCAGGTCGACGACGCGCGGCTGGTGATGACCGTCGCGCGAACGGCGGCCGGCCACGGCGCCCACGTCGCGACCCGGACCAAGATGGTCGGCTTCCTGCGCGAGGGGGAGCGGGTCGTCGGCGTCCGCGCCGTGGACCTTGAGACCGGCCGCGAGTTCGAGGTCCGCGCGCGCGTCGTCGTCAATGCGGCCGGGGTGTGGACCGACGAGATCCAGGAGCTGGTCGGGGGTCGCGGCAGCCTCGACGTGCAGGCCAGCAAGGGCATCCACCTCGTGGTCCCCCGCGACCGGATCCGTTCGCAAGCCGGCTTCATCACCAAGACCGAGAAGTCCGTGCTCTTCGTGATCCCGTGGGGACGGCACTGGATCATCGGCACCACCGACACCGACTGGAACCTCGACAAGGCTCATCCGGCGGCCAGCCGGGCGGACATCGACTACCTCCTCGCCCACGTCAACACGATGCTGCGCGAGCCGCTCGACCACGAGGACGTGGAGGGGGTCTACGCCGGGCTCCGTCCCCTGCTTCGCGGACGTCGCGAGCCCACGTCGAAGATCTCCCGCGAACACACGGTGGTCACACCGGTGCCGGGCCTGGTGATGATCGCGGGCGGCAAGCTGACGACGTACCGCATCATGGCGCGAGACGCCATCGACGCCGCCGCACACTCCCTCGAGACAACCGTGAACGTGACGGTGCGCGAGTCGATCACCGACCGGGTGCCCCTGGTGGGCGCGGCCGACTTCGAGACCCGGTCCAACCAGCGGGTCATGCTCTCCCGCCGAGCGGGTCTCCACGTGGCCCGGATCGACCATCTGCTGGGCCGGTTCGGCGGGCTCGTCGACGACGTGCTCGAGCTCTGCGCCACCAACCCGGGCCTGGCGGTGCCGCTCGACGGTGCCGAGGACTACCTGTCGGCGGAGGTGGTCTACGCCGTGACGCACGAAGGCGCCCGTCACCTCGACGACGTGCTCACCCGCCGCACCCGGATCTCGATCGAGACCTTCGACCGGGGGGTCCAGGCCGCTGCGGCGGCGGCCCGGCTGATGGCCGGCGAACTCGGCTGGGACGAGGCCCGCACCGAGGACGAGGTCGACCACTACCTGCGCCGGGTCGAGGCCGAGCGCCAGAGCCAGGCCAAGCGGACCGACCAGGAGGCCGACGAGGCGCGCGTGAGCGCGCCCGACATCGTCTAGGGGTCGCAACGGGTTTGGCGTCGTTGCAACGCGCCCGACGCGGGAGGAACGACGCCGAGCCCCCAGGCTCGGCTGGATCGGCGGGTTTACAAGGAGCGGATGTGTGTCAACCGTCTCACCGGGCTAGTGAAAGGTAGATCGCGAGACCGCGCTCACATACTCTCGGTTTCATGAACCCCCCATTCGAATGCTCGCTTCGCTCCGCTTCGAACGGGGGCCCCGAATGAGCGCCCAGAATCCCGCAGGAGGGCCGCTTCTCGACGGTCCGGCCGACCCTGAGCACGACCCGAGGGCGTCGTACGCCCTGGAGCCGGAGTACAGCCAGAACCTCACCCGCCGGATCCTGGCCAGCACCGGCGAGACCGCGCCGGTGGAGTCCCCGCTCAACGGGCAGCCAGTCGCCCACATCCCGCAGTCGAGCGATGCCGACGTCCGGGAGGCGGTCGCCCGCGCCCGCCGCGCGCAGGAGTCCTGGGCGCGTACGCCGATCGCCGAGCGCTCCGCGGCGCTGCTGCGCCTCCACGACCTGGTCCTCGACCGCCAGGATGAGATCTGCGACCTGATCGGCGTCGAGTCCGGCAAGGCCCGCAAGGACGCCTTCCTCGAGCTCGCTCACGTCGCGCTCACCGCCCGCTACTACGCCCGCACCGCCCACGACCACCTCGAGAGCCGGCGCGTGCCGGGCATGTTCCCCGGGCTGACCCATGTGGAGGTGCACCACCTGCCCAAGGGCGTGGTCGGGATCATCTCGCCCTGGAACTACCCCTTCACCCTCGCCCTGTGCGACGGCCTGCCCGCGCTCCTGGCCGGCAACGCGGTGGTGATCAAGCCCGACTCGCAGACCGTGCTCACCGCCCTCCTCGGCGCCGAGCTCCTGGAGCAGGCCGGCTTCCCGCGGGACCTGTGGCAGGTCGTGGCCGGCCCCGGACGCGAGATCGGCACTCCGCTGATCCAGGGTGTCGACTACATGTGTTTCACCGGCTCCACCGCCACCGGCAAGCTGATCGCCCAGCAGTGCGCGGAGCGGGTGATCGGCTGCTCGCTGGAGCTCGGCGGCAAGAACCCGATCCTGATCCTCCGCGACGCTGCGGTGGAGAAGGCCGCCGAGGGCACCGCCCGGGCGTCGTTCTCCAACGCCGGCCAGCTGTGCGTGTCGACCGAGCGGCTGTTCGTGGCCGACCAGATCTATGACCGGTTCGTCGAGCGGTTCGTGGCCCGGACCCAGGCCATGACGCTGGGCGCCAACCTCGACTGGGCCGTCGACATGGGCACGCTCATCTCCTCCGACCAGCTCGAGACGGTCACCGCCCACGTCGAGGACGCCGTCGCCAAGGGCGCTCGGGTCCTCACCGGTGGCCGCCCCCGCCCCGACCTCGGCCCCTACTTCTACGAGCCGACCATCCTCGAGGGCGTCACCCCCGACATGACCTGCTTCGGCAACGAGACGTTCGGCCCCGTGGTCGCGCTCTACCGGTTCCACGACGAGGCCGACGCCGTCGCCCGCGCCAACGCGGGGGAGTACGGCCTGAACGGCTCCATCTACAGCCAGGACGGCAGCCGGGCGCGACAGCTCGCGCGCCAGATCAAGTGCGGGACCGTCAACATCAACGAGGGGTTCGGGTCCACGTTCGGCTCGCTCGCCGCTCCCATGGGCGGGATGCGTGAGTCGGGGATGGGCCGCCGGCAGGGCTCCGAGGGCATCCTGCGCTACACCGACACCCAGTCGGTCGCCACCCAGCGCGGCATCCGGATCGGTCCGCAGTACGGGCTCTCGCAGGAGCAGTACGCCAAGGTGATGACGCTCAGCCTCCGGCTTCTCAAGAAGCTTGGCCGAGCATGAACACCCCATTCGAATGCTCACTTCGTTCCGCTTCGAACGGGGACCCCGGCTAATGGGCTTCGACTACGACGTCCTGGTCATCGGCTCCGGGTTCGGCGGCTCGGTGACCGCGCTGCGGCTCACCGAGAAGGGCTACCGGGTCGGCGTGCTGGAGGCCGGCGACCGGTTCGACGAGTCGTCGTACCCCTCGACGTCGTGGGACGTGAAGAAGTTCCTCTTCATGCCCGACGCCGGCTGCTACGGCATCCAGCGGATCGACATGGTCCGCGACTGCATGATCGTCGCCGGGGCGGGCGTGGGCGGCGGCTCGCTGGTCTACGCCAACACGCTGTACGAGCCGCTAGAGCAGTTCTACCGTGACCCGTCGTGGTCGCACATCTGCGACTGGAAGACCGAGCTGGCGCCCTACTACGACCAGGCGAAGCGGATGCTCGGCGTGGTGGAGAACCCGCTGCGGACGCCGAGCGACGAGGTCATGGAGAAGGTGGCGGGGGAGATGGGCGTCGCCGAGACGTTCACCCCCACCCCGGTCGGCGTGTTCTTCGGCACCGGTGACCAGAAGCCCGGGGAGCGGGTCGCGGACCCCTACTTCGGCGGGGCCGGCCCGGACCGGGCGCCGTGCATCGGCTGCGGTGAGTGCATGACCGGCTGCCGACACCACGCCAAGAACACCCTGCTCAAGAACTACCTCTACCTCGCCGAGCAGGCCGGCGCCGTTGTACACCCGCTGACCACGGTCACCCGGGTCCGGCCCCGCGAGGGCGGCGGTTACACCGTCGACGCCCGCTGGACCAAGGCCAAGCTCTCGCGCCGCAAGGCCATCAAGACCTTCACCGCCGAGCACGTCGTGTTCTCCGCGGCCGCCCTCGGCACCCAGAAGCTGCTGCACCGGCTCAAGGCCGAGGGCGACCTGCCCGACCTCAGCGAGCGGCTCGGCCACCTCACCCGGACCAACTCCGAGGCGATCCTGGGCGCCATCTCCCCGGACCTCGCGATCGACTACAGCCAGGGCATCGCGATCACCTCGTCGTTCCACCCAGACGAGCACACCCACATCGAGCCCGTGCGGTACGGCAAGGGCTCCAACTTCATGTCGCTGATGCAGACGGTGCTCACCGACGGTGACGGTCCGATCCCCCGCTGGCGCACGTGGCTGAAGGAGATGTGGGCCCAGCGAGGCAACGTGGGGGCGCTCTACGATTTCAAGCACTGGTCCGAGCGCACGATCATCGCGCTGGTCATGCAGTCGCACGACAACTCGATCACGACGTTCCCGAAGAAGACGCCGCTCGGATGGGTGCTGTCCTCGCGCCAGGGCCATGGCAAGCCCAACCCCACGTGGATCCCGGCCGCCAACGAGGCGGTACGACGGATGGCGCGGCTCATGGGCGGAACCGCGGGCGGATCCATCGGTGAACCGTTCAACCGGCCGCTGACTGCGCACTTCATCGGCGGCTGCACCATCGGCGACTCGCCCGAGAGCGGAGTCGTCGACCCCTACCAACGGGTCTACGGCTATCCCGGTCTCCACGTCGTCGACGGTTCGGCCATCTCCGCGAACCTGGGGGTGAACCCGTCGCTGACGATCACCGCGCAGGCGGAGCGGGCGATGGCCTACTGGCCCAACCGGGGCGAGAAGGACCCCCGACCGGCCCTCGGGACGGCCTACGAACCGGCGGATCCGGTCGCACCGGCCCACCCGGCGGTCCCCGACGCCGCGCCCGGCGCCCTGCGCCTGCCTATCGTCGGCGTCACCTGACCGATCCGAGCGCGAAAAAAGTCTCGAAACTCGCCGTACCCGGTCGTAACCCACGGTAAAGCCGGTCGTTGAGCAGGTCGGATCCGGCGCTTTTGCTCCCTCCCAGGTCGGATCCCACTGTCCAGGCGCTGTCCAGCAGTTGCGTGGACGATCAGGGCCCGGCCACCCTCCCTCCCCGGCCGGGCCCTGATGCGTTTCACCGCCCGAGGGAACGCGCGGAGCGCGCGCCCTCGGACCAGACCGTCTCGAAACCCGGCGAGCGAGGCAGGGCGCCGACCACGGACGGTTCCCTGCCGCGTGCGGGGGTTTCGAGGCTCAGGCGCCAGAGCGCCTTCGCACCTCAACCACCGGAGCCTCCCGTGGGTTGAGCAGCGAGCGTCGTCGAAACCCCGGAACCCTGGACAGGGCGGTGACGCTCGGCGACTACGCTGCGGCCATGGTGGAACACCCCGAGCACGATCTGGTCCTCGTGGTCGACTTCGGGGCTCAGTACGCCCAGCTGATCGCCCGACGGGTGCGCGAAGCGCGGGTCTACTCCGAGATCGTGCCCCACTCGATGCCGGTCGCCGAGATGCTGGCACGCGAGCCGAAGGCGATCATCCTCTCCGGCGGCCCGTCGTCGGTCTACGCCGAGGGTGCGCCGGGCATCGACGCCACGATCTTCACCGCGGGAGTCCCCGTCTTCGGCATGTGCTACGGCTTCCAGCTGATGGCCCAGGGGCTCGGCGGCACCGTGGCCCACTCCGGAGCCCGGGAGTACGGCCGCACCCCCGTCGTCGTGGGCTCAGCAGGCACGCTGCTGGCGGAGATCCCGGCCGAGCACACCGTGTGGATGTCCCACGGCGACTCCGTGACCGCCGCGCCCGACGGCTTCGACGTACTTGCGGCCACGGCGGTGACCCCGGTCGCCGCCTTCGAGTCGGTCACCCGTGGTCTCGCCGGCGTCCAGTGGCACCCCGAGGTCATGCACACCCAGCACGGGCAGAAGGTGCTCGAGCACTTCCTGCTCCAGATCGCCGGCTGCCGACCGACCTGGACGATGGTCAACATCGTCGAGGAGCAGGTCGAGGCGATCCAGCGCCAGATCGGAGACCGGGGCCACGCCATCTGCGGCCTCTCGGGGGGTGTCGACTCGGCCGTGGCTGCGGCGCTGGTCCAGCGCGCGATCGGCGACCGCCTGACCTGCGTGTACGTCGATCACGGGATGATGCGGACCGGTGAGACCGAGCAGGTACGCCGCGACTTCGAGGCTGTGTTCGACACCCTGGACGTGGTCGATGCCTCGGACCA
>JBJMIQ010000039.1:0-24551 GCA_045806805.1 Nocardioides sp. | reverse complement strand
CCTTTCCCGGATCGCTGGACGACCGTGACGCCGTCCGCGCCGTGGCCCGATCGGGGGCGACGCCGGTACGGCTGTGGCACGACGATCACGAGCTGCACGGTGTCGACGCGGTCGTGCTGCCCGGCGGCTTCTCCTACGGTGACGCGCTGCGCTGCGGCGCCATCGCCCGGTTCGCGCCGGTGATGGAGACTCTCGTCGACGCCGCCCGCGCGGTACGCCTCGCCGGCGGTGAGGCGGTCGCGCTCTGGCACGGCGACGCCGACCTGCAAGGCGTCGACGCGGTCGTGCTGCCCGGCGGCTTCTCCTACGGCGACTACCTGCGGTGCGGGGCCATCTCCCGGTTCGCGCCGGTGATGACCGAGGTGGTCGAGGCGGCCCGCAAGGGCATGCCGGTGCTCGGCATCTGCAACGGCTTCCAGATCCTCTGCGAGTCCCACCTGCTGCCGGGTGCCCTGATCCGCAACGACCACCGCAAGTTCGTCTGCCGCGACCAGCGGCTGCGGATCGAGAACAATCGCACCCCATGGACCTCCGCCTACCCGGAGGGCGCCGAGGTCACGATCGTGCTCAAGAACGGCGAGGGCGCCTTCGTCGCCGACCAGCCCACCCTGGACCGACTCGAGGGTGAGGGCCGGGTGGTCGCACGCTACCTCGGTGACAACCCGAACGGCTCCGCCCGCGACATCGCCGGCATCACCAACGAGCGCGGCAACGTCGTCGGCCTGATGCCCCATCCCGAGCACGCGGTCGAAGAGCTCACCGGCTCCGGCACCGACGGTCTGGGCTTCTTCACGTCGCTGGCCGAGACTGTCCTCCGCTGAGCCGCGCTTTTCACCAGCTCGATTCAGCGGGACGTCATACGGTTCGAGCGCTATAGGCCACGGCCCGCATGACGTCCTGCGTCGGAAGCCCGCTCCGCCATGAGTGGGGGCCTGTCAGCGCTCGCCGTTGCGCAGGGCCTTCCAGGTCGACGGACCGGCGATCCCGTTGACCCGGATGCCAACTCGGCGCTGGTAGGTGCGGACCGCCGCGACGGTGGTCTTCTTGAACACCCCGGTGACGCCGACTCCGGCGTCGTCATGGGCGGCGTTGAGGGCGCGCTGTAGTCGTCGTACCTCGGGGCCCGCCGAGCCCCACTTCGAGACCTTGGTCTGGCCCGAGACCAGCAGCGACATCCAGTTCGGCCGGTTCCAGAGGTCCCGGACCATGAACCCTTGTGCCTGCTGCCAGCTCCGGGCGGCCAGGCGGGTCCGGTCGTTGTAGACGCCGTTCACGCGCCCGGCGTACAGGCCCTTCTCCTTGAGCAGGCACTGCAACGCCTTGACCATGGCGGTGTCGGTGGTTGCGGGCGCGACCCGCGTGTAGTGCGGGTAGGAGATCCGGGTCCCGTTGCAGTGGTCCTCGACGGCGGCCCACGATCCCTTGCCGACGTCGAGGAAGTTGCGGTCGATGTTGATCGTGACGCCGCCCCAGGTCTCGTTGTGCCCGCCCTGGTACTGCTTCACCCGGCCGCCGGGTCGCCAGCCGTCCTCGCGGATGTACGACGAGCTGGTGTTGGCCACGCCGTCCCACCGGGCCAGCCAGATCATGTCGGGCAGGTTGAAGGCACCGGGCCGGTTCACCCGGGCGTCGTCGAGGATCTTGATGCCCGAGCCGGCGCTGGAGTAGACACCGGAGACGTAGTGCAGTTCGTGGATCTTGAAGGTCCATCCGCTCAGGAACGCCAGGGCTGACTCGCGGCAGCGGGTGTTGGTCGAGTCAAAGCCCTCGATGTCGTACCAGAGCGTGCTTCGGGGCGCGATTCCCAGACCTTGAGCGGCGGCGACTGCCGTCACCGCCTCGGCCCGGCCCTGCGCGCGAGCCTTGCCGTACCCTCCGTTCGGTCCCGGGCGGGTGTTGATGGTTCTGCCACCGTAGCGGGGAAAGCGCGGGTTGCAGGAGGACTGCGGGCCGAGGGTGATCGGCAGCAGTCGCCAGCCGTTACGCAGCTGCGTGTTGACCCAGGTCTTGGTCAGGTTCGGTTGGGACCGGCACGCCCGCTGGTTCCCCGAGATGTAGATGCCCACGGCCAAGAACGGCGAGTTCCTCAGCCAGGCGTCCATGGCGCCCTGGCTGGGGGCCAGGCACTGGTCGAAGCCGTAGCCGGTGAAGTTGCCCGGGGTGACCACGTTCGAGGCCTGGGCCGGGGTCACCGCGAAGGTTGCGGCAAGGCCGGTGAGCAGGGCGACGACGGCGATCCTGGCCGTGCGGGCGACCGAGCGGGACATGGCGGGCTCCTGGAGGACACGAGCTCGAACGGGCGCCGAGCCACGTCACCATAACCTCACAAATCACACAGGTAACACGATTCTCTCGAACTACAGGTTTGTAGTTCGGCGCCGTCTGCTAGTGCAGTTTCATCAAGGGATGCAGGGCAAACCGCACTCCCCTCGTTGAATTCGCATGGGGGAGTGAAGGTTCGCCTGCATCCCTTGATGAAACCCCGCGCCCGCGAGGAAGAGGACCGAGTACCGCAGGTAGATTGGCGGCCGTGCTCGACACCGTTGCCCGCGCCGCCGAGGACCCGGATCGCGAACAGCCCTGGGCCGAGCTGGGGCTCAAGCCCGACGAGTACGCGCGGATCCGCGAGATCCTCGGGCGCCGGCCCACCTCCAGCGAGCTGGCGATGTACTCGGTGATGTGGAGCGAGCACTGCTCCTACAAGTCCTCCAAGGTCCACCTCAAGCTGTTCTCGGAGCTCCCGCAGGAGACCCCGGTCGGCAAGATGCTCGCCGGCATCGGAGAGAACGCCGGCGTGATCGACATCGGGCAGGGCTACGCCGTCACGTTCAAGGTCGAGAGCCACAACCATCCGTCGTACGTCGAGCCCTACCAGGGCGCCGCCACCGGCATCGGCGGCATCGTCCGCGACATCCTGGCGATGGGCGCGCGCCCGGTCGCGGTGATGGACCCGCTGCGGTTCGGTCCGCTGGATGCCGACGACACCCACCGGGTGCTGCCCGGGATCGTGGCCGGCGTCGGTGGCTACGGCAACTGCCTGGGCCTGCCCAACATCGGCGGCGAGGCGGTCTTCGACACCACCTACGTCGGCAACCCCCTGGTCAACGCACTGTGCGTCGGAGTGCTCCGCCACGAGGACCTCCACCTGGCCAAGGCCTCCGGCGTCGGCAACCAGGTCATCCTCTACGGCGCCCGGACCGGCGGCGACGGGATCGGCGGGGTCTCCGTGCTGGCCAGCGAGACCTTCGAGGCCGGTGGGCCGGCGAAGCGGCCCAGTGTCCAGGTCGGCGACCCGTTCATGGAGAAGCTCCTGATCGAGTGCACGCTCGAGATCTTCGCGGCGGGGCTGGTGGCCGGCATCCAGGACCTCGGCGGCGCGGGGCTCTCGTGCGCGACCAGCGAGCTCGCCAGCGCCGGCGACGGCGGCATGCACGTCGACCTCGACCGCGTTCCTCTGCGCGACTCCACCCTGTCGCCGGAGGAGATCCTGATGAGCGAGTCGCAGGAGCGGATGATGGCCGTCGTCGAGCCCGGCGACGTCGATCGGTTCCTGGCCGTGTGCGACCGGTGGGGGGTCGAGGCAACCGTGATCGGCGAGGTCACGGACTCCGGCCACCTCCAGATCGACTGGCGCGGCGAGCGGGTGGTCGACGTACCGCCGCGTTCGGTGGCGCACGACGGGCCGACCTACCACCGGCCCTTCGAACGCCCCGCCTGGCAGGACGACCTCCAGGCCGACGTGGCCGAGAAACTTCCGCGTCCCTCCTCGGGCGAGGAGCTCCGGGCCAGCCTGCTGCGGCTGGTCGCCAGCCCGAACCTGTGCGACAAGTCGTGGATCACCGACCAGTACGACCGCTACGTGCGCGGCAACACCGTCCTTGCCCAGCCCGCCGACAGCGGCATGGTCCGGGTGGACGAGTCGACGAACCTCGGCGTCGCCGTCTCGACCGACTGCAACGGCCGGTTCGCCAAGCTCGACCCCTACGCCGGGGCCCAGCTCGCGCTCGTCGAGGCCTACCGCAACGTCGCGACCTCTGGTGCGCGGCCGCTGGCGATCTCCGACTGCCTCAACTTCGGCTCGCCCGAGGATCCCGCCGTCATGTGGCAGTTCGCCGAGGCCTGCCGGGGGCTCAAGGACGCCTGCCTCGAGCTCGGCGTGCCGGTGACCGGCGGCAACGTCAGCCTCTACAACCAGACTGGGGAGACCGCGATCCTGCCGACGCCCGTCGTCGCGGTGCTCGGGGTGATCGACGACGTCACCCGTCGCACCCCCACCGGTTTCGGGGTCCCGGACGAGCAGATTGTGCTGCTCGGCGAGACCCATGAGGAGCTGTCGGGCTCCGAATGGGCCCACGTCGTGCACGGGCATCTTGGTGGTGTCCCGCCGGCCGTCGACCTGGCCGCCGAGCGCGCGCTCGGCGCACTGCTGGTCGACGCGGTCGGTGTCGTCTCCAGTGCGCCCGACGTCTCCGACGGCGGTGTCGCCCAGGCGCTGGCCGAGTCGGTGATCCGCAACGGCGTCGGTGCCACCGTCGCCGTGGAGGGGGATCCCTTCCTCGGGCTCTTCGCGGAGTCGGCGGCCCGCTGCCTGGTGACCGTTCCGGACGCCGCGCTCGATGAGCTGACCGCCCTCGCCGCGCGCCATGGCGTACCGCTCAGCAGGGTGGGGCGCACCGGTGGAGCCGACCTCAACGTCGAGGACCAGTTCACCGTGTCCGTCGCCGAGCTGAGAGCTGCGTGGTCCGCAACGCTTCCGGTCGCGCTGGGGTGAGCCTCCGCAAGGTCTCCTACGGCGACGACCCGGTTCAGTACGCCGAGCTCCACCGGCCCGCCGGCGAGTCCCGCGGCGTGGTGGTGGTCATCCACGGTGGCTTCTGGAAGGCGCACTACGACGCCTCGCTCGGTCGGCCGCTCGCCATCAGCCTGGCCGAGGCTGGCTGGACCGCCTGGAACCTGGAGTACCGCCGGGTCGGCAACGGCGGCGGCTTCCCGCAGACTCTGGACGACGTCGCCACCGGCATCGACGCGCTTGCGGGCGTCGACGATCTCGACACCTCGCGGGTGGTCACCCTCGGCCACTCCGCGGGCGGGCACCTCGCCACCTGGGCGGCCTCGCGCGGCCGGTTCGAGCGGTGGCAGCCGGAGCGGGTGCGGATCACCGGGGTCGTCTCCCAGGCCGGCGTGCTCGACCTGCGCGCGGCCCACGAGCTCGGTCTGGGTGAGAGCGCCGTCGAGGCGTTCCTCGGCCACTCGCCGGGTCCGGACGACGACCCGGTCGATCCGCTCCGCCAGGCCCCTCTCGACGTACCGGTCCGCTGCATCCATCCGCGGGACGACCCGAGAGTCCCGGTGGGTCAGTCGAGGGACTACGTGGCGAAGGCGAGGGCGACTGGCGCCGACGCCGATCTGCTCGAGGTCGACGGCGACCACTTCGTCGTCATCGACACCTCCACCCACGTCTGGGCCCGCACCCTCGAGATCCTCGACCAGCTCCATTCGCGATAGTCCCGGACGCAGTGGTTGATTTCGGGCTGGGAAACCAACCGGATCATCCGGGACTATCCGACCCGGACCCGCGACCGAGACCGGCCGATCAGGCGGCCACCGGCTCGGGCGCGGAAACGGGTGCCTCCGGGCGCGGCCACTCGTCGGGGCGGGGAATGCTCCGCACGGTGACGCTGAGCGTCGGGATCAGGGCCGTGACGGTCACCAGCACCAGCAGACCGACCGTGGCGGCGGGGCCGCCGTACGTATCGAGCAGGAAGCCGCCGAGCACGGGCGCGGCCGGCATCATCGACATGCCGACGAACTGCATCGACGACCCGACCCGCCCCTGGAGCTCCGGCGGGGTGATGGCCACCCGGTAGGACTGCGTGCCGGCGTTGCCGGCGGGGTTGAGCAGGATCCCCATCATCAGCATCGCGCCCACCAGCACCGGCGAGCTCCAGAACACAAGCGGGACCAGCAGCGGCACCCAGCTCCACGCGACCGCCAGGGTGAGCCTTCCCGTCGGCAGCCGATCGATGACGTACGGCGCCGCGAGTGCGCCGAGGATTCCGCCGAGGCCGGCCAACATGTCGATGACGCCGATCGCGGCCGGGTGCACGCCTTCCTGGACGAGTCGCAGGATCGCCACGAAGAACACGGCATTGACCGCGAGGTTGCTGAGCGCGCCGAAGGCCATCATGGCCCTGAAGTATGGGCGTCCCCACACGTAGCGCAGTCCCTCGGCCAGGTCAGCGCGGACCCGGCGCCTGGGCCGCGGCGCCGGGGAGAGGTCGGTGCGGACCCGGGAGAGGCTCACGAACGAGACCAGGAACGTGACCGCGTCGAACACGAAGGGAAGCACCTTCGAGGCGCTGAACATCGCGGCGCCCAGAGGTCCGCCGACCAGCTCGGCGATGTGGCGCCGAGCCTGGTTCTGGCTCAGGGCAGTGGGCAGCTGGTCCTGGGCCACGACGGACCGGACGGCGGAGGTCTCGGCCGGCCCGAAGACGCCCGCGGCGACTCCGGTGAGCAGGGCCGCCGCGATCAGGTGGCCGATGGTGAGCACGCCCAGCCCTGCCGCGACCCCCACCGAGCCGTAGACGACCACGCCGGAGCCGCTGGCCGCGAGCATCAGCTTCTTGCGGTCACTGCGGTCGACAATCACGCCCGCGGGCAGCAGCGCCGCCACCATCCCAAGCAGGAAGGCGGCCATGGGCAGCCCGGCCAGCACTGCAGACCCGGTCAGCGCATAGCCCACGAGCGGGAACGCGAACATGCTCACCGAGCTCCCCAGCTGGCTGATCGCTTCGCCGGTCCAGAGGGCCGCATAGTCCCGGTTGCGGGCGAGGGTCCGGTACGCCGTCATGTCCGCACCATATGGTGCGCACGTATAGTTGCGCAATAGTACGTGCGGAACTCCGGTAGGATGGTCCCGTGACCCGAGCCCAACCGATGAACGACGTGCGCGTGCTGCGCGCGATCGCCCACCCGGTGCGCAACCGGATCCTCAGCGAGATGGCCGCCACCGGCCCGACCCGCGCCGCCGACATCGCGCGCGACCTCGGGATCCCGGCCAACCAGGCGAGCTTCCACCTGCGCCAGCTCGCGAAGTACGGCCTGGTCGAGGAGGCCACCGAGGAGGGCCGCGACCGGCGCGACCGGGTCTGGCGGCTGGTCGCTCCCGAGGGCTTCGCCCTCGACATGGGCACCCTCGAGCAGGAGCCCGGCGGCAAGGCGGCGGTGTCGGTGTTCCGCCAGCAGTCGGCCGCCTGGGCCCATCAGGTGGTCGAGGCGGCGTACTCCCCGGAGCACGAGACGGGCACCATGCAGTCGGTCACAAGCCAGGCAATCAAGCTCACCAAGGAGGAGGCGCGGGAGTTCAACGACGAGCTCGAGGAGGTCGTGCTGCGGTGGGCCGGCCGGACCCGTGGCCGCGACGAGTCGCGGCGCACGTACCTGCTGCTCTCCCTGCTCCTGCCCCACTCCCACGTCGACGCCATCACCGGCGAGGACGCCGGCGGCGAGCCTGCCTAGGCTGGGGCCATGCCTGCCCGACTGCGCCCCGCCGACCCGGAGGCCGTGGCCGACGCACTGGCCCACGAGGAGTGGGCGCCTGCCGACCTGAAGCTCTTGAGCAAGCACTTCCTGGCCCTGCTCGGGGAGCGTGCGCCGGGCAGGTCGGTCGAGGTCCGGGTGCCGCCCTACGCCGCGGCCCAGGTCATCGAGGGCGTGCGCCACACCCGCGGGACACCGCCCGCCGTGGTCGAGACCGACGCGGAAACCTGGATCGCGCTGGCCACCGGGGGCCTCGACTGGTGGACCGCAGTCGACCAAGGCCGGGTCCGGGCCTCCGGCGAGCGCACCGACCTGACGCCGTACCTCCCGCTCGTCGAGGCGGCGCCGTGATCGTCGCCCTGCCCACAGAGGAGTTGCGCGACGCGGTGGGACCGGTCGCGGGCGTCGAGTACGTCGTCTGGAACGGCCAGGACCTCCCGCCGCGGGCCGAGGAGGTCGAGGTGTGCGTTCCCGACTACCGCACCACGATCCGCACGATGCGGGCACTCGACGACCTGCCGGTGCTCCGCGTGGTGCAGACCCAGCTCGCCGGCTACGACGGCCAGCTCGAGCTGCTGCCCCCCGGGGTCGTGCTCGCCAACGCCTCAGGGGTGCACGACGACGCGACGGCCGAGCATGCGGTTGGTCTGGCCCTGGCGGTGCTGCGGGGCATCCCGGAGGCGGTGCGCAGCCACGGCCACTGGACGAACCTGTGGGATCAACGTTCGCTGGCCGACTCGCGGGTGCTGATCCTCGGCTACGGCTCCATCGGCCGGGCCGTGGCCGAACGCCTGGTGCCGATGCGGGCCGAGATCACCGGTGTCGCGTCGCGGGCGCGCGAGGACGCGCTCGTCGGTCAGGTCCACGGCGTCGACGAGCTGCCCGCCCTGCTGGGCGACCAGCACGTGGTGATCGTGCTCCTCCCCCTCGGCGAGGCCACCCGGGGCTTCGTCGGCGACATGGTGCTCACCGCACTGCCGGACGGCGCCGTGGTGGTCAACGTCGCTCGTGGCGGGGTCCTCGACACCGACGCGGTTCTGCGTCACGCCGGCCGGCTCCGGTTCGCCCTCGACGTCACCGACCCCGAGCCGCTGCCGGACGGGCACCCGCTCTGGTCGGCCCCGGACGTCCTCATCACGCCCCACGTCGCTGGCGGCACCACGGCCATGCTGCCCCGGATCGCCGCACTCGTCCGCGACCAGCTGGAGCGGCTCGTCGACGGACGCCCCCTTCGCAACGTGGTGTCCTGATCGTCTGTGAGGACGTCGGGATCCCCGGCTGAGCGGGGATCGCGACGGTTCGGCGTCGTTGCCACGACCCCGAAGCGCGAGGAACGACGCCGAAGCTGCCCTGCGTGAAGCGTGGAGAGAAACGGATAGGTTGGCGAGCATGAGCGACCAGATCCACGCCGCGGTCCAGTCCGTCCTCCCCGGCATCCGCAGCGACCTCGAGGACCTCGTCCGGATCGAGTCGGTGAGCGCCGACCCGGCCCGTGCCCAGGAGGTGCAGCGCAGCGCGGAGGCGGTGGCCGACCTGTTCCGCGCCGAGAAGTTCGAGACCGTCGACATCGTCAGCGCCGACGGCGGCGCACCGGCCGTCATCGCCCACAAGCCAGGACCCGAGGGCGCCCCGACGGTCCTCCTCTACGCGCACCACGACGTCCAGCCCGAGAACGACCACGCCGAGTGGGACTCCCCGCCGTTCGAGCCGACCGAGCGCGGTGACCGCCTCTACGGCCGGGGTGCGGCCGACGACAAGGCGGGGATCGCCGCCCACCTCGGCGCCCTGCGGGTGTTCGGAGACGACCTCCCGGTCAGCGTCACGATGTTCATCGAGGGTGAGGAGGAGGTCGGCTCCGACACCCTCCCCGCCCTGCTGAAGGAGCACCAGGAGCGGCTGCGTGCCGACGTCATCGTCATCGCCGACTCCGGCAACTGGGACATCGGCGTGCCGGCCCTGACGACCAGCCTCCGTGGCCTCGTCCGCGCCGACATCGAGGTCCGCACCCTCACCCACGCCGTGCACTCCGGCATGTGGGGCGGGCTGGTGCCCGACGCGCTGATCACGCTCAGCCGGCTCATCGCCGGACTCCACGACGACGCCGGCAACGTCGCCGTCGCCGGGCTCCACAGGGGTCCGGCCGCCGACGTGGAATACCCCGAGGACCGCCTGCGCGCCGAGTCCGGCGCCGCCCCCGGCATCGAGTGGATCGGCGACGGCTCGGTCGTCGAGCGCCTCTGGACCCGCCCGGCGCTCAGCATCACCGGCCTCGACGCACCCAAGGTCGACGGCGCCAGCAACACCCTCGTTCCCACCGCCCGGGCCAAGATCTCGATGCGGATCGCCCCCGGCGACACCACCGAGAACGCCCTCGCCTGCCTGCGCCGTCACCTCGAGGAGCGCGTCCCGTGGGGCGCCGAGCTCACGTTCACGGTTGTCGACACCGGCGAAGCCACCCAGATCGACGCGACCGGCCCGGCGTACGACGCCGCGCGGGCGGCCTTCACCGAGGCCTGGGACGGCACCGAACCGGTCGACATGGGCGTGGGCGGCTCGATCCCGTTCAT
Source organism: Nocardioides sp. (assembly GCA_045806805.1). GTDB lineage: Bacteria > Actinomycetota > Actinomycetes > Propionibacteriales > Nocardioidaceae > Nocardioides. The sequence goes on along the minus strand of JBJMIQ010000039.1, from coordinate 14,442 downwards.
CGCCGAATTCCTCGACGCCTTCCCCGACGCGAGCATGCTGGTCACCGGGGTCGAGGACCCGGACACCCGGGCCCACGGGGCCAACGAGGGACTCCACCTCGCCGAGTTCGAGCGGGTGGTCCTCGCCGAGGCGCTGCTGCTGCGCAACCTCGGCCAGTCGCGATAATCCGGAACGATCGGCAGGTTCCGGGGCGCCCGGGAGCTGCGAAAGGTTCCGGACTACCGGGAGGTCAGCCGACGCAGATGGCGCGGAAGGCGTTGATCAGCACGTCGAGGTCATCCTCGGTCGCCACCAGCGGCGGCGCGAGCCGGACGGTCTGGCCGTGTGCCTCCTTGGCCAGGACCCCGTGCTCGAGGAGCTGCTCGCAGAAGTGCCGTCCGGTGGTGAGCTCGTAGGTGATGTCGACTCCGGCCCAGAGCCCGCGGGCACGCACCGCGTCGACGCCCTCGCCCACCAGCTCCTCCAGTCCCTTCGCCAGGTAGGCGCCGAGTCGGGTAGCTCGCTCCTGGAACTCCCCGGTCATCAGCATCGAGACCACCTCGCGGCCGATGGCCGCGGCCAGCGGGTTGCCGCCGAAGGTCGAGCCGTGGGTGCCGGGGGTGATGACCGAGAGCACGTCGCCGTCCGCCGCAATCGCCGAGACCGGGTACAGGCCGCCGCCTAGTGCCTTGCCGAGGATGTAGATGTCCGGAACGACGTCCTCGTGGTCGCACGCGAAGGTGCGACCAGTGCGCGCGAGGCCGGACTGGATCTCGTCGGCCACCATCAGGACCTGCTCGCGGTTGCACAGCGCCCGCACCTCGTGCAGGTAGCCCTCCGGCGGGATGATTACGCCGCTCTCACCCTGGATGGGCTCGAGCAGCACCGCGACGGTGGTCTCGTCGATGGCGGCCTCGAGCGCCTCGAAGTCACCGAAGGGCACCACCGTGAAGCCCGGCGTGTACGGCGCGTAGAAGGCGGTCGCCGCCGAGTCGGTCGAGAAGGACACGATGGTCGTGGTCCGACCGTGGAAGTTGCCCTCCATCGCGACGATCGTGGCCCGGTTCTCCGGGACCCCCTTGACCAGGTAGCCCCACTTCCGGCTCACCTTGATGGCGGTCTCGACCGCCTCGGCCCCGGAGTTCATCGGCAGGACCATCTCCTTGCCCGTGAGCCCCGCGAGGTCGTGGGCGAACGGACCGAGCTGGTCGTTGTAGAACGCCCGGCTGGTGAGGGTGAGTCGCGACATCTGCTCGTGGGCGCGCGCCAGGAGCCCGGGGTGGCCGTGCCCGAAGTTCAGGGCGGAGTAGCCGGCCAGGCAGTCGAGGTAGCGGCGACCGTCGACATCGGTCACCCAGGCGCCGTCGCCGGTGGCCAGGACCACGCGCAGGGGGTGGTAGTTGTGCGCGGCGAAGTCCTCGGTCAGCGCTATGTGCCTCAAGGTCTCGCCGGCCAGACCGGCCGGGGTGGTGATGCCGTCGTCGGGGGTCGTCGTCATGCGGCTCAAACTCTCACCGAAGCCGAGGATTCTCAAACATGCGGGAGCGTGGTGGGCTGGACAGCCCACCGCCCGCCGCTCAGTCCGGTGCCGCCGGCAGGTCGACCGTGAACGTGCTGCCCTTCCCGAGCTCGGAGTCCACGGTGATCCTGCCGTCGTGCCGGCGCACGATCCGCTGCACGATCGCCAGACCGAGACCGGTGCCGGGCTGGGAGTAGGCCTCGGGGTTGGCAGACCGGAAGAACTCGCTGAACAGCTGCTCCTGGTCCTCCCGCGAGATGCCGATCCCCTCGTCGGCGCAGGCGAACATCACCCGGTCACCGATGCGGTCGAGCGTGACCGTGATGGTGCGGCCGGGCCGGGTGTACTTGATGGCGTTGCTGATCAGGTTGGCGCAGATCCGGTCCAGCTCGTCATGGTCGCCCAGCGCGCACACCGGCCCGTCGGGGGCGACCACGCGGATCGACAGCTCCTTGTTGCGGGCGGAGACTGCGTTGACGTCGAGCACGTCCTCGAGTACGGCGTGCAGGTCGACCGGCACGGCCACCACCGGGGTGGTGGGGTCGTCGACGCGGGAAAGGAGCAGCAGGTCGTTGATGACGCGGCTCAGTCTCCCGGAGGCGCGGTCCATGGCCGCGATGGAGCTGAGGGCAAGCGGATCGAGGTCAGAGACCTGCTCGAGCATCTCGAGATGCCCGACGATGGAGGTGAGCGGGTTCTTCAGCTCGTGCGACACCGTCGCGATCAGCTGGCTCTTGTAGATGTCGAGGGCGCGCAGCTCCTGGACGAGCTCGTGCTCCCGCTCGAAGGTGCGGGCGTTGAGGATCGCTCGGCCGAGGTCGTGACCCAGGTCGAGGGCGGCGGACATCTCCACCTCGGTCCAGTCGGGGCGCCCGGCATCGCGGGTCAGCACCATGTTGCCGAGGCACTCGGTGCCGGCGCCCAGCGGGGCGAAGAGCGCCGAGGACACGTTGATGGACTCGAGAAAACCGAGGACGAGATCGCGTTCGTCCTCGTCCAGGTCCGACCATGCGGGCCTGTCGGCGGCCACCACCTGGGCCTTCTGGTCGGACCAGCAGCGGTGGGCGGCACGCTCGGCGAGCTGCATCAGCGCCGGTGGCATGGTGAGGCGCGAGCCGTCGCCGGCGTAGAGGATGCCGTCGCCACCCATCTCGTCGAAGGTCTCGATCCACATCCCAGTGGCCCCGAAGCCCTGCACGAGGGCGGGCTGGACGGCGGCGAGCAGCTTGTCGAGGGAGAGCTGGGCGCTGGCTCCGCGGACGATCGTCCGCGCGGCGGTGGCCAGGCGCATCTGCTCGGCGAGGCGCTCCCGCTCGACGGCCGTGACCACCGCGCGACCGGCCTGCGCGGCGTACTTCTCCAGCATCCGGCGCTTCTCTGGCCCGGGCCGTCGTCCGTCGATCGGCAGGTCGATGGCCATGGTGCCCAGCAGCTCGCCATCCGAGCCGTGGAGGGGTGCGATCAGCAGGTCGAGCGGGTGCCAGGCGTCAGGGACGTCGAGGGGCTGGATGTCGGGAACCCAGCCGGTGGCCAGGACCTCGTCGTTGAGCCGCTCGTGGGGGACGAACTGCATCAGGCCCCAGCTGTCGGCCTTGTCGAGCTCGGCCTGCAGGGTGTGGATGGGGGTGCGGGTGCCGTGGATCTCCGTGCGGGCCTTCTCGTCGCCGGCGACCGCGACCACTTCGAGCTGGTCATTGCGCACGATGCTGACCACCGCGACGCCGAAACCGACCAGCTCGGTGACGCCCTCGGCAATCAGCTGGAGACCCTCGCGAAAGACGGTCTGGGACCAGTTGTCGGCGAAAGGCTCGTCGATGGCGCGCGACATCGCCTGCCCGGCCGTCTGTTCGGTCATCGTGGGCACCTCCCCCCAGGGATCATGGTAGGGGCGAGCGCGTACGTCTCGCCGGAGAATGATAGAGAAGGCGCCGGTGCCGCGGCCAGTCGCGCCGCCCGGCGAGCCCCCGATTCGGGGGGCGCGGCCCGCCGATACCGGGAGGCCCGCCTCGGCCACCTACACTCGTCCCGTGCCTCCGCTCCACACGCCGCGTCCCGGTGGCGACGGCCGGCTCACCGCCGCCCTCGACCCCCACGACACGGGCCCGCAGGACGCATGCGGGGTCTTCGGTGTGTGGGCCCCCGGTGAGGACGTCGCCAAGCTCACCTACTTCGGGCTCTACGCGCTCCAGCACCGCGGTCAGGAGTCCGCGGGCATTGCGGTGAGCAACGGTCGCCAGATCCTGGTCTACAAGGACATGGGCCTGGTGTCGCAGGTGTTCGACGAGACCACGCTCGCCTCCCTGAAGGGTCACCTCGCGATCGGCCACGCGCGGTACTCCACCACCGGGTCGAGCAACTGGGACAACGCCCAGCCGACCTTTCGTCCCACCGCCGACGGGTCGATCGCCCTGGGCCACAACGGGAACCTGATCAACACCGCCGAGCTGGCGAAGCTGGTTCACGACCTCCCCAGCCTGAGCGGCGAGCTCGACATCCACGCCCGCAACCTGGAGTCGACCAACGACACCGGCCTGGTCACGGCACTCCTTGCCAGTCACCCCGACACCTCGCTGGAGCAGCGCGCCCTCGAAGTGCTGCCGCTGCTGCGCGGTGCGTTCTCGTTCGTCTGGATGAACGAGAACACCCTCTACGCCGCCCGTGACCCCGAGGGGATCCGGCCCCTGGTCCTGGGGCGTCTCGAGCGTGGCTGGGTGGTGGCCAGCGAGGACGCCGCCCTGGCCACCATCGGCGCGAGCGTGGTCCGCGAGGTCGAGCCGGGCGAGCTGGTCGCGATCGACGAGAACGGCCTGCGCACCCACCAGTTCGCCGAGCCCCGCCCCAAGGGGTGCGTGTTCGAGTACGTCTACCTCGCTCGCCCCGACGCCAGGATCGCCGGCCGCAGCGTGCACGAGGCCCGCGTCGAGATGGGCCGTCGGTTGGCCCGGGAGTACCCCGTCGAGGCCGACCTGGTGATGCCGGTCCCCGAGTCCGGCACACCGGCGGCCGCCGGCTACGCCGAGGAGAGCGGGATCCCGTTCGGCCAGGGCTTCGTCAAGAACGCCTACGTCGGTCGCACCTTCATCCAGCCGAGCCAGACCCTGCGTCAGCTCGGCATCCGGCTGAAGCTCAATGCGCTCGAGCACATGATCCGCGGCAAGCGGGTCGTGGTCGTGGACGACTCGATCGTGCGCGGCAACACCCAGCGCGCCCAGGTGCGGATGCTCCGCGAGGCGGGCGCCCTGGAAGTGCACGTCCGGATCTCCAGCCCACCTGTGAAGTGGCCGTGCTTCTACGGCATCGACTTCGCCACCCGTGCCGAGCTGATCGCCAACGGTCTCGACGAGGACGAGATCGCCGCCAGCGTGGGCGCGGACAGTCTCGGCTACATCTCGCTGGAAGGCATGGTCGAGGCCACCGCACAGCCGCCCGAGCGCCTCTGCACGGCCTGCTTCACCGGCGACTACCCGATCGACCTCCCGGACGAGAGCCTGCTGGGCAAGCATCTGCTCGAGACCTCGATCACCTCCGAGGCACTGCCGCTCCCCAACCCGTAGGAGAACCCGTGCCGCAGTCTCCGCACGAGCCAGGGCCCGACCCGACCTCGCCGACCTCGTACGCGGCGGCGGGGGTCTCGATCGAGGCCGCCGACAAGGCGATCGAGCTGATGAAGGGCTGGGTGGACAAGGCCCGCCGACCCGAGGTGATCGGCGGGATCGGCGGATTTGCCGGGCTCTTCGACGCCTCCGTGCTGACCAGGTACGAACGCCCGCTCCTCGCGACCTCGACCGACGGGGTCGGCACCAAGGTGGCGATCGCCCAGGCCATGGACGTCCACGACACGATCGGGTTCGACCTGGTCGGCATGGTCGTCGACGACCTGGTGGTGTGCGGAGCCGAGCCGCTGTTCATGACCGACTACATCGCCACCGGCCGCGTCGTACCCGAGCGGATCGCGGCCATCGTCAAGGGCATCGCCGAGGCGTGCGTCGAAGCCCGCTGTGCGCTGATCGGCGGCGAGACCGCGGAGCATCCCGGGCTGCTCGGTCCCGACGAGTACGACGTGGCCGGGGCGACCACCGGGGTGGTGGAAGCGGACCGGCTGCTCGGGCCCGGCCGGGTCCGGCCCCGCGACGTGGTCGTGGCGATGGAGGCGAGCGGGCTGCACTCCAACGGCTACTCCCTCGTCCGGCACGTCCTGGAGACCGCGCAGTGGTCGCTGGACCGGCATGTGGACGAGCTCGGAAGACCGCTCGGCCAGGAGCTCCTCGAGCCCACCCGCATCTACGCCACCGCCTGCCTGGAGCTGGCCCGGGAGACCGATGTCCACGCCATGTCCCACGTCACCGGCGGTGGACTCGCGGCCAATCTTGCGCGCGTGCTGCCGGTCGAGGTCTCGGCCGTCGTCGACCGCTCGACGTGGACGCCGGGGCCGATCTTCGACGTCGTACGACGCGTGGGTGGCGTCGAGCAGCCTGAGCTGGAAGCGACCCTCAACTGCGGGGTCGGCATGGTCGCCCTCATTCCGGCCGACGACGTCGACCGCGGCGTGGACCTGCTCGCGGGCCACGGGATCCGGGCGTGGCCGGCCGGGGAGGTGCGCTCGGAGGGCGAGGGCGACGGGCGGGTCTCGCTCGTGGGCCAGCACGCCGGCTGGTGACCCCGCCCGACAATTCGACTCCGACACGAGACACGATTTGGTGTCCAAGCCCGGAGGGGATGTGCGGGAACACCCGGGCAGCGGGTAGCGTTGGGCCCACGAGAAACCTTTAGGACAGACCGGGGCCCGGAGCCCCGGCCAAGTGTGCGAGGGGGTCGACCCTATGGGGCGCGGCCGAGCCAAGGCCAAGCAGACGAAGGTCGCCCGCGACCTGAAGTACCGCACCCACGAGACGGACTTCGGGGCGCTGGCGCGAGAGCTGCACGGCGACAAGGACACCGACGAGACCGACGAGTCCGATCAGGACGACGGTTTTACGGACTACGCAGAACCCTCCAGGGATTGATCTCCTCCCCTCCGGTGGTTGAGGTGCGAGGTTGCGCTGCAACCGAGCCTGAAACCCGGTGAGGTGTGCAGGGCGGCGAGGACCGTGGTTGCGGCCCTGCCTCCGCTTACGGGATTTCGACGCGCTCGCGCGACCTCGTCCCTCGGTCGCGTCGCTTGCTCAATCTGGCTGAGCCCACGCGGCGCGTTCGTTCCTCACGCGCCGCTGCTCAGCCAAATCCCGCGGAGCCGACCCACGTCGCGCATCCGGCGCTCGGCCAGCCGGTCGGCCGCCACCGCGGGTGGCACGCCGTCGCGAGCGGCGAGCTCGAACACCTTCCGCGTGGTGTCGAAGATCCCACTGGCCCGCTGCTGCGCCCGCTCGAAGGAGAACCCCTCGAGCTCGTCGGCGACCTGGATCAGCCCGCCCGAGTTGACGCAGTAGTCGGGCGCGTAGAGAACGCCGCGCTCCTCGAGCATCTTCTCGATACCCGGGTGAGCCAGCTGGTTGTTGGCGGCACCGCACACGATCCGGGCGGAGAGCACCTCGACGACCTCGTCGGTCAGGGCACCACCCAGGGCGCAGGGGGCGTAGATGTCGAGCGGTGTGGCCACCAGCGTCTCGGTCGAGTCCACCACGGTCACCTCGGGGAACTCGTCGAGCACCTGCTGCACCGACGGCCGGTGCACGTCGGTCACGACCACGGAGGCACCGTCCTCGACCAGGTGCCGCACGAGGTGCCGGCCGACCTTGCCGACCCCGGCCACCCCGATCACACGACCGGCGAGCGAGGGTGCACCCCAGGCGGCCTCGGCCGAGGCGCGCATGCCCTCGAAGACGCCGTACGCCGTGAGTACCGAGCTGTCGCCCGCGCCCCCGTGGGCGACCGTGCGCCCGGTGACGTAGGAGCACTCGCGGGCGACCTCGTCCATGTCGGGGGAGTAGGTGCCGACATCGCACGCGGTGTAGTAGCGACCACCCAGTGACTGCACGAACCGGCCATAGGCGCGGAGCAGGGCCTCGGACTTCAGGGTGGCCGGGTCGCCGATGATCACGGCCTTGCCACCGCCGAGGTCGAGCCCGGCCAGGGAGGCCTTGTAGGACATTCCGCGGGAGAGGTTGAGGACGTCCTGCACGGCTTCGGCGGTGGAGGAGTAGGGGTAGAAGCGGGTGCCGCCCAGGGCCGGGCCGAGCGCCGTGGAGTGGATGGCGACGATGGCCTTGAGGCCGGTCGCCGCGTCGTTGCAGAAGACGACCTGCTCGTGCTCGGACCCGAGCTCGAACACGTCCACGGTCACGTCGGACATTGGGGTGCCCACTTTCTGTTGTCCCGCCACGGGGTGGTGTGGCTGCTCTCCCGGCCCGCAGGGGTGGCGCGTGACCGGAACTCAAGGGTAGAGCGCCGAGCGGGTTACCACACAGTCACCGAGTGACGAGGGGCCGGGCCATGGTGGCCCGGCCCCTCTCAAGGTCACGACGTGGTCAGTAGGTGCTCACGTCGAGCAGGCGCTCCTTGGTGTTGTCACCGTCGTCGCTGTTGTTCCAGTCGAGCGTGCCGGCTGCCTGCAGGGCCGACTTGACCTGGGCAGGAGTGGCGGTCGGGTGGGTCGCCTTGTAGAGGGCGGCGCCACCGGTGACGTGCGGAGTCGCCATCGACGTACCACTGATCGTGTTGTAGCCGCCGAGCATCCACGTCGAGTTGATGCACGTGCCGGGAGCGATGATGTCCACATCGGGGCCGAAGTTGGAGTAGTCCGCGAACGTGTCGTCGACGTCCGAGCGGCAGGTGGACGGTGCACCGCCACCCGGCACGCCGTTGAAGTCCGAGAGGGCGCTGACCGTGATCACCTCGTCGTACGCAGCCGGCGTGGAGTTCGCGGCGTTCTCCGAGTCGTTGCCCGCGGCCACGGCGTAGGTGATGCCAGCAGCGACCGACCGACAGATCGCCTTGTGCATGGCGTCCTGGTTGGTGTTGCCGCAGTTGCCGTCGTCGGACCCGGCGCCGCCCAGGCTCATGTTGGCGACCTCTATCTGGGAGGCGTGGGCGGTGACGTAGTCGATGCCGCAGATGACATCGGAGTTCAGACCGGTTCCGGCGTCGGTGAGGACCTTGACCGGCCAGATGCGCGCGCCGGGGGCCATGCCGACCACGCCGGTGCCGTTGTCGATCGCGCCGATGGTGCCGGACACGTGGGTGCCGTGGCCGTTCATGTCGTTGGCGTTGATCGCTCCGATCGAGCAGTTCTTGGCTCCGGCGCCGTAGATGTTCAGGTCCGGGTGGGTCAGGTCCGCGCCGGTGTCGATGACGGCCACGTCGACGTTCACGCGCTGGTCGGCACCGTTGATCGCCGCGGTCGGGCTGGCGTCAGCGTTTGCCCGGTTGATGCCGGTCGGGGTGGTCTGGGCGTCGACCCTGACTGGCGTGTCCTCCTGCACCCAGCGCACACCCGGGGAGGCCTCGATGGCCGCGGCCACCGTGGGGGTCATGGTCGCGGAGTAACCCTGGAGGGCCGCGGTGTAGACGTGGCCGACCTCGAGGCCGAACCTGCTCGCCTGCGCCGCTGCGACTGTCCGGGCGTCGGCGCCGTCGTTGAGCACCACGATGTAGGGGGACGCGGCGGCTGAGCTGGCGGACGACGTCGGTGCCGCCTCGGCGGTCACCGCCGTGGCTCCGAGACCCAGGACGGTCGTGACGGCGAGGGCGGCTGCTGCAAGTCTGCGCATGGCTTCCTTTGGTTCCCGGAACGCCGCCAGTCGGCGGCCTGACACTTGGTCCAACGAAGGTGGTCTGGACCAGTTACGCCTCCTCTGGGGGGCTCCAGCCGCGAGCCCGCCGGCCTTTCACGCTTCGTTGACGATGACAACCAATAGTCGGGTCCAATCGTCGCCGGGGCCCCGGCGACGATCCTGCCGCAAACCCGAGGGGGATCTGCACATGCGAATTACCAATCTCACCCGACGCCGTTCTACGGCTCTTCTCTCAGCTGCTGTGGTGGCTGCCAGTGGCATCGTCGCGACCATGGGGGCGTCGAACGCTGCCGTCACCCTTGGTCCGGATCGTGCCAGTGATGGACTTCCCGCCTACGTCGTGGACGGACAGGGTCTCGCGATTGCACCCTGCGACACCGGCACCGGTGTCTGCGGCGGTGTGTTCGACCCGGCCGACCCAGCGTACTGGGACGCCGGTGGCGACGCCGGTCCGATCCGCCTGACGTACTCGGTCAGCTCTCCCGCGGGAGGCCGGATCGCCCGGTTCACGGGAAGCAAGCTGGCTCCGGGCAAGTACACGATCAAGGACCCGTGGGGCACGGTGACCTGTACCGCGCCCGGCGGCAAGATGGACTGCCGTCTTCCCGGGGGGCGCATCACCACCCTGCTGCGCAGCACCGCCGCGCCGACGGGTTTCGTCGGTAACCCGAACCTGAACAAGACCTTCACCGGTTCGCCCACCGGCTTCAACCGGGTCCTGATCACGGGTCCCGGTGGGTTCAAGGCAAGCACCAACCGCCTTGCGATCAGCGGAATGTTGCTGGACAACACCGCGATGTCCTCGATCAACACGATGGCGCTGACCCTGGGCAACGGCCGGAAGACCACCGCGGTGACGCGGACCGTCCGCTACTCGAGCTTCGGCACCGCCGCGGCCCGTCCCACGGTCCGCAAGGGCGGTACGAACCCCGGCGCCTTCTCCGTGCGGGACAACTGTGCGTCGCAGGCTCCGGGAAGCGCCTGCAGCATCACGGTGAAGTTCGTGCCGCGTCAGAACGCCGGCGTCAAGCGGGCCTTCCTGGTGATCGATGACAACAGCATGGCCGCTCCGCGTCAGGTCAGCCTGAAGGGCCTCGGAACGCGCTGAGGGACCTCACAACTGAAGATGAACACGGCGAGCAGCCGCAGGTCAGGATTCTCTGGCCTGCGGCTGCTCTCGTGTTTCCGTCTCTGAGGCTGGTGCCAAGGATTTTTAACACTCCGTTGACGCTCGGGCCCAAGGGTCTCGTCCAATCGTCACCGGGGCCCCGGTGACGATCCTGCCGCAAACCCAAGGGGGATCTGCACCATGCGAAACACCATTCAAATCCGACGCCGGAGGGCAAGGTCCACGGCGCTTCTTTCCGCCGCTGTGCTTGCCGTCAGCGGCATCGTCGCCTCGATGGGGGCGGCGAACGCAGTCGTCGCCCCCGGTGGGGGTAACAACGCTGACACAGGCGTCCCGAACTTCTACCGCGACGCCAACGGGTTCGCTCTCGAGCTGTGTCTCGACGGCACCGCTGATGTCCAGTGTGACGTACCCGCGGACGACCACGTCGGCACCTACTTCGCGGCCGAGACTGAAGCCGGCCCGCTGCTCGCGATCTACGGGATCGAGGCCATCAACGACCCGGTGGACGGGCTGATGGTCAGCAACGGGGCGCGTTTCCGGTTCACGGACGCCAAGCCCAACACGACCTACACCATCACGGATCCGTGGCGCACCAGCAAGTGCACGACCGACGCGACCGGTGGCGCGGACTGCCGCCACGAGACCAACGGAGCGTTCAGCACTGTCAGCACCGGGTGGGTCTCCACCTTCCTGCGAACGATCGGGCCGAGCTCTGGCCAGTTCATCGGTACCCACACCAGCGTGAACCGGGTCACCGGCTCTCCGACCGGCTTCAACAAGGTCGTGGTCAAGGGCGGTGGCCAGACGTTCAGCACCAGCCGGTTCTCGCTGATTGGCCAGAAGCTGGCCGACACCGCGATGTCCTCGGTCAGCACCCGGGCCCTGCAGCTGGGCACCGGCAAGCAGACGGCCGTGGTCACGAAGAACGTGCGGTACTCGAGCGTCGGCACCGCCGACGCTGTGCCCACGGTCCGCAAGGGCGGTGTGAACCCCGGGGCGTTCACCGTGCAGAACCAGTGCGCGTCCCAGGCTCCGGGAAGCGCGTGCAACATCGTGGTGAAGTTCAACCCGAGGCAGAACGCGAGCGCGGTCAAGCGGGCTTTCCTCGTCATCGATGACAACGGACTCGCCGCTCCGCGGAAGGTCAGCCTGAAGGGCATCGGAACGCGCTGACGGCTCTCCCAACTGAAGATGAACACGGCGAGCAGCCGCAGGCCAGGATTCTCTGGGCTGCGGCTGCTCTCGCCTGCACATGTGGCGATCGGCGGTCCTGTTACTCGTAACGGTGGCCGGCTCGGCTCGTTTCCCGAACGTCGGCACCATCTGGTTCCGCGGACGTGCCCACAACAACGGCTCTCGTGATATAGGTTCCGCCCCATGTCCGCTCCGCCCACGATCGTCGTGGTCGATGACGCGCCCGACGTCCGAATGCTGCTCAAGACCCGGCTTCGGCTCTCGGGCCGTTTGGAGGTGGTCGGCGAAGGTGCCGACGGCTACGACGCGGTGGAGCTCGCCCGCCAGCACCACCCGGCGCTGATGCTGCTCGACGTGTCGATGCCGGGCCGGGACGGACTGGCCGCACTTCCCATGGTGCTCGACGCCTCACCGACAACCCGCGTGGTGATGTTCAGTGGCTTCGACGCGGCCGGCCTGGCAGAGCACACCCTCAGTCTCGGAGCGGCCGAGTTCCTGGAGAAGTCGGTGCCCCTGGACGAGCTCATCGAGCGTCTGGTCACGGTCGCCCGACCCGGCGGCGCCGTACCGGAGGGGCGGGGATCCCTGCCCCCGGAGGAGGCCTCGTCCTCGTCCCCGCTGGACTCCGTCCTCGCCGATCACCTCGAGCGGTTCCGCGAGATCTTCGACGACGCCGCGATCGGGATGGCCACGATCACTCTCGACGGGCGGATCGTGCGCATGAACCGGCACCTGAAGAATCTCCTCGGCGACGGAGCGGACGACCTTGTCGGCACCCCCTACGCCGACCTCGCCACGGGCGGTGATGTCGACCGGGCGCTGCAGCGGTTGCGTGAGGGCCAGGGCTCGGCGCAGGTCGAGCACGAATTGTCCGACGACTCCGGTCGACGGTTCCTCGCGACGGCGTCGTCGGTGCTCGATGCGATGGACCGTCCTCTCTACTTCTTCCTGCAGGTGCAGGACGTGACCAGCCAGCGCATCGCGGAGGCGAAGCTGCGTCGGACCGAGCAGCGGCTCCGGCTGCTGGTCGAGGCGGTGCAGGACTACGCGATCTTCATGCTCGACCCGGAGGGCCACGTCCAGAGCTGGAATCCGGGTGCCGAGCGCAGCGAGGGCTACACCGCCGATGAGATCATCGGCCAGCACTTCCGGGTGTTCTACCCCCAGGACAAGCAGGACGAGAAGCATCCCGAGCACGAGCTCGAGTGGGCCAAGGCCGAGGGCCGCTACGAGGAGGAGGGGTGGCGCATCCGCAAGGACGGCAGCCAGTTCTGGGCTCACGTCACCATCACCGCCGTCCACGACGAGGACGGTGATCTGGTGGGGTTCGCCAAGGTCACCCGCGACTCGACCGAACGTCGACAGATGCTCAGCCTCCTGGAGCACGCCAACGACCAGCTCCGACGAGCGGCCGAGGAGCAGGCGGAGTTCCTGGCGGTCACCGCCCACGAGCTGCGCTCGCCCGTCGGGGTACTGGCGTCCTCGGCCGCGATGCTTGCCCGCCACCACGACCAGCTGACGGCCGAGGAGCGCGACGAGCTCGCCGAGGGGCTGCACCGCAACGCCGCACAGCTGCGCCGGCTGCTCGACGACCTACTGACCGCCTCGCGCGCGCAGGCCCGCACCCTCGACCTGCGACCGGTCTCGCTGGCGGTCGACGAGCAGCTCGCGAGCCTGGTGGCGGCAATCGGAAACACGCATCCACACGCCGAGGTAGTGCTCGACGTGCCTCCGGGTCTCACCGCCCATGCCGACCCCGGCAGGTTCGGGCAGATGGTCGACAACCTGGTGCTCAACGCGCTGCGGCACGGTCACCCGCCGGTAACGGTTCGGGCCCGGGCCGAGCGAGACCAGGTCGTCGTGACCGTCTCCGACACGGGGCCGGGAGTGCCGCGTGAGGTGCTGCCTCGCCTGTTCGAGCGGTTCGGAACGTCGACCGGCGGCACCGGGCTCGGGCTCTACATCGTGCGCGAATTGGCCCTCGCCCACGGTGGCAGCGTCGACTACGACGTGGACACCAACACCTTCGTCCTCCGCCTGCCCAGCGAGAAGGTGGAGCCGTGAACGCCGTCGGTTCCGAGCTGATCCGAGTGGTGCTCGTGGACGATGTCGACGACGTGCGCCGTCTGGTCCGCACGGCGCTGCGCTTCCGTGGTGGCTTCGAGGTCGTCGGCGAGGCCCGCACAGGGGCCGACGCGATCGCGCTCGTGGCCGAGGCCCGTCCCGACGTCGTCGTGCTCGACCTGGGCCTTCCCGACATCGCCGGTCGCGACGTCCTTGCCAGGATGCGGGAGGAGTCACCCGACACCCGGGTGGTGGTCCTCTCCGCGAGGGAACCCACCGATCGGGCATGGTTCGAGGAACGCACAGCCGGCTACGTGCTCAAGGACGCTGACATCGACTACCTCGTCGACGTGCTCGAGAACGCCGGTCGTACGCCGGTCGACGTCCGGGTGCTCGACGCCCCGGGTGACGTCATCGCCGGAGCAAGGGCCCGAGCGCTGGTGCGGGAGACGCTGCGCGACTGGGGACTGCCGCACATCTTCGACGACGCAGCCCTCGTCGTCACCGAGCTCGTCACGAATGCCGTCACCCATGGGAGGTCCGCCTTCAGGCTGCAGCTGTCCCGCACCCCGGGGGCGTTCAGGATCGAGGTGGTCGACGGTGGAGCGGGCACCCCGGAGCCCCAGCCGCAGGACACCGATGCCGAGGGCGGTCGCGGGATCATGCTGGTCGACGCGATGTCGAGCTCGTGGGGCGTTGAGAACGTGCCCAGCGGCAAGGTGGTCTGGGCCGAGATCGCGATCCCTTAGGCGCGATTTTCGTCGATTGACGCGCGCTCAGGCTCTGTCCAGTCCCCGCATTCACCGCTTGAACCACTGAGTTG
>JBJMIQ010000038.1:0-19823 GCA_045806805.1 Nocardioides sp. | reverse complement strand
TTAATCGTGGTCGGCGAGCGCACCAACGTCACCGGCTCACCGAAGTTCGCGCAGCTCATCAAGGCGGGCGATCTCGACGCGGGGCTCGCGGTCGCGAAGCAGCAGATCAACGGCGGCGCGAACATCCTCGACGTAAACATGGACGAAGGTCTGCTCGACTCCGAGCAGGTCATGCACGACTTCCTGAACCTGATCGCGTCCGAGCCCGACATCGCGCGCGTGCCGATCATGGTGGACAGCTCGAAGTGGTCGGTGCTCGAAGCAGGTCTGAAGTGCCTGCAGGGAAAATCAGTCGTCAACTCCATCTCCCTCAAAGAAGGAGAGGAAGTCTTCAAACAACACGCGCGGCTCTGCAAACGCTACGGCGCCGCGGTGATCGTGATGGCGTTCGATGAGCAGGGACAGGCCGACACCGTCGAGCGCAAAGTCGCGATCTGCTCGCGCGCGTACGACATCCTGGTCAACGATGTCGGCTTCGACCCGACGGACATCATGTTCGACGTGAACGTGCTCACCGTCGCCACCGGCATGGAGGAGCACAACGCGTACGGCATCAACTTCATCGAAGCGGTGCGCCAGTTGCGCGAGAAGTTCCCGCTCGCCAACACCAGCGGCGGCATCTCGAACGTCTCGTTCTCGTTCCGCGGCAACAACGTCGTGCGCGAGGCGATGCACGCGGTGTTTCTCTATCACGCCATCCGCGCCGGCCTGACCATGGCCATCGTCAACGCAGGCCAGCTCGGCATTTACGAAGAGATTCCGAAGGACCTGCTCGAGCTCGTCGAAGACGTGCTGCTCAATCGCCGTCCCGATGCGACGGAGCGATTGATCGCGTTCGCCGAAACGGTCAAAGGCACCGGCAAGGTGCAGGAAGCGAAGACCGAGGAGTGGCGGAACGGGACGGTGGAAGAGCGGCTCTCGCATGCGCTCGTGAAAGGCATCGTCGATTTCATCGATGCGGACGTCGAGGAAGCACGGCAGAAGTATCCGACCGGCCTGTCCATCATCGAAGGTCCGCTCATGGACGGCATGAACATTGTCGGCAATCTCTTCGGCGCCGGGAAGATGTTCCTCCCGCAGGTCGTGAAGTCCGCGCGCGTGATGAAGAAGGCGGTCGCGTATCTGCTGCCGTTCATGGAAGCGGAAAAGCTCGCCGCCGGCGACACGTCTGTGCGCGGCAAGATCCTGATGGCCACCGTGAAAGGCGACGTCCACGACATCGGCAAGAACATCGTCGGCGTCGTGCTGCAGTGCAACAACTACGAGGTCGTCGACCTCGGGGTCATGGTGCCGGCGCAGAAGATCCTCGACACCGCGAAGGAGGTCGGCGCCGACCTGATCGGCCTCTCGGGACTGATCACGCCGTCCCTGGACGAGATGGTCAACTTCGCGACCGAGATGCAGCGTGTCGGGCTCGACCTGCCGCTGCTGATCGGCGGCGCCACCACCTCGCGTGCGCACACCGCGGTCAAGGTCGACCCGAAGTACGACGGACCCGTGGTGTGGGTCAAGGACGCGTCCCGGTCCGTGCCAACGGCGGCCGCGCTGCTCGACAGCGAACGTCGAAAGGCCCTGCTCGAGGCCCAGCGCACCGACTACGACGCCCTCCGTGCCCGCCACGCGACCAAGCAGGAGCGCCCCAAGCAGACCCTGCAGGGCGCGCGGGACAACCGGACCCCCATCGACTGGGACGGCTACCAGCCACCGGTTCCGAAGCAGCCGGGCGTGCACGTGCTCGACGGCTACGACCTCGCCGAGCTGCGCGACTACATCGACTGGCAGCCCTTCTTCAACGCCTGGGAGATGAAAGGGAAGTTCCCCGACATCCTCAACAACCCCGCCACCGGCGAGGAGGCGCGCAAGCTGTACGACGACGCGCAGGCCATGCTCGACCGTCTCATCGAAGAGAAGTGGGTCACGGCGCGTGCGGTGTTCGGGTTCTTTCCGGCTCGGGCCGTTGGCGACGACGTCGAGCTGCTCGACGACTCCCGCGACGAGGTGCGGGCCGTCCTGCACCAGCTGCGGCAGCAAGGTGAGCACCGGGCCGGCGTACCCAACCGCTGCCTGGCCGACTACGTGGCGCCGAAGGAGACCGGACTGGAGGACCATGTCGGGGCGTTCGCCGTCACGGCCGGGATCGGGCTCGAGGACAAGGTCAAGGAGTTCAGAGACGCCCTCGACGACTACAGCGCGATCATGGTCGAGGCGCTGGCCGACCGGCTGGCCGAGGCGTTCGCCGAGCGGCTGCACGAGCGGGTCCGCAAGGAGTTCTGGGGCCACGAGGACGACGAGAGCCTCAGCAACGAGGACCTGATTGCCGAGCGCTACCGCGGCATCCGACCCGCCCCGGGCTACCCGGCCTGCCCCGACCACACCGAGAAGCAGACCATCTGGGAGCTGCTCGACGTCGAGGAAAATGCGGGCATCAGGCTCACCGAGTCGATGGCCATGTGGCCGGGCGCAGCGGTGTCCGGGGTCTACTACAGCCACCCCGACTCGCAGTACTTCGTGGTCGGCCGCCTGGCGCGCGACCAGGTCGAGGACTACGCCGAGCGCAAGGGCTGGAGCCTGGGGGAGGCCGAGCGCTGGCTCTCGGCCAACCTGGGCTACGACCCGGATGACTGAGCGGCGCCGAGGTTTCGAGCCCTTCACTCACCCTGCCCGCTCCGCCACCTGGCCCGCGGCCGTTCTGTGGGACATGGATGGCACGCTGGTTGACACCGAGCCGTGCTGGATCGAGGCCGAGTTCGTGCTCGCCGAGGCCTATGGCGGCACCTGGAGCCGCGAGCACGCGCTGAACCTCGTCGGCAACGACCTGATCGCGTCGGGCCGCTACATCCGTGAGCACATGGGGATCGACCTGGAGCCGTCCCTCATCGTGGAGGAGCTGCTCGACCACGTCATTGCGTCGGTCGAGCGTTCGGTGCCGTGGCGCCCGGGCGCCGTGGAGCTGCTGGCCGGCCTGCGGGAGCACGGCGTCCCCTGTGCGCTGGTCACGATGTCCTACCGCCGCTTCGTGGCACCGATCCTGGCGGCCCTGCCGGAGGCGACGTTCGCCCAGGTGGTCACCGGCGACGGGGTGCTGCACGGGAAGCCGCACCCCGAGCCCTACCTCAAGGCCGCCCGCGGGCTGGGCGTGGATCCGGCCGAGTGCCTCGCGATCGAGGACTCCAACACCGGCGCGCGAGCCGCGGAGGCCGCCGGTTGCACGGTGCTGGTTGTCCCCAACCATGTACCTGTCCTCCCGGGTCCGCGTCGGTTCTTCGCCGACACCCTGGAGGGCATGGAGGCCACGGAACTTCCGGGGGGCCGGATGACGGCGCGGTCTAGACCGAAGTAAGGTCCATCACACCGGACTCGGGAACGACTCGGGCACGACAGGTGAGGTGGCAGGGTGCTTTTCACACGACCTTCGACGAGATTCGCCGCGATCGGACTGGCCGTGGCCGCGCTGGTGCTGTCCGGCTGCGCACAGAGCCAGCGCGACGAGGGCAGCAGCGACGGAGGCGGCACCTTCGTGTTCGCCGGCTCGGCCGAGCCGGTCACGTTCGACCCGTTCTTCGCCTCCGACGGCGAGACCTTCCGTCCGGCCCGTCAGATCTTCGAGGGCCTGGTCGGCACGAAGCCGGGGACGGCGGACCCCGCCCCCGCGCTCGCCAAGGACTGGCAGGTGAGCGACGACGGGCTGACCTACACCTTCGACCTCCAGGACGGCGTCACCTTCCACGACGGCACCGACTTCAACGCGGACGCGGTCTGTTTCAACTTCGACCGCTGGTACAACATGCCGGAGTCGGCCCAGACCGACGACCTGACCTACTACTACGGAGCGTTGTTCCGCGGGTTCGCCACCGGTGACCGTGCCGACGCCGCGATCTACGACTCGTGCAGTGCCGACGACGAGCTGACGGCGACGATCAAGCTCAAGAAGCCGTTCGCGGGGTTCATCGCGGCACTCTCCCTGCCGGCCCTGTCCATGCAGAGCCCGACAGCGCTGAAGAAGTACCAGGACGACTCGGCGAGCAACCCGCGCACCACGGAGTACTCCACCTCGCACCCGACCGGGACCGGACCGTTCGAGTTCGAGTCCTTCGAGCGGGGCAAGCAGGTCACCCTCGCCAGGTACGACGACTACTGGGGCGAGCCGGCCAAGGTCGACAAGGCCGTGATCGTCGCCATCGAGGACCCGAAGGCCCGCGCGGACGCGCTGCGCAGCGGTGAGATCGACGGCTTCGACCTGGTCGGGCCGGCGGACGTCGGCCCCCTCGAGGACGAGGGCTTCAAGATCGTCAACCGCGACGCCTTCAACGTGCTTTACCTCGGCATGAACCAGGCGGTGAAGCCGCTCGACGACATCAAGGTGCGCCAGGCCATCGCCTACGCGCTCGACAAGGAAAAGATCATCAGCGCCTCGATGGCACCGGAGACGCAGCCGGCGATCGAGTTCATCCCCGAGATCGTCAACGGGTTCACCCCGGACGTCCCGACCTACGACTACGACCCGGAGAAGGCCAAGCAGCTGCTCAAGGAGGCCGGGGCCGACGGGGCCACCATCGAGTTCAACTACCCGACCGGTGTGAGCCGCCCCTACATGCCACAGCCGGAGGACACGTTCAACGTGATCCGCACCCAGCTCGAGGCGGTCGGCCTGAACATCAAGCCGGTAGCCGACCAGTGGGACCCCGACTACCTCGAGAAGATCCAGGGCACGAAGGACCACGGGATCCACCTGCTGGGCTGGACCGGTGACTACAACGACACCGACAACTTCCTGGGCGTCTTCTTCGGTGCGAAGACCAACGAGTGGGGCTTCGAGAACGAGAAGATCTTCGGAGATCTCGACAAGGCGCGCGCGATCCCCACACCGGAGGAGCAGGAGCCGCTCTACGAGGACATCAACCGCGAGGTGATGGAGTTCCTCCCGGGCGTGCCGCTCGGGCACCCGGTTCCTTCGCTGGCCTTCGACAGCAGCGTCGAGGGATTCCAGCAGAGCCCGGTGCAGGACGAGCCCTGGAACACGATCTCGCTGAAGGAGTAGCCCGAGGCGGACACCCCGACCGCCCCCGATGGAACGGACCCTGACTGACGATGTTGCGCTTCGTTCTGCGCCGCCTCGCCCTCCTGGTTCCGGTGCTCGTGGGGCTCTCGATCCTGCTGTTCGCCTGGGTCCGTGCGCTGCCGGGCGACCCTGCGCGATCACTGCTGGGGGAGCGGGCCACGCCCGAGGGCATCGCGCGCGTCAACGAGTCCTACGGCTTCGACCAGCCAATCGTGCAGCAGTACGTCACCTACGTGACAGCACTCCTGCACGGGGACTTCGGGTCCTCGATCCAGACCGGGCAGCCCGTGATGGACAGTTTCGGCGAACGGTTCCCGGCCACCCTCGAGCTGGGGTTCGTGGCCCTGATGATCGCGGTGGTGGTCGGCGTACCGCTCGGCTATCTCTCCGCGCGGCACCAGGGCCGGGTGCTCGACACGGCCGTGGTGTCAGGCTCGCTGCTCGGCGTGGTGACGCCGGTC
Source organism: Nocardioides sp. (assembly GCA_045806805.1). GTDB lineage: Bacteria > Actinomycetota > Actinomycetes > Propionibacteriales > Nocardioidaceae > Nocardioides. The sequence continues at coordinate 14,303 of JBJMIQ010000038.1, read as the reverse complement.
TTCTTCCTGGCGATCCTGCTGAAGCTGGTCTTCGCCGACAAGCTGCACTGGCTGCCGACGGCACTGCGGCAGGATCCCCGGGTCGACGCCACGCATGTGACGAACTTCTACGTCCTCGACGGCCTCCTCACCCGTGAGTGGGACGCCTCGTGGGACGCGATCGTCCATCTGGTGCTGCCGGCGCTCGCACTGGCCACGATCCCGCTCGCCATCATCGTGCGGATCACCCGGGCGTCGGTGGCGGAGGTCATGAACGAGGACTTCGTCCGCACCGCCGAGGCCAAGGGATTGTCCCGGACGACCATCTCGCGCAGGCACGTCCTCCGCAACGCGCTCCTGCCGGTGGTCACGACGATCGGCCTCCAGGCGGGGCTGCTGTTCTCCGGAGCCGTCCTCACCGAGACCGTGTTCTCCTTCAACGGGATCGGGGAGTACCTCTTCCAGGCGATCGGGCAGCGTGACTACCCCGTGCTGCAGGGCTTCATCATCTTCATCGCGATCGTCTACTCACTGATCAACCTGACCGTCGACCTTGCCTACGGTGTGATCGATCCCAGGGTGAGAACAACATGAGCCTCCAGATCCCGCCGGTCGTCCTGGCCACGGACACCCTCGCCGCCGAGGAGGAGCACGGCGTCGGGCTCTGGAGGGGCGCGTTCCGGCGGATGCGGCGCAACCCCACGGCCATCGTCGGCGCCCTCATCGTGCTCGGATTCCTGCTGGTGGCGATCTTCGGGCCGCTGCTCACGTCGTACCAGCCGGGCTCCGCGGAGTGGTCGGGTCAGGTGACCCCGACCAGCGTCCCGGGGCCTTCCGAGGACCACTGGCTGGGCCTGGACCGGTTCGGCTCCGACATGTGGACCCAGCTGGTCTACGGTGCCCGGCAGTCCCTCGTCTACGGCGTCGTGTCGACCGCCCTCGGCCTCACGGTGGGGGCGGCCCTGGGAGCCATTGCCGGCGGATTCGGTGCCATCGGCGGACGGTTCGGCACCTGGGTGGACACCGCGATCATGCGGGTCGTCGACATCATGCTGGCCATCCCCAGCCTGCTGCTCGCCGTGAGCATCGCCGCGGTCCTCGGCCAGAACAAGTACTCCATCATGATCGCGGTCGGCGTCGCCCAGGTGCCGATCTTCGCCCGACTGCTCCGCGGATCGATGCTGGGGCAGGGCCAGGCCGACTATGTGCTCGCGGCAGGAGCCCTGGGAATCCGCAAGAGACGGATCGTGATCGGGCACGTCATGCCCAACAGCATCGGCCCGACGATCGTGCAGGCGACGCTGAACCTGGCCACCGCCATCATCGAGGTGGCGGCCCTGTCCTACCTCGGACTCGGTGAAGCCGACCCGGCCGTCGCGGAGTGGGGACGGATGCTGGTCGCCGCGCAGGACAGGTTCGACGTCGCGCCGCGGCTGGCGATCCTGCCCGGCATCGCCATCGCCGTGACCGCGCTCGGGTTCACCCTGTTCGGCGAGGCTCTCCGTGAGGCCCTCGATCCCCGCACCCGGAAGTGACGCCTGAGATGACCGTGCAAGCAGAACCGTCGCCCGGCGTGGGCAGGCGTGCCGACGTGCTGCTGTCCGTGCGCGACCTCGCCGTGACCTTCGGTCTGCGCGGCCAGAAGTCGGTCACCGCCGTCGACGAGGTGTCCTTCGACATCCGGCCCGGCCAGCACGTCGGGCTGGTCGGGGAGTCCGGCAGCGGCAAGTCGGTCTCGGCGCTCGCCATCATGGGGCTCCTGCCCAAGCGCGGGGTCGAAGTCCGGGGCACGGTCGAGTACGCCGGCCGCAACCTGCTCACCACTCGCCAGCAGGACCTGGCCGAGCTGCGCGGACGCGACATCGCAATGGTCTTTCAGGACCCGATGAGCTCGCTGAACCCGGTCGTGACGATCGGCACCCAGCTCGAGGAGGTGATCCGCCGACACGAGAAGGTCGACAAGCGCGAGGCCCTCGACCGTTCCGAGGACCTCCTGCGACGCGTGGGAATCCCCGACCCGGGCCGACGCCTGGGGGAGTACCCCCATCAGCTCTCCGGCGGAATGCGGCAGCGGGTTCTCATCGGCATCGCGCTCGCCTGCGGGCCCAGGCTGCTGATCGCCGACGAGCCCACCACCGCGCTCGACGTGACGATCCAGGCGCAGGTCCTGGAAGTGTTGAAGGAGCTCGTGGCGGAGACGGACGCGGCGCTGCTGATGATCACCCACGACCTCGGCGTGGTCGCCGGTCTCTGCGACGAGGTCAACGTCATGTACGCCGGCCGGATCGTGGAGTCGACCAGCCGAGGCCAGCTGTTCGGCGCGCCGCGACACCCATACACGGGCGGCCTGCTCGAGAGCGTCCCGCGGCTCGATGCACCGCGCGGCACCCCGCTGCGGCCGATTCCCGGCTCGCCCACCCAGACGATCCCGTGGACCGAGGGATGTGCGTTCGCGCCGCGGTGTCGCAACAGGATCGACCAGTGCACGGAGGCCACGCCCAGGTTGGAGAGGCTGCCCGACCGGAGGCTGCGGTGCTTCAACCCGCTGCCCACCGACCGAGGCACAGAGGGGACCCCGCAATGAGCACCCCGCTCGTCGAGGTCCGCGGGCTGAAGGTGCACTTCCCGATCCGGGACGGGCTCCTGGTGAACCGGACGGTCGGCATGGTCAAGGCGGTGGACGGGGTGGACCTCGACATCGCCGAGGGGAAGACCCTCGGGCTGGTGGGGGAGTCTGGGTGCGGCAAGTCGACGCTCGGACGGGCCCTGCTGCGGCTCAGCCCGATCACCGAGGGGAGCGTGCGCTTCGACGGCACCGACATCGCCGGCCTCAAGCGTGAAAGGCTGCGCCGGATGCGCCAGGACATGCAGATGGTGTTCCAGGACCCGCTGGCCAGCCTGAACCCGCGCCAGAGCGTGGAGACGATCCTGACCGAGCCGTTGCGCGCCCACGGCATCGCCTACGACAAGGCGACCCGGGTCCGCGACCTGCTCGATCAGGTCGGGCTGCCAGCCTCGGCGGCGCAGAAGTACCCCCACGAGTTCTCCGGTGGGCAGCGGCAGCGCGTCGGGATCGCCCGCGCGCTGGCCCTGGAGCCCCGGTTCGTGATCGCCGATGAACCGGTCTCGGCGCTGGACGTCTCGATCCAGGCGCAAGTGCTGAACCTCCTCGAGGAGATCCAGCAGAAGCTCGGGCTCACCTACCTGGTGATCGCCCACGACCTCGCGGTGGTGCGGCACGTCTCCGACGACGTCGCGGTGATGTACCTCGGCGGGATCGTGGAGCAGACCGGGTCGGATGCGCTCTACGCGAACCCGCTGCATCCGTACACCCGGGCGCTGATGTCGGCCGTGCCGGTGCCCGACCCGACGGTGGAGGACACGCGGGAGCGGATCCTGCTGCAGGGCGACCTTCCCTCACCGGCCGATCCGCCGACCGGCTGCCGCTTCCACACGAGGTGCCCCTTCCGGCAGGAGACCCGGTGTGACACCGAACGCCCCGAGCTACGGGAGGTGGAGCCCGGACATTCCGTCGCCTGTCACTGGGCCGAGGAGATCGCCTCGGGCAAGATCACCGCCCACGAGGTCACCCCCGAGGAGGCCGCGGCGGCGGTGTAGGCATCGGTGCGTCCACGTCCTCCGCGGTGAGCGCGCCGGGGTCGGTGTGGACGACCGGCTCGGGGAGCGGCGGGGGTGTGCCGCCGAACGCCGGACACAGCGCGTGGTGGGCACACCAGTCGCACAGCCGGGAGGGGTTGGGCCGCCAGTCGCCGGACTCCTCCGCCCGCCGGATCGCGTGCCAGATCGCCTCGACCTTGCGCTCGGTCGCGAGGAGGTCCCGCTCGTCGGGGACGTAGCGCATGATCTCGCTGTTGCCGAGGTAGATCAGCTGCAGCATCGCGGGGATCACCCCGCGGGTCCGCCAGATGACCAGTGCGTAGAACTTCATCTGGAACAGGGCCTTGGCCTCGAAGCGCTCGCCGGGGCTCCTTCCGGTCTTGTAGTCCACCACTCGAACCCGACCGTCCGGAGCCACGTCGACGCGGTCGATGAAGCCACGGAGCAGGAGCCGAGAATCGAGCAGCGTTTCGACGTAGAGCTCGCGCTCGGCCGGCTCGAGCTGCCGAGGGTCCTCGAGGGTGAAGTAGCGGTCGAGGACCTCGCGGCAGGTGACCAGCCAGCTGTCGACGTCGGTGCCCTCCTCTCCGGCCGGCGCGAACATCTCGGCGATCTCCGGCTCCTCGGCCAGCAGCGCCTCCCAGGTCGGCACCAGCAGGGAGCGCGCCTGCTCGGGTGTGCGCTCGACGGCCGGCAGGTCGTAGAGGTCCTCCAGCACCTTGTGGACCAGGCTGCCGCGCACGGCGTCGGGCGAGGACGGCTCGGGCAGCCGGTCGATCGTGCGGAAGCGGTAGAGCAGCGGGCAGGCCATGAAGTCACCGGCCCGGCTCGGCGAAAGCGCGCCCAGCACATCGACGCCGTCGACCGCGGTGGAAACCCGCTCGGCAGGAGAGCCGGAGTGCTGCTCGATGCTCATGTCGTCGACCCTAGGCGACGCCGCCGACAGGGCCCGCGGGACGCGCCCCACCGCTCCCCGGGGTGCCGTCGGATAATCTCAACGACGTGCCCGACCAACCAGTGCGCCGACCTCACGGCACGATCCGGATCGGGTCGATCGCGGGCAGCGACGTACTGGTCTCGAGCTCGTGGTTCCTGGTCGCCGGCCTGGTCGCGGTGCTCGTGGCGCCCCGGGTCGACCAGGTGCAGCCCGGCCTCGGGCCCTGGAAGTACGTCGCCGGGGTGGCGTTCGCGGTGATCCTCTACATGTCGGTGCTGCTGCACGAGGCGTCCCACGCCTTGATGGCCCGGAGGTACGGCTTCCCGGTCAGCTCGATCACGCTCCACTTCCTCGGCGGCATGACCGCCATCGAAGGCGAGGCCAACCGACCAAGGCAGGAGTTCATGATCGCCGTCGTCGGTCCGCTGACCTCGATCGCGGTCGGCGTGGCCGCCGTCGCGATGTGGTTCGTCACCCCCGACGGGCTGCTTCGGATGGCGGTGGAAGGGCTGGCGGGCGCCAACCTGCTGGTCGGGATCCTCAACCTGGTCCCGGGCCTTCCGCTCGACGGCGGACGGGTCCTGAAGTCCGTGGTCTGGGGAGCCACTGGCAACGTGCATCGCGGCACCATCGTCGCGGGCTGGGGCGGGCGACTCACCGCCGCCGCGGTCCTGTGCTGGCCCATCGTCCAGGAGAGCGTCCTGGGCCGACCGCCCGACGTGATCGACTTCATCCTGGCCCTCGTGATCGCGTTGTTCCTGTGGTCGGGCGCGACCTCGGCCATGGCCTCGGCCCGGCTCCGGCGGCGGCTGCCGGGCCTGGTCGCCCGTGACCTCGCACGCCGGACCCTGACGGTCCCGGACGACCTTCCGCTGGGCGAGGCGGTACGCCGTGCCCAGGCGGCTGAGGCCGGCAGCATCGTCACCGTCACCAGCGGTGGCCGACCTACCGGTGTGGTCAACGAGGCCGCTCTCCTGGCCACGCCCGAGGACCGGCGCCCGTGGGTGGCCGTCTCCACGGTCGCGCGGACGCTCGACGAGGGCCTGAGTCTGCCCGTCGGGATCAGGGGCGAGGAGCTGGTCCTGGCGATCAGCCGCAACCCGGCCTCCGAGTACCTCCTCCTCGACGAGGACGGCTCCATCTACGGCGTCCTGACCACTGCCGACGTCGACCGGGCGTTCCGGGAGACCCGTCAGTAGGGTTCCCGTCATGGGCTCGACAGACGCGGGGGACGGCGACGACGTCGCACCCGAGGCCTGGTCGGGAGTCCACCGCGGTCCGCTCAGGGCCGGAGAGTGGGTGCGGCTGACCGACAGCAAGGGGCGCCGGCACAACATCTGTCTCGAGCCCGGGAAGCGCTTCTTCTCCAACCGCGGCCACTTCGACCACGACGAGCTGATCGGGCGCGACGAGGGGTTCACGGTCGCGTCGTCGGCCGGCGGCGAGTACCTCGTGTTCCGTCCGCTGCTCTCCGAGTTCGTGGTCTCCATGCCCCGCGGCGCCGCCGTCGTCTATCCCAAGGACGCCGCCCAGATCGTCGCGATGGCCGACATCTTCCCCGGCGCGCACGTCGTCGAGGCGGGAGTCGGGTCGGGTGCCCTCACCTGCTCGTTGCTCCGGGCGGTGGGCCCGCACGGCCGGGTGTCGTCGTACGAGCGGCGCGAGGAGTTCGCCGACGTGGCGCGACAGAACGTCGACCAGTTCTTCTCGGCCCCGGACGGCCGGAGCCACCCGGCCTGGCACCTCACGATCGGCGACCTGGCTGAGGAGCTGCCCCGCCTGCCCGGGCGGGTCGACCGTGTGGTCCTCGACATGCTGGCGCCCTGGGACTGCCTCGAGGCGGCGGCCGGCGCGCTGCGGCCCGGCGGGATCGTCTGTGCCTACGTCGCCACCACCACCCAGCTCTCCCGTTTCGTCGAGACGACCCGGGCGCACGGCGGCTTCACCGAGCCTGCGGTCTGGGAGTCTCTGGTGCGGGACTGGCACGTCGAGGGCCTCGCGGTGCGCCCGGGACACAAGATGATCGGGCACACGGCGTTCCTGGTCACGGCCCGGCGGATGGCGCCGGGGGAGCGGCCGCCGCTGAAGAAGCGCCGTCCCGCACCCGGTGCCTACGGTCCCGACTACACCGGTCCCCGGCCACCCGACCTGTCCCCGCAGGTGCTGGAGGAGCAGTTCGACTCCTAGGCGACCTAGGCTGAATTGTGACCAACACCTGCCGAAGTGCGCTTCCCTCGCCACCTCGGAGAGGTAATGTCTCGAACGTCAGGAGGTGACGTCGATGTCGGCATCGGAAGGATCGTCAGGCCGCTCGCGCGACGAGCTGCTGACCCAGGTGCGCTTCCTCGAGGCGGAGGTGACCGACCTGCGGCGCAGGCTGGGTGACGCCCCCGGCCACTCACGCGGCCTGGAGCTGCGGCTGGCCGACACCCAGCGGTCGCTCGCGGCCGTCACCTCCCAGAACGAGCGCCTCGCCGAGACCCTCCGCGAGGCCCGCGACCAGATCATGAAGCTCAAGGAGGAAGTCGACCGGCTCGCCCAGCCGCCGGCCGGCTTCGGCACCTTCCTGACTCGCAACGAGGACGACTCGATCGACGTCTTCACCGGAGGCCGCAAGCTGCGCGTCAACGTCAGCCCGAGCGTCGACCTCGACGAGCTGGTCCGCGGCCAGGAGGTCATGCTCAACGAGGCGCTCAACGTCGTGGCGGCTCTCGACTTCGAGGAAGTCGGCGAGGTCGTGATGTTCAAGGAGATGCTCGACGACGGCGAGCGGGTGCTCGTCATCGCCAATGCCGACGAGGAGCGCGTCGTACGCCTCGCCGAACCCCTGCGCCAGCTCACGCTGCGTGCCGGCGACTCGCTGCTGCTCGACGCGCGTGCCGGCTACGTCTACGAGCGGGTGCCCAAGTCCGAGGTCGAGGAGCTCGTCCTCGAGGAGGTCCCCGACATCGAGTACGGCTCGATCGGTGGCCTGGTCAACCAGATCGACCAGATCCGCGATGCCGTCGAGCTCCCCTACCTCTACCCCGACCTCTTCAAGGAACACCAGCTCAAGCCGCCCAAGGGTGTCCTGCTCTACGGCCCACCGGGCTGCGGCAAGACGCTGATCGCCAAGGCGGTGGCCAACTCGCTGGCCAAGAAGGTCGCGGCCAAGACCGGCCAGGACGGTGGCACGGCCGGGAAGTCCTACTTCCTCAACATCAAGGGCCCCGAGCTGCTCAACAAGTACGTCGGCGAGACCGAGCGGCACATTCGGCTGGTCTTCCAGCGAGCCCGCGAGAAGGCCAGCGGCGGCACCCCGGTCATCGTGTTCTTCGACGAGATGGACTCGCTGTTCCGCACACGTGGATCGGGCGTCTCCTCCGATGTCGAGAACACCATCGTCCCTCAGCTGCTCAGCGAGATCGACGGCGTCGAGCTGCTCGAGAACGTCCTGGTCATCGGTGCCTCCAACCGTGAGGACATGATCGACCCGGCGATCCTGCGTCCCGGGCGCCTCGACGTGAAGATCAAGATCGAGCGCCCCGATGCGGAGTCGGCCCGCGACATCTTCAGCAAGTACCTCACCTCGGATCTGCCGCTGCACGACGACGACCTCGCCGAGTTCGGCGGCGACCGCGACGCCTGCGTGGCCGGGATGATCCAGGCCGCAGTCGAGCGGATGTACACCGAGACCGAGGACAACCGGTTCCTCGAGGTCACCTACGCCAACGGGGACAAGGAGATCCTGTACTTCAAGGACTTCAACTCCGGCGCGATGATCCAGAACATCGTCGACCGGGCCAAGAAGATGGCCATCAAGGACCTCCTCGAGCACGAGCAGAAGGGTCTGCGGATCTCCCACCTCCTCCAGGCCTGCGTCGACGAGTTCAAGGAGAACGAGGACCTGCCCAACACCACCAACCCCGACGACTGGGCGCGGATCTCCGGCAAGAAGGGCGAGCGGATTGTCTTCATCCGGACGCTCATCACGGGCAAGGGCGGCACCGAGCCCGGGCGCTCGATCGACACGGTGTCCAACACCGGCCAGTACCTCTAGCGCGTCGCGCGGCCCAGGTAGCCGTAGGTCCAGGGTCGCATGACACGGGGACCGGGCTGGTACTCCGCCCGGAGCTCCGTGACCTCGAGTCCGGAGGCCCCCACCAGACGGGGAACGTCCCGGCTGAGGTGACAGCCCGCGAAGAGCCGCCGTTGCACCGGGTCGAGCCGCCGCTGCCACCGTGCCACGCCCGTATCTGGTGCCAGGCCGTGCTCCAGGAAGTGAAGCGACGCTCCCGGCTTGAGCACGCGTCCTACCTCGGACAGGGACAGCGCGGGGTCGGCGATGCTGCAGAGGCTGAAGGTCACCAGCGCCGAGTCGAAGGAGGCGTCCTCCTCGGCGAGGTGCTGGCCGTCGAGCCCGCCCCGCTCGACTCGTACGTCGGCCCGGGCGCGGCGCTCCGACGCCAGCTGCCAGCCGACGTCAGACGGCTCGACCGCGGCCACGGAGGACACCTCGGCGGGGTAGAACCGGAGGTTGAGCCCGCTGCCGAAACCGATCTCGAGGACCCGGCCGCGCAGGCCGCGGCAGGCCTCCTCCCGCAGCTCCCCGATCTCCTCGCTGCGGAGCGCGACGTCGGTCAGGTGCGGGACCACTCGCTCGCTCCACCAGGTCACGCTGATCAGCCCTTCGAGTCGATGTCAGTAGGAGTGCGGCACGTCCATGACCGCGCGGACCCGGGCTTCGTCGAACTCCTCGCCGAGCCAGTCGAACAGGGGCGCCAGGGCCTCGGGCTTGCCGGCGTAGTCGTCGTAGTGGACCCGGAACGCCGCGTCACCGAGATCGTCCGCGACCGCCAGGATGCGCTGCTCGCGGGTCGCGAGCCGGGCATCGGCGTCCGGAAGCTCGGCCCACCACTTGCTCCTCGACACCGCAGCCAGGTCCCGGGTGTTGACCACGAACCGGGCACCGGGGAACACGAGCCGGAGCCATTCGACGAAGTCCGCGACCTCCTCGTCGGCCCACCGGATCTCCTTGAACCCCGTGACCCGCGTGTCCGGCTCGGGCCGCAGCAGGGTGTCGAGGGCCAGGCGGCGGGCTCCGGCCAGCGACTTGTCCACCGGGAAGTTGTCCATGCCGTAGAAGGGGTGGGTCGAGGCGTCGCCGCCCACCGGTCGGTCCTGGCGACGCTGGGTCCGCCGCTGGGCCCGTCGCTGGGTCACCGCCCGAACGTGGAACTGGTGGAGGTGCTGGAGCACCTGACGGTTCTCGCCGCGGATCAGGTAGCCGGGGATCGAGTTGAGCACTCCCTGCAGGAGGGTCGAGCCGGAGCGTCCGTAGGTCATGACGAAGAGATAGCCGAGGTCGTCCCGGGGCTCCTGCTGGCGCAGCCGTCGCCGCAGTTGTGCGTTTTCGGTCTGCGCCTCGGCCAGCTGCTGCCGTGAACGCGCCCCGGGAACGAGGAGCGAGAGGCGACTGCGGCCCCGCGCGTGGGGGTCCTGGACGATGACGGGCCTCCTGACGGTCGGCGACATTCAAGCACGAGGTCGCAGACGCGCCGGGTGCAGGACCCCTGGTTCCTCGGCAACGCGTAGGCTGATTTTCATGAGTGTTCGTCGGGTCATGGGCACCGAGGTCGAGTACGGCATCTCGGTCCAGGGCCAGCCCACGGCCAACCCGATGGTGGCCTCGTCTCAGGTGGTCAACGCCTACGCCTCGGCCACGGTCCGGGCCCGCCGCGCACGATGGGACTTCGAGGAGGAGTCCCCGCTGCGCGACGCGCGGGGCTTCGACATGTCGCGCCAGGTCGCGGACCCCTCACAGCTGACCGACGAGGACATGGGTCTGGCCAACGTCATCCTCACCAACGGAGCCCGGCTCTACGTCGACCACGCCCACCCCGAGTACTCCACCCCCGAGGTGACGACCCCGCTGGACGTGGTCCGGTGGGACAAGGCGGGGGAGCAGGTGATGCTCGACGCCTCGCGCCGGGCCAGCCAGCTGCCCGGTGGGGCGCCGATCGTGCTCTACAAGAACAACACCGACAACAAGGGCGCGTCCTACGGCGCCCACGAGAACTACCTGATGCGGCGATCGACGCCGTTCGGCGACATCGTCCGCCACCTGACGCCGTTCTTCGTGAGCCGGCAGGTGGTCTGCGGCGCCGGCCGGGTCGGGATCGGGCAGGACGGCCGTGACGACGGCTTCCAGATCAGCCAGCGCGCCGACTTCTTCGAGGTCGAGGTCGGGTTGGAGACCACGCTCAAGCGACCGATCATCAACACTCGCGACGAACCGCACGCCGACCCGGAGAAGTACCGTCGTCTCCACGTGATCCTCGGAGACGCCAACCTGGCCGAGGTGTCGACCTATCTCAAGCTCGGCACCACGGCGCTGGTCCTGTCGATGATCGAGGACCGGTTCCTCAACCAGGAGTTCACCGTCGAGGGCTCGGTCTCGGCCCTGCGGTCGGTCTCCCACGACCCGACCCTGCAACAGCGGATCACCCTCACCGACGGGCGGAAGCTCACCGCCGTACAGCTGCAGATGGAGTACCTGGACCTGGCCAAGAAGTACGTCGAGGACCGCTTCGGCTCCGACGCTGACGTCCAGACCGTCGACGTGCTGCGGCGCTGGGAGTCGGTCCTGGACCGCCTCGAGCGCGACCCGATGCTGTGCGCCACCGAGCTCGACTGGGTGGCCAAGCTGAAGCTGCTGGAGCAGTACCGCGACCGTGACGGCCTCGGCTGGGACGACGCCAAGCTCCAGCTGATCGACTACCAGTACTCCGACATCCGCCCCGAGAAGGGGCTCTACCACCGCCTGGTCGGGATGGGCCGGATCGAGAGGCTGCTCGACGACCAGCAGGTCGAGGTTGCCATGCACGACCCGCCCGAGGACACACGCGCCTACTTCCGCGGCCGCTGCCTCGAGAAGTACGCCGACCACGTCGCCGCCGCCTCCTGGGACTCCGTGATCTTCGACCTGCCGGGACGGGAGTCGCTGCAGCGGGTGCCGACCATCGACCCGCTCCGGGGTAGCCGCGCGCACGTCGGCGAGCTGCTGGACCGCTGCGAGACCGCCGAGGCACTCTTCGCGGCCCTCACTCGCTGAGGACTTTTCTGGCGGCACCGCCCCTCCGGGGACCAGTGAGTGGATAGGGTCGGGATATGGCACAGGAGCGGAAGCAACCGCGGAAGTCGACGGAGAACGAGGAAGCGACCGAGGTCGCGCCCGAGACCGACGTGTCGGAGCGCAAGGAAGCGCTCGACGACGACGTCGACGCGATCCTCGACGAGATCGACGACGTGCTCGAGACCAACGCCGAGGACTTCGTGAAGTCGTTCATCCAGAAGGGCGGCCAGTGAAGGTGGCGGGACCCACCTCCGGCGATGCCCGACTGCCGAACGCCTTCCTCACGCCCGGCACCTCGTCCTTCGCCGACTTCCTCGGCGACGTCGCACCCGAGCTCCTGCCCGCCCGCCGCACGCTGCCGCAGGGCAGCGCCGCGGAGCTGGCACCCCACGGGACGACGATCGTCGCCGCGACGTTCCCGGGCGGGGTGGTGATGGCCGGCGACCGCCGCGCCACCATGGGCAACATCATCGCCCAGCGCGACATCGAGAAGGTGTTCCCCGCCGACGAGTTCTCCTGCGTCGGCATCGCCGGTGCCGCGGGTCTCGCCGTGGAGATGGTCCGCCTGTTCCAGACCGAGCTCGAGCACTACGAGAAGATCGAGGGCACCACGCTGTCGATGGATGGCAAGGCGAACCGGCTCGCCGCTCTGATCCGTTCGAACCTCGGCATGGCCATGCAAGGCCTCGCGGTGGTGCCCCTGTTCGCGGGCTACGACCTGACGACCGACCAGGGTCGAATCTTCTCCTACGACGTCACCGGTGGCCGGTACGAAGAGACCGCGTTCCACTCGGTCGGCTCGGGATCGCTGTTCGCGCGCGGCTCACTGAAGAAGCTGTACCGCGAGGACCTGGACACCGATGGGTGCGTGACCGCGGTGATCCAGGCGCTGTACGACGCCGCTGACGACGACTCGGCCACCGGTGGGCCCGACATGACCCGCCGGATCTTTCCGGTCGTCGGAGTGATCACGGCCGACGGCTACCGCCGGCTGCCCGACGCGGACGTCGCGGGCATTGCGGACCGGGTGATCGGCGCCCGCATGGACCGCCCTGACGGCCCGGCCGCCTCCCTGACGTGACCTTGCCCGCCGCCAGTTGGTCGAGCCCTTCGACGGGCTCAGGAACCGACCTGTCGAGACCGTTCCCGAATGAGGTGCCCCTGCCATGACCATGCCGTTCTACGTATCGCCCGAGCAGCTGATGAAGGACCGGGCGGACTTCGCGCGCAAGGGCATAGCCCGTGGCCGGTCACTGGTCGTCGTGCAGTACCCCGACGGGATCGTCTTCGTCTCCGAGAACCTTTCCCAGGCGTTGCACAAGGTCAGCGAGATCTACGACCGGATCGCGTTCGCCGCTGTAGGCAGGTACAACGAGTTCGAGAACCTTCGCATCGCCGGCGTACGGCTCGCGGACATGCGTGGCTATGCCTACGACCGCAGGGACGTCACCGGGCGTGGGCTCGCGAACGCCTATGCCCAGACTCTCGGGACGATCTTCTCCAGCGGTGGAGAGAAGCCCTACGAGGTGGAGATCTTCGTCGCGGAGGTCGGGGACAGCGCGGAGGAGGACCAGATCTATCGGCTGACGTACGACGGTCAGGTCGCCGACGAGCACGGGTTCGCGGTCATGGGTGGATCGGCGGAACAGGCGACGGTGTACCTCAAGGACCGTTACCGGCCGGGCACCGGGCTCGAGGACTCGATTCGGCTGGCCGTCGAGGCGCTCGGGCAGGGGGCGACGGAGACTCGGACGATCCCGTCCGCGAATCTCGAGGTGGCCGTCCTTGACCGCACCCGATCCCAACAGCGAAAGTTCCGGCGGCTCACCGCCGCGCAGCTCAGCGGCATCCTCGGCAACGGCGGTCAGTCGCGGACTGCGGAGACGGACGGCGAGCCTGGAGGCTCCGGCGGCGGTTCGACGGACCCCTCGGGGCAGGACAATCCCGCTGACCCGACCGACACCGTGAGCGACGTCGAACCCCTCGAGGACCCGGTCAGCGGCGAACCCCCCGTAGCGCCCCCCACGTCCTAAGGCGGGTGGTCGCTCCCGGGTGGTCGAGCCCGTCGAGACCACGAATCGGCTGGTGGAGCCCGTCGAGACCACAAACCGGGTGGTCGAGCCCGTCGAGACCAATCGAGTCCCCGGCTGATCGAGGACATCATTCGTCCACAGAACCCCGATTACAGGTAGCCCCCGCCGCAGCGCTGAATCAGGGTCAACCCATGCCCTTCACGTACATGCTTCGTTGCTCCGACGGCTCGCTGTACGTCGGCAGCACCCGTGGTGACGTCATGGTCCGCCTCGCACAGCACCAGGCCGGCACGGGCTCGCGGTACACAGCATGTCGGCTGCCCGTGACCTTGATCTGGACGGCGGAGTTCGAGCGAGTGACCGAGGCGTTCGCCCTTGAGAAACAGGTTCAGAACTGGTCGAGGGCCAAGCGACTGGCGCTGGTCGAAGGTCGCTTCGGCGATCTACCCGGTTTGTCGAGAGCACGGTCGCGGGACTCGTAGTGGTCTCGACAGGCTCGACCACCCGGCAGCTCGTGGTCTCGACAGGCTCGACCACCCGGCAGCTCGTGGTCTCGACAGGCTCGACCACCCGGCAGCTCGTGGTCTCGTCAGGCTCGACCACCCGGCAGCTCGTGGTCTCG
>JBJMIQ010000037.1:0-4411 GCA_045806805.1 Nocardioides sp. | reverse complement strand
GGGGATACCGGTGGTGGTCGAGGTGCTGGGCTGGGACGAGGCGTTCCTGGCGGCGGCACCGGTGGAGGGGGTGGGGGGAGGGCCCCTGTGGCCGGGCGATCCTCGAGAATTCGCGGCCCAGATCCAGTCGGAGGTGCTGGCCGCGACCCAGCTGCACTGCTCCGTCGGCATCGGCGACAACAAGCTGCGGGCCAAGATCGCCACCGACTTCGGCAAGCCGCGGGGCATCTGGCAGCTGACTCAAACGAACTGGTTCGAGGTGATGGGGGACCGTCCGACCGAGGCGTTGTGGGGGATCGGCCGGAAGACGTCGAAGAAGCTGGCGGCGCTCGGCATCGACACCGTCGCCCAGCTGGCCGCCTCCGACGCCAGGATGCTGGCCGAGGCGATCGGACCGACGATGGGGCCGTGGTACCACCGTCTCGGCCGGGGCGTCGACACCAGCCCGGTCGACGCGACCCCGTGGGTGCCGCGGGCGCACGGCCGGGAGGAGACCTACCAGAGCGACCTGGAGGACTGGGCCGACGTCGAGGCTGAGGTCCGCACGCTGACCGGCCGGGTGGCCGAGGACATCGCCCGGGAGGGTCGGCCGGCGGCCCGGGTCGGGATCAAGGTCCGCTACCGCCCGTTCTTCACCATCAGCCGCAGCCTGACCCTGCCCGCGCCGACGTCGGAGGTCGACGTCCTGGCCGACGCCGCCGTCTCACTGCTCGACCGGGTGGAGCGCGACCGCCCGGTGCGGCTGCTCGGAGTGCGGCTGGAGATGACCGAGCCCGAGGGCGGCTACTAGAGCATCGAGTCCGGCAGCTCCTGCACCACCGAGTCGACCACGGCCACCAGGTCGCCGCCGCTCTCGTCGGCCACCGCCCGCTGACGCTGGTACGACGCCCCGTGCCGCGGGATGTCCTCGACCGCGCGCAGCTCGTCGGGACAGCCCAGCCTCTGGGCGACCGGCTCCAGCCGCTCCAGCAGCTCGTGCAGGTCCTCGGTCATCAGCCGTTCCCGGCAGGCCGAGTCCAGGATGATCTCGGCGTCGAGCCCGTAGCGCGCGGCGCGCCACTTGTTCTCCTGCACGTGCCACGGAGGCAACGTCGGCAGCTTCTCCCCGGCCGCGCACCGGTCGTCGAGCTCGACCACCAGGCAGTGCATCAGCGCGACCAGCGGCGCGAGCTCGCGCAGGTTGGACACGCCATCGCAGACCCGGTTCTCGATGGTGCCGAGCTTGGGCGCCGGCCTCAGGTCCCACCGGATGTCGGCGAGGTCCTCGATCACCCCGGTGGTCATCGAGTCGTCGACGAACGACTCGTACTCCGCCCACGTCTCGAACTGGAACGGCAGCCCCGCGGTCGGGAGCTGCTGGAACATCAGGGCCCGGGTCGAGGCGTAGCCGGTGTCGGTGCCGGCCCACAGCGGTGAGGACGCCGACAGCGCCTGCAGGTGCGGGAAGGTGTTGAGCAGCGAGGACAGCACCGGCATCACCCGGTCGACCTCAGGCATCCCGACATGCACGTGCACGCCCCAGATCAGCATCTGCCGGCCCCACCACTGGGTCCGGTTGATCAGCTCGGCGTAGCGGTGGCCCTCGGTCACGTGTTGCCGCGACCACGCGGCGAACGGGTGCGTGCCGGCCCCGAACAGGTCCACCCCGATGCTGTCCGCCGCGGGCAGCACGATGTCGAGGGTCCCGCGCAGGTCCGCCATCGCTTCGGCGACCGTGTCGCAGACCCCGGTCACCACCTCGACGGTGTTCCGCAGCAGCTCCTTGTGCAGCTTGCCGGGCTCCGCGAGCTTCGGCAGGGCGGCGTCGAAGAGCTCCGAGGCCGAGTTGATCAGGTCGCGGCTTCCCTTGTCGACCAGCGCGAACTCCCACTCGACCCCGAGGGTCGGCCGCGGCGAGGGGTGGAAGTCGAGGTGCACGGGTCCAAGCGAAGCACAGGAGCGCTCAGCGTGCGGCGAGTCTCTCCAGCCAGGGCAGATGAGTGACCCCGTCGTACGGCGCGACGCCGGCCAGCATCGCGGTGCGGACCCGGTCGCAGGAGTCCATCGCCAGCCTGGCCACCTCGTCGGGGTAGCCGAACCGGACCCGGTGGTCGGCGAACTCGTCCTCGTCGTCGACCCACACCCGGCCGCTGTTGCCCCGCACGACGTCCAGGTCGAGGTCGACGGCGGTCAGCGTGCTGTCCTCCCAGACCGGGGGCGTGGTCATGTCGACGTAGACCTGCACCTGCCCACCACGGGCGTGGAACGTCGCCAGCCACCCGCGCTCCTCGTCCGGCCCGGGCGCGGGGCAGAGACCCACCTGCGCCACCGGGGCGACGTACTCGACGCCGGGGCGGACCATCAACGTCCCGGCCCGGATGCCCAGCCAGTCGCCGTGCTCGTCGCTGCCGAGCAGGACGGCGTCGAACTCCCAGTGGGGGCGGCCGCCCCACTTGCCCATCACGCAGCGCACGTCGGCGCCGGGACTGGGACTCACGCCCCCAGTTCTACAACTTCGGTGGGGCGATCCGCTTGCTGGCACGGGCCAGGAAGTCCTGGTAGCGCGACCCGGCCAGCTTGGCGAGTTGGTGGATGGCGTGCGCGTCGAAGCCGACCAGGACCCTTGCCTTGTCGGAGGTGACGCCCTTCAGGATGATCTGCGCGGCCTTCTCGGGCGACATCCGGGCGAGCTTGTTCTCGAAGAGGTCGTCGATGGCGGCGGCATCCTGGCTGGCGGTCTTGCGGCCGTGCCGGGAGATGCCGGTCTTGATGCCGCCCGGGTGGACGCAGGTCACGCCGACCGGGTGGCCGGCGACGAGCATCTCCTCCCGCAGCGCCTCGGTGAAGCCGCGGACGGCGTACTTCGAGGCGTTGTAGGACGACTGGCCCGGCATGCTGATCAGCCCGAACAGCGAGGAGATGTTGACGACGTGGCCGTCCCCGGAGGCGATCAGGTGCGGCAGGAACTCCTTGGTGCCGGTGACCACGCCCCAGAAGTTGATGCCCATGATCCAGTCCCACTGGTCGTAGGTCAGCTCCTCGAACTCGCCGGTCATCGTCACACCGGCGTTGTTGACCACCACGTTGACCCGGCCGAAGTGCTCCACCACCTCGGTGGCGTACGTCGCGAAGGCGGCGCGATCGGCGACGTCGAGCCGGTCCGCTCGGACCTCGCGGGCGCCGGCGTTCTTCACGAGGTCGACGGTCTCGGCGAGCCCGGCCTCGTTGATGTCGGAGATCGCGAGCAGTGCGCCCTGCCCGGCGGCCTCGACGGCCAGTGCCCGGCCGATGCCGGAGCCGGCGCCGGTGATCACGACGACCTTGTCGGCGAGGGTCTTCACGCCGGGATCCTCTCGTCGGTGCGGGCTGTCACGTCGTAGGCCGCGACATCGAACCGCGACGTCAGCTCACGGAACTTGAACGTGGTGCGCGGCCACAACACAGTGTTGCGCCCGTGCTCGTCGAGGTACCAGCTGGAGCAGCCTCCGGTGTTCCACACGGTGCGCTTCATCCGGCGCTGGATGTCGTCGTTCCAGCGTTGCTGGGCCGCCGCAGTCGGCTCGATCGCGGCGTACTGGTTGAGCCGCATCGCCCGGATCGCCTGGCGGATGTAGGCGACCTGCGACTCGATGATGAACACCATGCTGGAGTGGCCCAGGCCGGTGTTGGGGCCGACGATGAAGAACAGGTTGGGGAAGCCGTGCACCGTCGTGCCCTTGTAGCCGGCCATTCCCGACTCGCGCCAGGTGTCGGCAAGCGTGCGGCCCTCGCGGCCCCGGATCTGCTCGGCGATCGGCAGGTCGGTGGTGTGGAAGCCGGTGGCGACGACGAGTACGTCGATGGGTCGCTCGACGCCGTCGGCTGTGACGATCGCGTCGCCGGTGACCTTGGCGATCGGTTCGGTGACCAGGTCGACGTTGTCGGAGTCCAGGGCCGGGTAGTAGTCGTTGGAGATCAGGATCCGCTTGCAGCCGATCTCGAAGGTCGGGGTGACCTTCTCCCGCAGCTCGGGATCGGAGATCCCCTTCTCGATGTTCTTCAGGGCGATCTTCTTCGCCGGCGCGGCCAGCTTGGGCTCGAGCGTGAAGCCCGGCACGAACGTCTCGCGGCCCCAGTAGATGGCCCGGCGATAGAGCTTCTGGACGGCGGGGAACCGCTTGAACAGCTGGCGCTCGAGGCGGGTGTAGGGCCGGTCCCCGCGCGGCATCACGTAGGGAGCGGTCCGCTGGTAGACGTCGAGGTGGTCGACCACCTTCTGCAGCTCCGGGACGATCTGGATCGACGAGGCGCCGGTGCCGATCACGGCGACCCGCTTGCCGGTCAGGTCGAGGTCGTGGTTCCAGCGCGCGGAGTGGAAGGTCTCGCCCTGGAAGGACTCGATGCCGTCGATCTGGGGGAGTCGGGGGGCCGAAAGCCCACCGGCGCCGGAGAT
>JBJMIQ010000036.1:0-6147 GCA_045806805.1 Nocardioides sp. | reverse complement strand
GTCGTCGTTGAGGACCGTCTGGTCGGGCCGCACTCCGGCGTCGGACCCCGCGTCGATGGTGACGGTGCGCGAGAACGACTGGGCCGCGCCGTACGCCACGACGTGGGCGGGGACCAGCGCCTGGCCGAGAGTGCCGGCTGCCGAGGTGAGTCCGCGGAACTCCGCGAGCTGGTTGCGCTCGTACTCCGAGGTCGCCTGGCGGGCCTCGAGCTGGGAGTTCTGCGACCGGAGCTCGGCGATGTCGTTCTGCATCTGCCTGCGGCTGCGGAACCAGTCGCCCATCGCGGTGACCGGCCGGACGACCGCGGACGTGCCCGACTCGACCGGACCGAACACCGAGCCGACGGCCGTGCGGGCCGGCTCGAGCGGTGACCCGTCCCCGGGATGGTGGTCGAGGGTCATCACGGTCAGGCACGCGAGGACCAGCGCGATCATCCGCGAGCGGAGCCTGGAGCGGTCCGCCCGGTCGTCGAAGCTGTCGCGCCCGGGGCTCAGTGGGCGGTAGCCGCGCAGCAGCCGGGGAACGCGGACGGGACGCCGGAGCCTCATCAGTACCGCCGGCGCTCAGAGACCAGGACCTGCTGCAGCCCTTCGAACTCCTCGACACACTTCCCCGCACCCATCGCCACGCTGGACAGGGGGTCCTCCGCGACGTGCACCGGCATCCCGGTCTCGTGTCGGATCCGTTCGTCGAGACCACGGAGCAGGGCGCCGCCTCCGGTGAGCACGATGCCGCGGTCCATGATGTCGCCGGCGAGCTCGGGCGGGGTCTGGTCGAGTGTCGCGCGAACCGCGTCCACGATGCTGTGGAGTGGTTCCTCGAGGGCCTGTCTGACCTCGGCGGACGACACCACGACCGTCCGCGGGAGCCCGGACACCATGTCGCGGCCACGGATCTCGGCCTCCGGCTCGTCAGGCAGCGGGAAGGCCGAACCGAGTGTCATCTTGACCTCCTCGGCGGTCCGGTCCCCCAGCATCAGGGAGTACTCCTTCTTCATCCAGGCGACGATCGCCTGGTCGAGGTCGTCGCCGGCCGTCCGGATGGACAGGCTGGTGACGATGCCACCGAGGGAGATCACCGCGACCTCGGTGGTGCCGCCGCCCACGTCGACCACCATGTTGCCGGTGGCCTGGTGGACGGGAAGGCCGGCGCCGATCGCGGCTGCCATCGGCTCC
Organism: Nocardioides sp.; assembly: GCA_045806805.1. Classification (GTDB taxonomy): domain Bacteria; phylum Actinomycetota; class Actinomycetes; order Propionibacteriales; family Nocardioidaceae; genus Nocardioides. The sequence continues at coordinate 4,971 of JBJMIQ010000036.1, read as the reverse complement.
TCAACGATGTAGACGCGTCGGGCCCCCGCCTGGTAACCCGCCTCCTTGACCGCGCGCTGCTCCACGGCGGTGATGCCACTGGGCACGCAGACGACCATCCGCGGCTTGGCGAAGTAACGCCGGCGGTGGACCTGCTGGATGAAGAACCGCAGCATCTGCTCGGTCGCCTCGAAGTCGGCGATCACGCCGTCCTGGAGCGGCCGGATGGCGGCGATGTTGTCGGGGGTGCGGCCGATCATCCGCTTGGCCTCGTGTCCCACCGCGAGGATCTCACCTGTGCTCGCGTTCAGCGCGACGACGCTGGGCTCGTCGAGGAGCACGCCCTTGCCCCGGACGTAGACCAAGGTGTTGGCCGTGCCGAGGTCCACAGCCATGTCCCGGCCGATGAAACTGTTCGCCATGCCCGATGCCTCGCTGGTGCTCGCCCGGTGGAGTTTGACCGGTGAAGGGACTGGGGGAAGGCGGTACGTCGCCCCCTCCGGCGTCGTACCCGAATCGAGCCTAAGAGCGGAGACGCCGGATCCCCGGCAGGACACGCGAAGGGGGCTGGGCTAGAGGATCTAGCGGATCTCGGGGTCGGGCTCCTCCTTGCGGAGCCAGTCCTCGCGTTGGTCCTCCGGCACCTCGACGCACCGACCGGACACGTCGAGACCGACGAACGGTCCGCCGGTGTGGACGAACGACGCCGAAAGATCGCCCGTGCCGGCGGATAGCGTGGTGAACCCGTTGGGCTGCTTGCGGAGATCCTCCACGGTGAACCCGGCCTCCTCGAGCACCGGCCGCAGCTTCTCGAGGTACGACGTCGCCGAGCCGGGCTCGGTGTCGATCCGCGCCTGGGCGAGGTACTGGAAGGTGCGGAACTGCTCGGAGAAAGACGACTCGCACCCGCGGAAGCCGCTGCTGCTGTTGTGGGTCGTGCCCGGCAGGTGCTTCTCGGCGGCGATCACCAGGTCGCGGGCGACGAGCCGGACCTCGGCCCGCTGGCGTTCGAGAGTGCGGCTCGCGTCGTTGGCGTCCACGTCGTCCTTCCCTTCCCGGCCGCACGCACCGAGCGCCGCCAGCAGTACGAGCGTCAGCAGGGTGCGGGTCACGGTCATCTCCCGTCGGTGTCGGGGACGGTCGGGTCCCGGTCGAACTCGGGGTCCTGCACACCGGCGTAGAACGGGTCGTAGACGTGGTCTGCGTGCTCGACCGCAGCGTAGTTGCCGTTGACGATCTGACTGACGTTGTAGAGCGACTCGGTGTCGTGGTCGAAGTACTTCGAGTGGTCGTCGAAGGCCTCGAGCCCGATGTCGTCATCGGCCCGCGTGGTCGACTCAGCCCGGAACCGCTGGGCGCCGAAGTCGTCCTCGGCCGGGTCGTCGCCGAGCCCGGCGCCGAACACGGTCTCGCCGTGGATCCACCCGTGGTTACCCAGATTGGCGATCGGGTCGCGGCTGTTGGCCGCGGCCCACACGTGGTCGGTGTCGACTCCGGTGGCGTGCGCGTTGTCGGTGTCGCCGCCGACCCCGGGGCTGCCGACGAACACCAGGTCGTCGACCGGGATCCCGTGGTCGTGGGCGGCGTGCCCGGTTGTGGTCGAGCCGTAGCTGTGCCCGATCGCGGTCAGGTGGGCGCGGTCGCCGTCACGGGAGGCCCGCAGCCCGTCGAGAGTGTCGGCCAGGTGCTCGCCACCGCGGGCCGCCATGTCCTCGGTCACGACACCGGCGGCGTCCCAGCCCTCGTCCCACGGCAGATTGTCCGGGGCGTCGTAGCCGATCCAGAACATCGACGCGTTGGTCTCGGCGGGCGCGAGGAAGCGGCTCGACTCGTAGAGCCTCAGGGCCCGTTCGGCCTGGTAGGGCGCACTCTCGCCGTCGGTGCCGAACCCAGGCACGACGACCGAGACGTTGTCGGCCGTGTCGAGGTTGCCCGCGGCCACCGCCACCGCGCCGTCGCCGTCGAAGGCGGACGGGTCGTAGAGGTAGAGCTGGCTCGCCATCGGCTCCCGGGTCACCGGGTCGATGCCGGACTCGATGGCGCCGATGGCGTCGCGAGCCGCGCGGGCGTTCTCGAGCATCTCCTCCTCGTCCTGGGTGAGCAGGCCGCGTTGCTCGAGGTACTGCCAGTCGGCGAGGTCGCGGTCGAGCGCCACCTGGTTGGCCAGGTCACGGGCCCAGGGCGGGATGCCGTCGCGGTTGGCGATGGCACCCGGCGCCGCGGCGATCACGGCCTGCTGCTGCTCATGGGTGAGGGCGTCCCACCACGCGTTGACAGCTCCAGGCCCAGATTCCGGGCCGGGCATGGTGTCGAGCGCGGCGTCGGCGGGGTCGGCAATATCGCCGTACCGACGCTCGACCTGTTCCAGCCGCAGCACGCGGTCGAACGCCTCCCGCATCGCGATCTCCTCCGCGGCAAGGTCGGCCGACCAGGCGGCGAGTTCGTGCTCGAAGCCCGCGACCCGACGCCGACAGTCGTCACAGTCGGCCTGGACAGCCGAGACCTCCGCCTCGGTCGCGGCATGGGCCCGAGCGGAGAGGGACTGGATGGCGTCGAGGAGGTGACTGCGCTCGCCGAGCAGGGTGGTCCGTCGCTCGACGAGGGCAGCCATCGCGTCGGCGTGGGCATCGGCCTGCCGCGACACCGAGCGCAGGGCCAGCGACATGGCGTCCGCGCGGCGGCCCAGGGGGCTGATCGATTCCCGGTAGGACGTCGCGGCCACGGCGTTCCAGTCACCGAGCCGGGCTTCGCCGGCGACGAACGTGCCGAGGGCGTCGACCTGGGCAGCCGCGGCGAGCAAGTCATCGGCGAAGACACGGATCTCGCCGGCGTCGACCTGCAGCGGCGGCACCTGCCGCGGGGTCGGCGGCAGCCAGATCGTGCTCATTCGGGGTCCCCGTTGGAAGCGGAACGAAGTGAGCATTCCAATGGGGTGTTCATTCGGGGTCCCCGTTGGAAGCGGAGGTTTCGAGACGGGCGCTGCGCGCCCTCCTCAACCCAAAACTGCGTGAGCATTCCAACGGGGTGTTCATCGCTGCTCCCGCAGGTAGCTGGCCAGCACGAGCAGCTCGGTTCCGGCTGCCTCGTCCGTCGAGAGGTAGTCGGCGATGACTGCCCGCAGCCCGTCCGCGCGTGACTCGGCCTCGCCGGCGAGACCGGCGGTGTGCCGCTCCCAGGCGCTGGTGAACCGCGCGGCAGCCCCCGCCACCGCGGTCGTGAATCCGCCGGTGGGCGCGGCTCCGAGCTGACCAGCGCCGGCGGAAAGGTCGACGGCCTGCTCGTCCCACGACCGGGAGACCCGGCCCACGGAGAGCGGCACGACCTCCATCAGCGCCTCACCAGCTCGCGGGCCTGGATCGGGCCGACGTACATCGCCCTCGAGCTCACCTCGAGCAGGAGCGCCCCGGTGTCCTCGGCGTACGACGCCTGGATCCGGGCCTCGCCTCGGGTCCCCCACAGCCGCTCGACCGTGCCCGGCAGTCGCCGGGCCCGCCAGCCTTCGGCCTCGAGCGCCCCACGAAGCGCCACCAGCGCCGCGAACCCGTCAGGGCTCGTGGTGCTGGAACGGGCGGAGGCGACGACGGTGCCGTCGTCGGTGCCGTAGCGCCACCTTGCCGTCGGCGCCGCAGCGACCACCGCACCCATGGCGTCCCAGGCGAAGGCGGCCATGGTCGCCACCTGATCAAGGGTCGCGGCCACCTGGACCTCGTCGAGCGGCTCCGCCGACGGGGTCGGCTCCCCGGTTGGCAGGACGACGATGTCGACGTCCGGGTGCCGTCGGCGCACCGGCGCGAAGAACGCATCGAGGGGCGCATCAGCCGGTTCGAGGTGCATGCGGCGAGGCTGCCCCCGTCGGTCGCGTCCGTAAACCCGGCGTCCGGTGGCTGTGGACGCCAGCCGCATCGCCTCGTGGCGCTGATCCTCGTCCCGGGGTCGAGCCCTGCGGCGATGGCGACTGTTGACAGGGCATGGCTGGCGTCGGCCATGCTCGCGTCATCACGCTCCTGCGTCGGCGACCAGACGCCGCGCGACGCGGAGGTCGGGTCCCAGCCGCGCCAGGTGGGAGATGAGCTCGTCGGCGGCGGCGTTGAGCTGTTCGTCGGTCATCGGGTCGAGGGCGTCGAAGATGAACAGGGCCGTGGTGGTGTGGTCACTGAGCTGGGTACGGCGTGCCTGGCGCCAGTTCCAGCGACGGCAGGTCACGCCGGCGTCGTCGCACCACACCACCTCGCCGGGGTCGGGATGCTCGATCACCACGGCGCCGTCGGCGACGGTGTCGAAGGGTTCGCTGCCGGTGGCGCGGAGCAGGCGAGGTGGCCCTGCGTAGCGGGTCAGGTCCTCACCACCGACGGGGACCTGGTGCTGCACCGAGACCGCGTTGTAGATGTCCGTGAGTCGGTTGACGCGAGGCAGGCCGGACGCGGCACGACGCAGGAGCGCCTCCAGGCTGTTGCGCGTGCGTTGCGGCTTGGCCCCGAACGCACGGTAGGCCTCCCGCCACGTCGCCACCCGCGGGAGCTCCTCCACGGCCTGGCCGCCGATGGCCTCGCCGGCCGTCGTCTCGGCCGCCTGGAGCAGCGCGTCGCTGGCCTGGTCACTCGGGCCGGGGACGAGCCCGTCGACGGCGAGCAGCAGGGCGCGGTAGTCGGGTCGCAGCTCGAAAACGGCTGCACCCACGTGGCCGCCGGTCAGGAACTCCTCGAGCGTGTGCGGCTCAGGCATCCGCAGCCTCCGATCGGGACTCGGGCCACACACCGGGTCAGAGGTCGGGGAACCACAGCGCGAGCTCGCGCTCGGCCGAGTCGGCGGAGTCGGAACCGTGGACGAGGTTCTCTCGGTTGGAGAGTGACAGGTCTCCGCGGATGGTCCCCGGAGCCGCCGTGCGGCCGACAGTGGCACCGGCGATCGCGCGCACCACCGCGATCGCCTCGTCGCCCTCGAGCACCATCGCCACCAGCGGACCACTGGTGACGAAGTCGCGCAGCGGCGGGT
>JBJMIQ010000035.1:0-3354 GCA_045806805.1 Nocardioides sp. | reverse complement strand
AAAGTTTCGGGCGGGTCAGCGACTTGTGCTGTCAGTTTCGGGCGGGTCAGTGGGAGCGGAGCTCCTCGCCCTCGACCGCGTGGTGACCGTCGAACTGGTGGCCGTCGGCGGGGTGGTCGAGGCCGGACTGGAGCTCGTGCTCGTGGTCGGCGTGGTGGTGGCCCTCTTCGAGCTCCTCACGCGTCGGCTTCTGCACGTTGTGGGCGTACATCTTCTCCGACAGCTTCGCCCGCAGCCTCGACATCCGCGAGCCCGGCGCGGGGACCCCGTTGCCGTCGGCGGTCGACGGCGGAGTGTAGATCCGGTCGCGGTCGCGGGCGGTGAGGGTGTAGGCGCGGGCGTCGTTGATCGGCAGGTGCCGCTCGCTGTAGCCGCCCTCCGGAGACCGCATGATGATGCCGGTCTCGTAGCCGTGCAGCAGCTTCTCCTGGTCGGACCGCTGCAGCGAGATGCACCACTTGCGCGCCACAAAGAACACGATGACGGGTATGACGAAGATCGCCACGCGCATGAAGTAGGTGATGTAGTTGAGGTTCAGGCCGAAGTGCACAGCGAGAAGGTCATTGCCGCCGGCCGCCCACAGCAGGCCGTAGGCCGTGATCATGGCGGCGAAGAATGCCGTACGTGTCGGGGCGTTGCGTGGCCGCTGGAGCAGGTGGTGCTCCCGCTTGTCGCCGGTGACCCACTGCTCCAGGAACGGCCATGCCAGGACCAACATCAGCAGTGCGATCGGCATGATCTGGGCAGGCACCATCACGTTCCAGGACCATGTGGTCCCGAAGATGTGCGTCTCCCAGCCCGGCGTGATGCGCATCAGTCCCTCGGCGATTCCCATGTACCAGTCGGGCTGGGAGCCGGCAGTGACCTTGGACGGGTCATAGGGGCCGTACTTCCAGACCGGGTTGATCGCCAGCAGGCCACCCATCAGGGCGGTGATGCCGAAGACGATGAAGAAGAACCCGCCGGCCTTGGCCGCGTAGACCGGCAGCATCGGGAAGCCGACCACGTTCTTCTCGGTCCGGCCGGGACCGGGCCACTGCGTGTGCTTGTGGTAGACGAGCAGCAGCATGTGGGCAGTGATCAGCGCGAGGATCAGCCCGGGGATCAGCAGCACGTGGGCGATGTAGAGCCGCGGGATGATCACCTCGCCGGGGAACTCGCCCCCGAACATGAAGAACGACATGTAGCTGCCCAGGACCGGGGTGGCCTTGACGATGCCGTCTGCGATCCGCAGGCCGGTGCCGGAGAGCAGGTCATCGGGCAGGGAGTAGCCGGCGAAGCCCTCGAGGATGCCGAGCAGCAGCAGCACGCCACCGATCACCCAGTTGAGCTCGCGCGGCTTGCGGAACGCGCCGGTGAGGAAGACCCGCATCAGGTGCACGAACATCGCCGCGATGAAGAGCATCGCCGACCAGTGGTGCATCTGCCGCATCAGCAGGCCGCCACGGACCTCGAAGGAGATGTGGAGGGTCGACGCGTAGGCCTGCGACATCTGGATGCCGCGGAGCGGGTCGTAGGACCCCTCGTAAGTCACCTCGCCCATGCTCGGCTGGAACCACAGGCTCAGGAACACCCCGGTCAGGAGCAGTACGACGAAGCTCCACAGCGCGATCTCGCCGAGCATGAACGACCAGTGGTCGGGGAAGACCTTGCGCAGGTTCTTCTTCATCGCGGTGCCCAGGCCCAGGCGCTCGTCCGCCCAGTTGGCGACCCCACCAAGCCGCGACGGCTTCTTGGCGGTGGCCGCCTCCGTGCGGTTGCTCCGCGCGAAACGGCCGGTGTCGATGTTCATTCTGAGTCACGCTCCCAGAAGCTAGGGCCCACCGGTTCGGTGAAATCGCTCCTGGCCACAAGATACCCCTCGTCGTCGACCGTGATGGGCAGCTGGGGGAGTGCCCGGGCAGCCGGACCGAAGATGACCTTGCCGGCGTCGGCGAGATCGAACGTCGACTGGTGGCACGGGCAGAGCAGGTGGTGGGTGGTGCGCTCGTAGAGGGAGATCGGGCAGCCCACGTGGGTGCAGATCTTGGAGTAGGCCACGATGCCGGCGACCGACCAGTTCTCCCGTCCGGGACCGGGGATGATCTCGTCCGGCTCCATGCGGACCACGACCACGGCGGACTTCGACTTCGTGACCTGCAGCTCTGCGCCCTCGATGACGTGCTCGCCGTTGTCATCGACCTCGAAGATGGCCTCTGGCTCGGCGTTGATCAGGTCGCCGATCTCCATGTCGCTGGGACGGATCGGGGTGCCGAGCACGTCGCGGGCGATCCGCATCCCGCGGGTCCAGATGGTGCGGGTCAGGGCATCACCCGGGAGCGGCCCGAGGTCCCGCAGGAGGACGATGGGCGGGAGTGCGATCAGGGCCACCGCGCCGAGCAGCGAGTTGCGGACGAGGCGCCGGCGGCCGATGCCCGACTCGTCGAGTCCTGCGGAGAGCGCGGCCAGGGTCGCGTCCCGGTCCTCCTGCGGCGAGGCTGCAGGGTGGCGATCCTCGGTGATCTCCTGGTCGGACATCAGCTTGCGGGCCCACTGGATGATGCCGACGCCCATGAACAGGAAGGCGCCGCTCATGAAGAGGCCGAGCGCAATCGTGGACGCGCCGAGGTTCAGGAACGTGTCACCCCCCTCACCGATGCTGAGGGCGAAGTAGGAGACCAGGAACCCGAGTGTGCAGAGGGCCGACAGCCCGAACAGCAGGGCCACCTGCCGCTCGGCACGCTTCTCGGCATGGGGGTCGACGTCGGTGGGCCGCCAGGTGTGGGCCGGGAGGCCGGGGTTGGCGATCGGGTCGGCCTCGACCTCGGTGGTCGACCGTCCGGCAGGGAGATTGTCGTTCATTCGGGGTCCCCGTTCGCCGGGGTCCCTGCGGCGTCGCGAGCGCAGCGAGGGACGTCGTGGGGTGGTCTGGCGGAGCGAAGCGAGCATTCGAATGGGGTGATCACTCCGCCACCTTGTCCTTCGTCGAGCGGGTGGTGTGGGCGGCGATCCAGATGGCCGCCGCGACGCACGCGCCGATGCCGAGGACCCAGGCGAACAGGCCCTCACTGACCGGACCCACGGCGCCCATGCCGAAGCCGCCGTACTCGGGGGTGTCCTCGAGCGACTGCAGGTAGGCGATCACGTCGCGCTTGGCCTCGGGGTTCAGATTGCCGTTGGAGAAGACCGGCATGTTCTGCGGTCCGGTCAGCATCGCCTCGTAGACGTAGTGGGGCTCGACGCCGCGGATCTCCGGCGCGTAGCCACCCTCGGGCATGGCGCCGCCCGAACCGGCGAAGTTGTGGCAGGCGGTGCAGTTGGTGAGAAAGATCTGCCCACCGCGGACGATCGCGGCCTCCCGCTCCTCGTCCGACA
>JBJMIQ010000034.1:0-7730 GCA_045806805.1 Nocardioides sp. | reverse complement strand
GGCCGAGGTCGAGATGGAGCCGCTTCAGCGGGTCGGGCTTGAACCGCGACAACCACGAGACCACCGGCCAGCCGGTGGCCCGGGTGGCGCGCATCCGGGTCGTGCGCTCGACCGCAGCAACGACCGTGGGCACGCCCGCCGCTTCGGCGAAGGCGTCCTCCAGCGCCACCACCCGGCGCTTGGCCAGCGTCATGACCCTCCCCGACCCCGAGGCCTCGGACAGCTGCCGCGCCGCCTCCTTGACGTCGGCCTCCAGCCGGGCGCGGGCCGACTTCTTGGCGGCGACCCGGTCGGAGATCTCGGCGCGCAGCTCCGGGATTCCGAGCTTGGTTCGCGCGCTGGTGGCGAACACCGGGACCTCGCCGAGGCCGTCGGCCTGGAGCAGCCGTCGTACGTCGGCGATCATCGACTCTCGCCCGGACTCCGGCACCGTGTCGATGTGGTTGAGCACCACCAGCATCACGTCGGCATGGGTGGCCAACCGCTTGAGGTAGCGACCGTGGATCGCGGCGTCGGCGTACTTCTGCGGATCCAGCACCCACACCAGCAGATCGGCCAGCTTCACCAGCCGGTCGACCTCGAGGTGGTGGGAGACCTCGGTCGAGTCATGGTCGGGCAGGTCGAGGAGCACGACGCCCTGCATCGCGGTGTCCTCGCGGGTGTCGAGCATCGAGCCTCGGGTGATCTGGTGGCGGGCCGGGATCCCGAGCCACTCGAGCAGCTCGGGTGCCCCTTCCTCGCCCCACACGCAGGCCGTGGTGTGGGAAGTGGTCGGCCGGCGCACACCGACAGCGGCCAGGTCGAGTCCGGTGAGGGCGTTGAAGGTGGAGGACTTCCCCGACCCGGTGGCACCGGCGATGGCGACCACCGTGTGCTCGGCGGAGAGCCGCAGCCGGTTCGACGCACGGTCGACGACGCCGCGGGCGTGCTCGACCAGGTCGTCGTCGAGCCGGCCCGCCGCGGCGCTGGCCGCGGCGTCCAGGCCCTCGAGCCGTGAGCCGATGCCGGAGCCGCGGGTCACCAGCTTCCTGGCCCCGTCGAGCAGCGCTGTCACTTGCTTTCCTGGGCGGCGGCGTAGCGCAGGTCGTCGATTCGGCGTGCGGCATCCCGCAGCCGGTCCGGTACGTCGGGACCGACCTCGACGGTGCCCAGCAGGTCGGTGAACCGCCGGCGCTCGACCTCGAGCAGCTCCCGGACCCTGGCCTCGAGGTCCCGGCGCGCCCGCTCGGCGAGAGTGCGGACCGCCTGGTCGCCGAACACCGCTTCGAGCAGCTTCTGGCCGATCACCGCCGAGCCGCCCGCGATCCCGGCCTCGGCCCCGGTGACCCCGGCGGTGTGGGCGAACACCACGACCATGAGAGCCACCGAGAGGCCGTTGACCCCGTAGGCCAGGAAGCGTGCGGTGCCGCGTTTCTCCGCACCCTCGGTGCGGACCATCTCCAGGACGTCGTTCTGCCAGTCGCGCACCGCCCGCTCCGCCCGGCGGCGGAAGTCGCGCGACGCCCGGCCCAGGTCCTCGCCCGCGTCGGCAAGCAGCGCCTGGCCGGCGCTCAGCGACTGCCATGACGCCTCGGAACGCTCCGCCGCCGCCTCGGCGTGCTCCAGGATCAAGGTCTCGAGTCCGGACTCGACGGCCACGGTCACCCGTTCGGCCTGCTGGGGCTTACCCCGGACGGCGTTGACGATCCGGTCCCGGATCCACCCCACCCGACTCTCGAGCGACTTCAGGAGCTCGCCGGTGCCGACGAACTCCTGCCAGCGGGCCAGCACCTCACCACGCAGCAGCGTGCCGTCGGCCGAGGCCTCGTCCACCTGCCGGATCGCCTCGTCATAGGCCTTGTCGACGTCCTCGCGCAGCCGCCGGTGGACACCAACCTGCTCGGTGGCGGCATCCGCCACGCCGTGGGTACGACGGGCGAGGGTGCGAATCGCCCCGTCCATGGTCTGCTTGACCACCATCGCCCGGGCCTCGGCGTCGGCAGCCAGCGACTGCAGCCAGCCCCTCACCTCGGCGACCGCCTCCGCGGGCAGCAGACCGTCGTCGTCGACCTGGCCCTCGCGGACCACGAAGAGCGGGGAGTCCTTGAGGCCGCGGCTGGCCAGCATGCGCGCCAGGTGGGTGGGCACGGTCTCGGCGGCCTCGCGCGGAGTGCGGTCCAGGACGATGGCAACGGCGGCACTGCGTTCGGCGGCCTGACGCAGAAACTCCCACGGCACCTGGTCGGCGTACCTGGCGGCCGAGGTCACGAACAACCAGAGATCGGCCGCCGCCAACAGCTGTGAGGCGAGAGTCCGGTTGCGCTCCTCGACCGAGTCGATGTCGGGGGCGTCGAGGATGGCGAGGCCGGCGGGGACCGTCTCGGACGCGACCAGCTGCAACGCCGCCGGATCAGTGGTGGCGCGCTGCACCCGCTCGAGGTCGGGCAGGAGCGCGTCCTCGGCGAACCATTCGGCATCGTCGGGATGGTGCACCAGCACCGGGGACCGGGTGGTCGGCCGCAGCACTCCGGTCTGGGTGACCGGGCGGCCCACGAGGGAGTTGACCAGCGTCGACTTACCGGCGCCGGTCGACCCGCCCACCACGGCGAGGAGCGGAGCGTCGATCGCGATCGCTCGGGGGATCAGGTAGTCCTCGAGCTGGTCGACCATCTCCCGCCGGGCAGTGCGCGCGCTGTCCGCGCCCGGGAGGTCCAGCGGGAGGGACGCTTCCTGGAGCGCCTGACGTAGGCGGACGAGGGCGGTCAGCATCGCCGTACCCTCGTCCCGTCCCACCTCGTTCGACGAGTCTTGGGTCATCGGTGCGGCACCACCTGTCCCGGGAACGCAACATAGGGACGCACCGCGTTGATCCGCTGCACGTAGGACTGTCCGCGAGCGACGAAGTCAGCGGGGGCCGTGCCGCGCAGGTAGCGCGAGTGCAGGAAGCCGAGCTCGATCAGCGCCTGCTGGTAGTCCTCCATCGCCCGCTCTGCCGGCTTCCCGCCGTTCATCCGGGCGAAGGCGCGGGCGTCCCGCCGAGCTCTGAGGTGGACCACCCAGTCGATGTCGGTGGCGGGGATCAGTCCGCGCCGGGCGGCGTCGTGCAGCGCGGCGTTGAGCATGCGCCGCTCCGACTTTCGCCACCAGATGGCCAGGCACAGCATCACGATGAACGCCGGCACCATCAGCACGAAGTAGACACCGACGAAACCCTCGAGGCCGAAGAGCGACGAGCTGTTCCACGCGGCATGGGCGAGCACCGCGAGGCCGAAGCCGAGCAGCGGGGCCAGCACGCGCACGGCGCGGTTCCTCGAGCCGACGGCGATGCCCACACCGATGCCGGTGAACGAGGTGAACAAAGGATGGGCGAACGGGCTGAACAGGCAACGTACGACGAAGACGCCGGTCACTGCCCCGGTGCCTCCGGGGCCCATCCCGTCGGTGCCGTTGTAGGCGGCGGCGAGGTAGAGGATGTTCTCGACGAAGGCGAACCCGATGCCGACCATCCCGGCGTAGACGAGCCCGTCGAGGATCCCGTCGAGCTCGGCCCGTCGCCACCACAGCAGCAGGATCAGGAACAGACCCTTGCTGAACTCCTCGGTCAGCGGGGAGACGATGGCCAGGCTCTGCGTCTCGGTGAAGCCGACGAAGAACCCGCCGATCCCCTGGAGCAGGAGCGCCGCGGCGGTCGCGACGAACCCGCCCCAGAGCAGGCCGAAGGCGAGCAGGTGCCGCGGCTCGGGCTCGTAACGGTCCAGCCAGAGGTAGGCAGCCACCAGCGGGCCTACCGGCAGCGCGGCCAGCACGGTGGCCAGGGCCATCGACGACGGCGCTCCGGAGATCGCCACGAGCACCAGGATCGGGAGCGCGCCCAGGCACACCAGCACCGTCACCACGACGGTGAAGGTGATGCTGTTGCGGCGCGTTCGGAGCATGGCGGAAGCGTAGCCGCAGGTGAGCGGCGGACCGATCCCGCGGCGTACAGTGATCGGGTGACTGAAGAGACCACACCCGAGACCGCGCAGCCCAGGACCGAGTCACACGACCCGAAGGTCCCAGAGGCTTGGCAGGCCTTCATGCGCACCGGTTGGGGCGACCGCGAGCTCGACCTGCCGCCGCACGCGGTCACCGACTACGCCGCCGTCCGCCGTGCGCGGCTGGCCGAGGCCTTCCCGGGCGAGCGGCTGGTGCTCCCGGCCGGCACCTACAAGGTGCGCGCCAACGACACCGACTATCGGTTCCGGCCCGACACGGCCCACACCTACTTCAGCGGCAACCAGACCAGCGACGCGGTGCTCGTCATCGACGGTGACTCGTCGGTGCTCTACGCCCGTCCGCGGTCCTCGCGCGAGACCGACGAGTTCTTCCGCGACCGGCAGTACGGCGAGCTGTGGGCCGGCCGCCGCCCGTCGATCAACGAGATGTCGTCCTCGCTCGGCCTGACGGTCCGACACATCGACGAGCTGCCCTCCGCACTCGAGGGCACGGGCAAGACCCGCGTGCACCGCGGCGTCTCCTCGGTCGTCGACGGCCTGGTGGCCGCCGACGAGTCCCGAGACGAGGACTTCGCCCGGGTGATCTCCGAGATGCGCCTGATCAAGGACGAATGGGAGGTCGGTCAGCTGCAGGAGGCGTGCGACATCACCACCCTCGGCTTCGAGGACTCAGTGCGCGAGTGGCCGCGCGTCCTCGAGCACGGCGAGCGCTGGATCGAAGGCACGTTCTTCCGCCGCGCCCGGGCCATGGGCAACGACATCGGCTACGACTCGATCGTCGGGGGCGGCAAGCACGCCACCACGCTGCACTGGATCGACAACTCCGGGCCGATCACGCCCGGTGAGCTGGTGCTGCTCGACATGGGCGTCGAGGGGCGCAACCTCTACACCGCCGACGTGACCCGGACGCTGCCGGTCGACGGTCGCTTCACCGACGTGCAGCGCGAGCTCTACGACCTCGTCTACGCCGCCCAGGAGGCCGGGATCCAGGCGGTCCGGCCGGGTGTCGACTTCCGGGCGCCACACCGCGCCGCCATGGAGGTGCTGGCCCACGGACTGGCCGACCGGGGCCTGCTCCCGGTGTCGGTCGACGAGGCGCTCTCCAACGACAGCAAGGTCTACGCCCGGTGGACCCTCCACGGCACCAGCCACATGCTCGGCATGGATGTCCACGACTGCGGCCGCGCCTCCGACGAGGCCTACATCGAGGGCCAGCTGGCGGAGGGCATGGTGCTGACCGTCGAGCCGGGCCTCTACTTCCAGGAGGACGATCTGCTCGTCCCCGAGGAGCTGCGGGGCATCGGGATCCGCATCGAGGACGACGTACTCGTCACCGCCGACGGCTTCGACAATCTCTCCGTCGCCCTCCCCCGTACGTCGGGTGACGTCGAGGACTGGATGGGGAACCTGATCGGCAGGTGACCCAGGTGTGAGACCGCCGCTGACACCGCTCGGGAAGGGTCTGCTCCTCGTCGCGGGTTCCGCGGTGATCGGTGCGACGTTGTTCGCGGTCTCCTGGTCCCCCTCGTCCTCGTCCTCGTCCGGATCGTTCTCCCTGCTGCAGATGAATCTGTGCCTCTCGGGGCGCGCCGGTTGCTATTCACCTGACATCCACGCAGCCGTCCTCGACGAGGCGACAGGTGCGATCGAGGACCATGCCCCGGATGCGGTGACGGTCAACGAGGTCTGCCGCCGGGACGCCGCCGACCTCGCCCGGCGGACCGGCTACGAGCTGAGCTTCGCCACCGTTGACTACGGAGGGGCGCCGTTGCCGTGCATCGACCCCGGGGGACGGGGCCTGTTCGGGATAGCCGTACTCACGAAAGGCGACGTCCGGACCTCCCGGCAAGGGGCGTTCACGGTGCGGTCGGACCCGGAGGAGCGTCGCTGGCTGTGCGCCACCACCGCCGCCGACGTCAGCGTGTGCACCGCGCACCTGAGCACGCGGTTCTCGTCAGGCGAGCGCCTCGACAACGACGTCCAGTGCCGTCAGCTGGGTCAGGTCCTCGCGCGGCACGCGGACCTCGGCACCACCTTCTTCGGCGGGGACCTGAACCGCGAGGACTCCTGTGCCCCGGCCGGCATGTGGACCGCGCGGGACATCGCCGCCAGCCAGTCGCCCGGGCTCCAGCACGTCTACGGCACCACGTCGGTGGATGCGCCGTCCGTCTCGGTCACCGAGGCGACGTACACCGACCACGACTTCCTCGTCGTCGCGACCACAGACTCGCCCGGCTGACACCTCAGCCAGGCTCCCCTTCGTCGCCCGCCTCGGCCGCCCAGAGCGCCGCCCCCACGATCCCCGCCCGGTTCTGGAGCTTCGCCGGCACGATCTCGGTCTCGATGTCGATCAGGTCCGCGAACTTGTCGGCGTGCTTGCTGACCCCGCCGCCCAGGACGATGAGGTCGGGCGAGAACAGCTTCTCCAGCGTGCGGTAGTAGGTGGTCAGCCGGTCGGCCCACTTCGACCAGGACAGGTCATGCTTCTCCCTGACCGAGTTGGCCGCGGACTTCTCGGCGTCCTTGCCGTTGATCTCCAGATGGCCGAGCTCGGAGTTGGGCACCAGCACTCCGTTGTAGACGAATGCCGACCCGATGCCGGTGCCGAGGGTGGTGAGGATGACCAGGCCGCGGCGACCCGAGGCCGCGCCGTAGCGCACCTCGGCGAGGCCCGCCGCGTCGGCGTCGTTGACGATGTGTACGTCGCGTCCGGTCGCGTCAGTGAAAACAGCGTCTGCATCGGTCCCGATCCAGGAGCGGTCGATGTTGGCTGCCGAGCTGGCCACGCCGTACCGGACGACCGCCGGGACCGTGACGCCCACCGGGCCGGTGCTGTCAGGAAACTCGCCGAGCAGCTCGACCAGAACCTCCGCGACCGCTTCCGGCGTCGACGGCTGCGGGGTCTTGATCCTGACCCGCTCCCCGATGAATTCGCCGGTTGCCAGGTCCACCGGTGCGCCCTTGATGCCCGAACCGCCGAAATCGATGCCGAGGGGAACTGCGTCCATGTCCCAGATCTCCTTCGCACTCACGCGAGACGGGCCTCAGTACGGCCTGCGGCATACTACGTCCGGGGCAGGCTTTCTGGTCCCGTCCCTTGCCCCCGTAGCTCAGCTGGACAGAGCAGCGGCCTTCTAATCCGCCGGTCACAGGTTCGAATCCTGTCGGGGGCGCGAATGTGGTGTCTCGGGACATCGGCATAGGGCGAACCCTCAGGATGGCGGTTTGAACCGCCCCCGGAGTTTCTGGAGGCCCCGGACTGTGTCTCTACCCGGTCGGGACGAGACGGTTTCGTGCAGCGTGGTGAACTTGTTCTGCTCGAACCGGTGTCAGGTCGTCGATGGATTCGTGGGGACGCTCGTTGTTGAACCAGTGGACCCAGTCCAGGGTGGCGAGCTGGAAGCTCCAGGCCAGTCCGAGCACTGCGCCCAGGCCGTGACGGACTACGCCGCCGCAGGCACACGCGAGGTGCTGCTCTGGCCGCTTCGCCATCCCGTGTTCCAGCTGGAGCGCGCCGCCACGGTTGCGTCGCCATGACTCGCCAGGGGGTCGGCGCACCCGGCGTCGCGAGTCGGGACACTTCAGGCTGTCGCAGGGATCATCGTTGGCGGGTTTGCCGTTGCTCCGGGGCCGCACCGTGCACTATGCCTGGGTGCTCACCCGAAACGAATGGATGCCCGAACCCGACTCCTCGGGCCGCGGCACTGTGCCGACTGCCCGAAGGAAGCTCATGACCGCAGGCATCATGGAGGCCCG
>JBJMIQ010000033.1:0-15720 GCA_045806805.1 Nocardioides sp. | reverse complement strand
AGCTGCTGAGCGTGAAATCGGACGTATGCGGACTCACCAGCACGGAACCAAACGTCCTCGGTCGACCCCTTAATCAGCGGGTTCGGGGTTCGAGTCCCTGATGGCGTACAACCTCGCAGGTCAGGCCACATCACAGGCCTGGCCTTCGTGCATTTCGGCGCGAGGCCGTAATCATGCGGGCGTCGCCGTCGGTCGAGTGACGCCGCCCCCGGCGCAACGTCGGATCCGCTGAGACGGTCAGATCGGTGAGCGATCGACCGCTGTCGCTGAGGAGGGAACCGCGACACCCGGGGCGGGGGGACGGGGTGGGGCGCCCCGGGTGTCGTTCGGTCGACTTCCGATCTGACGGAGGAGCCCACCTGCTGGTGAGTCCACCGCCCGGTCGGTAGCTGTGGGGACAATCGTGCTGGTCAGCCCACACGAAGTGCCATCGGGCATTGGTACTAGTACGGAACTTGACCTCCCCCTAGGCAAGGACAGGGACGGCGGTCTCCCGTAGTCCTCTTACTGCCCTTCGCTGTACGACATCAGGGATTCGTCGGAGCGGGCATTCACCACTTCCTCGGCGACCTCCACAAGGCGCCGGCGGTCATTTCGCGAACGTTGGCGCAGCCGTTCGAACGCCTCGCCCATGTCGACGTCCAGACGGGCGGCGAGCACGCCCTTGGCCTGCTCGATGACGACCCGGCTCGTCAGTGCGGACTGCAGCTGCGCATTGAGCACCTCTTGCTGCTTGCCGAGCCGTTCCTGCAGGATCGCGATGGTCGCCACATCCGCCATGGCCTGCGCGACTGGGTGAGTTGTCGGATCGTAAAGGCCGCCGTTCGCGTCGAACAGAATGAGAGCGCCGATGACGCGGCCCCGTAGCCGCAGCGGCACCGCAAGTACACCGACGAACCCTGCGCGGCTCGCGGCCTCGGCGAATCGCGGCCAGCGGGAACGTGCCTCCTCCATCGAGCCGATGGAGACCGGAGTCCCGGTGCGGTAACAATCGAGGCACGGACCCTCGTCGTTCTGAATGTGATACAGCTCCAGGAGCCGGGCGCTCTCGGCCGAGGACGCCACCAACCGCATCTGGTCCTGACCGTCGGCGAAGAGCAGTCCCGACGCGACCACGTCCAGGAGGTCGACACTGCGCTCCACGAGCACGGTGAGCAGGTCGAGCGCATCGAAGTCGTCGATGAGGTTGTCCGCAAGTTCGACAAACGTTTTCGCGAGCTTTTCCGAGTCCACTAGATCAGTCCCCCTGGCCGCATCAACTCTCCCCATGGTCTGTAGCTCAAGCGGTCCTGCCCCCTCAAACGAGCTTCCCGGCGAAGATGCCCCGACTGCTTTGGGACCGGCCCCGTCCCCCTTGGTGACGCTGGGGGTGGTCTGCGGTTGCGGGTGGCGCTCACCGAATGTCTTCGGCGATCATCTTCGCGTGGTGCCCGCAGACCATCCGACCGTCTTCGATCTCGACGATCCCTGCCCACCTGCATCGCCGGAATCCGCTGCCGCTGAGCGCCATGTCGCAGTTGGCCGGTATGTGCTTGGACTCGGAGATCAGCCTCAACCTTCGTCGTCCCCGGGCGGGCCCTCTCGCACCCTCGGCAGCACGGATTGGTTGCGGCGCGTCGTTCATGTTGGTCCCCCGACCTTCGGCACAGATGAATGTGGCCTGCACCGACGGGGTCTGGGCGGTGTCCAAGCGTGAACGACTCTACGTGAGAAGGCCGTCGAGCAGGCCGAATCGGGGGGAACTGACGAGAATGTCGCGATCGGCCTCCCGAAGGAGGGCACCTGCGCGCACGAGGACCGCTCCATCAGTTCGGGCTGGTGGCCCCAGGCGAACTGCGAGTCGTTGAGTCGTCGAGCTGGTCAGGCCCCAGTCATGCCCTCGGCTGCGTGGTGGCAATGAAGTTGGCGAGAAGACGGACGAACAGATCGGGATTGTCCTCGTGCGGGTAGTGACCGGCGTCGGGGACAAGCTCGTACCGGCACCCGGGGACGAGATCGGCAGCGGCGCGACCATGTTCGCTCGGGATCATCCGGTCGTCCTCGCCCCACACGATCAGGGTGGGCAGCCCGACCGCCAGGTGGAGCCGGTCGATAGCGTTGATCCCTTGACCACCGACTTCGATAACCGCGTGGATCGTTGCCAGGAAGGATCTGCGTGTCTCGGGATCGTCGAGGGTCGCCATCTGCCGGAGCATGTAGGGCAGGTCGTTCCAAACCCGACTGGCCAGCGGGCGTACCAACCTTCCGGCGGCGGCTACGTGGCGCTGGTGTTGAAGCCGGGCGATACCGGCGAGCGCCAGACCGGCGCCGGGCACCGCGAGCGCTCGCAGCATGGGCGTGACTTCACGCCCAAGACCGCCGCTGCTCACCAAGACCAGACGCTCGCAGCGTTCGGGGAACTGGTACATGAACTGCATGGCGATGCCGCCACCGAGGGAGTGGCCGACGATGGTGGCCGTCTTGACCTCAAGCGCGTCGAGGATGTCCCGGACGGACGCGGCCAGCGACCCGAGTGAGTAGTCTCCTCGCAACCGAGATGACGTCCCATGTCCGGGTAAGTCGACGGCGATCACGTCGCAACTCCGTGCCAGGTCATCGAACACCGGATCCCATGTGGTGAGCGAGCCAGCCATGCCGTGGATCAGGACGACCGACGGGCCGGCGCCTGCGCGTCGAACGGCGAGGTACCGGCCGTGCCAGGGCAACAGTTGAACTGTTGCGAGCGCCATACATCGCCTCGAGGTGTTGTGAAGACTCAGTTGGGTGGTTATAGCCCCCGGCGAGGACCGGGTTCTCAGGGTAGGGCCCGGCTGCCGCGAAGTCTTCACGTGCCCCCTGACCCGAGCCGCCCGCCGAGATCCTCGCATAGGACGGCGGTCTCGCCGAGTGGCGAGAGCAGCCCTCCCGCGAGGACGTCAGGGAGGGTTCGGGACGAGATGAATGCTCCGGCGCGGCATGCCTTCCCAGAAGACGCGGCTCAACCTGACTGTTCCAGAGCATGAGTCTCGGCACTCCAGCGCAGGTTCTTCCTGAGTCGGACCGAGCCCCCTCCGTCCTCGGACTCGAACCTCGCCTCGTCGGTGAAGGCCGTCATCAGGGCCAGCCCGCGACCGCGTTCGGCGGCGTGATCGGGCCAGTCCGCAAGGCCGTGGTTGTCGGCCAGCCCGGGGCCGGAGTCCAGGATGTGCATGGTGACCTCTAAGTCGCCGACATTGATCACGACCTCGAAGTTCTGGCCCTCGGCCACGTGGTCGAAGACGTTGGTGCACGCCTCCGAGAGTGCGACTTGTGCCTCGTCGACGCACTCCGGTGTCACCGCGGCGATTCTCAGCGCTTTCGCCAGCGTGTGCCGTGCCAGAGTCACACTTTCGGGCACGGACGGAAGGATCATCACGACCTGGAGGCCCATCGGCCTTCCCCCTGGAGTCTGCTGTGGAGGGAGACCCGGCAACACCCCAGAAGCCCCCGCTCGGGGCGCTGCCGCGTCTCCACGAGCCCCGCTGCTGGAGCCATTGCCAGGACGGGCCTCAGGGGTCTGGGAGTCATCAATCCGGCAGAAAGGAAAAGGCTAACCCGGGCACTGCCCCCCTGGGAATGATGTTTACGAAATCCAGGGCCGATGGATCACCACCCGGGGGTTCCAGCTCGACGGTCACCTTTGGGCCGCCATGGAGCGCCTGACGGACATAGCGAGGGGTAACACTCTCCCTATGACCTGACTTGGAGGCGGGCGGGCCGACGGCGAGGCCACTAGGCCGTCAGCCGATTGCACCGCACACTTGGAAGGAAAGGAGGTGTCAGCGGTGAGCACCCCATCCATGGCCGTGGCTTCGGTGACGCTGCTCAACGCCTCCTACGAGCCACTCGGCCGGGTGTCGTTCAAGCACGCCGTCCTCATGCTCTTCCGCGAGGTGGCCACCGTGGAGGAAGCGCATCGGGATCGCATGATCGGACCGCATCCGTGGCCGCGGGTGATCCGGCTCGTGCGGTACGTCGCGGCGAAGTGGATGTACCGGCCCGCGGCGTACTCCCGAACGGCCGTGCTCAAGCGCGACCGACACCGCTGCGCCTACTGCGGCCTCAAGGCCACGTCCGTCGACCACCTGCTGCCGGCGAGCCGAGGCGGCGAGTGGTCCTGGCTGAACACGGTCGCCGCGTGCGAGCCATGCAACCTCCGTAAGGCCAACCGGACGCCGCAGGAGGCCAGGATGCGGCTGCTGGTGCAGCCGTTCGTGCCGACACGCGCCCAGCTGGCCGCGCTGATCTCTGCCTGACCCGAAGGCGGGTCCGACCGCTTCCCGGGCCGCGGCGGGTCAGCACATCCGAGGTGTCCCCGGGCTCCGTGTCGTTTCGTCCGTCGCCCAGCGGGGTATAGGCATCCGGTGACAGGGTGATGTGCTTCCGCACGGAGGCTGGCGGGTCGGTGAGCCCACGAGCGCACCGGCCTGGGCGGGCAGTCGGTTCAGTTCCGGTGAAAGTCACACCGTCGACACGGTGGTCACGAGGTGAGCCGATGAGCTGCTATCAGTGGGTGTGGCGAGCGCTGTGGGGGACGGTCGCGGCGGTCGCGATCGCGGCCGCGTTCATCGTCTGGCCTCTGAGCGTCGTCCTGGGATTGTTGTTCATCTCGGCGTTCGTCGCAGCCTTCGCCACCTTCCTCTACTACCGCGAGCCGAACCGGCCGTTGGCCACCCGCCACGTCGCACTGCGCCGTTCACTCGCTGTCGGCACCCGAATCGGCGCATGCACGGTGGCGGTGATGTCGCTGGCTTCTGCCCTCCCCACTCTTGCCTGGCCGCTGCTCGCCCTGTGTCTGGGCACCTCGCCATTCGTGCTACGTCGCGTACGAGGCGCAGTACGCAGCACCCGCAACACTCGCCGACGTCGCGAGCGCGCACCGGTGGAAGAGGCGGTCTGGTGGGGGATGCTCGCGCGAGAGGTCGAAGGTCTTGCCGACGGCGAGTTGTGCCGGGTGTGGCGCGACAGCTATTCCGCGCTGCTGGAGGCGGGCGATGCCGGGACCGCCGCGCAGGTCGTCCGCGTCCGTCAGGCCTACCTCGACGAACTGGATCGACGTCATCAGCGGGCGATGAGCGCGTGGTTGGCATCAGGTCCCCGCCCGGCCACCGGCCCGGAGCGTTTCCTGCAGGTACGACGCGAGCGTGATTCGGCCTGACCTCGAGTCCGGCTCGGAGTTCCCAAGGTTTCCGGTCTCGGCAAGATGGGGACATGCGACGCTGCCGACTTCACGTGATGGGTGCGAGTGGTACCGGTACCACCACTCTGGGCCGGGCCCTGGCCGACTACTGGTCGGTCCCTCACGCGGACACTGACGACTACTTCTGGCTTCCGACGGATCCGCCGTACGCCGTGAAACGACCCGAGGCTGAGCGGCTCAAGCTGATGAAGCGGGTGTTCGTGCCGCGCGAGGCGTGGGTCCTGTCCGGGTCGATGCTGCGATGGGGCGAGAGCATCGTTGCGGAGTGCGACGCCGTGGTGTTCCTGACGCTGGAGACCGAGGAGCGGATGCGACGACTTCGAGCGCGCGAGCGCATCCGCCAGGAGCACGGAGGCGTTGACGAGCGGGCGCTCGAGGCGTTCTACACCTGGGCCCGCAGCTACGACGACCCC
This sequence comes from Nocardioides sp., assembly GCA_045806805.1. Classification (GTDB taxonomy): domain Bacteria; phylum Actinomycetota; class Actinomycetes; order Propionibacteriales; family Nocardioidaceae; genus Nocardioides. Next base: position 10,089 of record JBJMIQ010000033.1, on the reverse strand, counting down.
GACTTCGACGGCAGGAGCCGAGTGGCCCACGAGCGTTGGCTGGCCACCCTCGAACAACCGGTGCTTCGGCTCGATAGTGCTCCTGGCCCTGATGAGCTCCGCTCTGCGGTCCTGAGCTGGGATCCCGATCAGGGGCGGTGAGCCCTCATGGCACCTACAGCGAGGAACCGCTCAATTCCTCGGCCTTGCCGAGCTCGATCCGGAGGTCGCGCAGGATCCGGTTCAGAAGTCGTGAGACCTGCATCTGAGTGACGCCGATCTCCTCTCCGATCTGCTCCTGGGTGCGCTCTTCGAAAAACCGCAGATACAGGATGCGGCGGTCACGTTCCGTCAAGCGTGGGACGACCGGCGCGAGGATGGCGCGAGCTTCGGCGGCGAGCTGTCCCTCGTCGGAGTCGCCGAGCAGGTCGCCCAGGCTGCCGGCCCCATTCAGGCTGTCGACGGGCCGATCGAGAGACGCGGGGGTGAAGCAGCCGTCAGCGGCCATGGCCTCGATCACCTCGTCGAGGGGCAGCGCCAGGTAGTCCGCGATCTCTGTCGGCTTCGGGGAGCGACCCAGCTGCTGCCACAAGGTACTTTCGGCACGGGCGATTTGGCCCTGGGCTTCCTGTATCCGCCGTGGTGGTCGAACCATCCAGCCGCGGTCACGGAAGTGCTTCTTGAGCTCGCCGCGGATGGTCGGGACGGCGTAGGAGAGGAACTCGTCGTGCCGGCCCGGGTCGAAGTCGCAGGCAGCGCGGGTCAGTGCCGTATAGGCCACCTGGAGGAGGTCATCGGTCTCGATCCCGCGGTGGGCGTACCTGAGGGCGACCGCCCTGGCCACGTCCATGTTGATGCTGACCACGTACTCGAGCAGTTCCTGGCGACGTTTCTCGGAGCTCGAATCGGCACGCGCCGTCAGCGCATGGGCCGTACGTTCGCGCACTTGTCGGCGGCTCAGTGCGCGAAGGGGACCGGACTCCACCGGGGGCAGGCTCATGGGAGTTCATTCCTGGAGGGGCTTCGGACGGGCCCTGCCTGCAGGTTGAAGCAGTCCCACGACTTCTCACGGCCCTCCACGGTGCCGCAACGCGAGGGCCCCCGTTACACCCCATCGGGTGGAATGCCTTGGTCGTGCGCGTCAGACTCCGGTGTCATCCGTGGACTGGAAGCCGTGCTGGTACCCCCAGGCCACCGCCTGTGCTCGGGTCTCGACGCCGATCTTGCGGTAGGCCGTCCGGATGTAGGACTTCACGGTGTTGATGCTGAGAAAGGCCCGGCGCGCTATCTCGTCGTTGGTGAGGCCGCGCGTGATGAACGTCAACATCTCCGATTCGCGCTCCGACAGCCCCAGATCCTGCCCGGGCCAGCTCAGGATCGGTTCGGCTCCGCCCTCGACGGCTGGCCCGTGCCGACCGTCGTGGATGGCAACGATCCCGGCGACCAGCTCATCTGCGTTGAGGCCTTTGTGCAGATAACCGACCGCACCATGCTTCCGGGCGGCTTCTTCCGGGTAGTGCTCCCAGCTGTAGACGACGACCTTGGCCCTGTTCTGCTTGACGATGATGCGGAGCTTCTCGTCGTTGTCAGGCAGCCGGCCGAAGCTGTCGAACAAGATGATGTCCGCGTCGTGCGGGATCTTCGGCAGCGTCGTGAGGTCAACGATCTGGACCTGGTCCGAGTGGCGAGCAAGCATCTGCGCAAGTCCGAGGAGCGCGATTTCGTAGTCGTTCGAGAGGGCTACGCGGACGGGGCGTCGGACTTCGTCGGTCACGACGGCTCCTCTCGGTGCGTTCAGCATTGGTCAGGCCTGCGCGGTTGTCTGGCAGCCTAGACCGCCGGCGGCTGAGCAGGAGCAGCATGTGACACATGGGGCTGGGTATTGGAGGACATGAGCACATCGTCTGAAGAACGTCCTGAGGATCGACCCGTGGAAGCCGAAGGCGTGCCGAGCGAAGAAAACGTCGACGAAGCCGATGTGGCGCGCCAGGTCGATGAGGATCCCGAAGAGCTGGCCAACTACACGGACTCAGAGGACGAAAAGGCGGAGAGCGGCAACGTCGATGCCGATCCCGCCGGTCCAAACGACTGAGACCTCGGTCGCGGTAGCGCCCCCGTGGCGCTCTCAGGCAAAAATCTGCCCTCGCGGCAGGTAACCGATGCGCCAAATCGGCCTATCCTCAAAGAGGACGCAGATGCACATCGGGGGCCTCAGCGGGAGGGGAAGGATCGGTGAGCATCCAGATCGTCATGATGCTGCCCCCGCGAGCCGCCAGCGTCTCCTTGGCGCGGCACGCACTGGGCGAGGCATTGAGCATTCCGGGGGTGTCACCGGAATGCATACACGAGGCGCAGCTAGCGCTGTCGGAGGCGTGCAGCAACGTCCTCCGCCACCTGACGCCGGGCCAGAACTTCGAGGTCCTGATCAACATCGGCGAGGTCGAGCTGACCGTGCACGTCCTGGACGGAGAGGCGCAGTCGCCCCACGATCGCAAGCTTGCGAACTGGCCGGACACCGACGCCGAGCACGACGGGGGCCTGACCCTCATGACCGCTTTCGCCGATCACGCCAGCTTCGAGTCCGATGACGGTGGCGGAGCGGTACGCCTCAAGAAGCGACTGGTCTGGTCCCCCGACACGGTGGTGCCCTCCTCAGGGTGACGACCGACGGTCGGGTGGCCCCGACTGATCAGGAGACCACCGTCAGCAGCTTGTCAGCACCCAGGCCCACCATCTCGGGTGTGAGCGCAACGTCCATGGTGCCGCAGATCGTGAGCAAGGCGGCGTCGTCTCCGGCTGCCGCCGCCGCCCGAGCGGCCATGGTCGCGGGGTGCGCGAGGCGACCGGCGACGGTGCGCGCGATCCGGACCAGCTCGTCCGGCGGAGCGGTGGTGTACGTCAGGCGAGAGACCGCCTCGAGACACTGAGCCTCGACCCGTTGGCGCATCGCCGCGATGAGCGGCCCTGCCCGGCGGGCGGCGAGATGGTCGCGATGACGAGCTACCGCCGCCTGGATCAGGGACTCTGCACGGGCGACGCCCTGTCCCAGGGACGCGCCCTCACCGGTGCGGTCCTGCATGGCCTCCACGTCGATGACCCGAACGCCGCGGATGCGGGCCACGGCGGGATCGACGTTCCGCGGCACGGACAGATCGACCAGCGTGAGGGGAGCCGCGCGGTCGGACATGGCGCGACGGACCCCGTCGACCGTCACCAGCGGCTCGCAGGCCGAGGTGGTGCAGATGAGTACGTCGGCAGCCCCCATCTGGCCGACCAGGTCAGACAGCGGCCGGGCGTGGGAGGCGCCGCCCAGCTGCGCCGCCCGCCGTTCGTCACGAGCCACGACGGTGGGTCGGTGGTTGAGACGTCGCAGGTGGTCCACCGCCGCCGACGCCATCCGGCCGGAGCCCACCACGAGGACCTCCGGCGTGCCGGCCGCGCCGGTGACGGCCACGTCAACGGCTCGACAGGCCAGCGAGCGGCTGGTCGACCCCAGTGCCGTCTCCCGGTGCACGTGGGTGGCGACGCGTACCGCCGCGGCAAACAGCTCACTCAGCATTCCGCCGACGGTCTGGGCGGCGCACGCCTCCCGGAACGCGGCCCGGACCTGGGACCTGATCTCCGGCTCGCCGACGACCCGGGACTCCAGCCCGGACGTGACGCGGAAGAGGTGGGTCACGGCCGCCTGGCCCACGCGAACCTCAGCGGTGCGCCGTACGGTCCCGTAGGCAGGACCCGCTTGGGCAGCCAGTGCGTCGACCAGGCGTTCGGGACGCGCTTTGCGCCCCGTTGCGTAGATCTCGGTGCGGCTGCAGGTGACCAGCAACACTGCCTCGGAAAAGCCGGCCTCCCGGACGGCGGCGAGCACCTCAGGACGCCGGTCGGCCGGGACGGCGACTCGTTCCAGAAGCGCCAACGGCGCAGTTCGGTGGCTCAGGCCCACCATGACGACGGTGTTCATCGCGTCTCCCCACCAGGACTCGTTCGGGAGACCACACCAGACCTTTGCAAACAGGGCGTGAAACGCGCGGGGTCACTGGAGGGCGGAGGTCAGCCGCATGACGTTGTCGGCGTACCGAGACCTCCAGGGACGCCGGGCCCATTCCTCCTGGGTCAGCTCGCGTGAGCGCATCCGATAGGCGTCCTCCACCTTCCGCATGCGGCTCACCACGTCCCCGCCCTGAAGCATCATCGAGACTTCGTAGTTGAGGCCGAACGAGCGGAGATCCATGTTGCTCGAGCCCAGCACGGCGACGTCCTCGTCGATCGAGAAGTGCTTGGAGTGGAGCACGTACGGCGCCGGGTAGAGGTAGATGCGCACGCCGGCCTCGAGAAGGGCCCCGTAGTAGGAGCACTGAGCGTGGTAGACCATGAACTGGTCACCCTCCTCGCTCACGAAGAGCTCGACCTCGACCCCGCGCTGTGCGGCCGTCGTCACCGCGTACAGCAGTGACTCGTCGGGGACGAAGTAGGGGCTGGTGATCGAGATCCGTCGCCTGGCGGAGTAGAGAAGCGTGGTGAACGCTCGCAGGTTGTTCTCCGTGGCGAAGCCCGGACCACTCGGGATCACCTGAGCGATCAGGTCACCACCGGGCTCAGCCGGGGACGGGACCACCTCGTCCGTCAGCAGCTCATCGGTCTCGCTGTACCAGTCCGTGGCGAACACGCTGTCGAGCGCCGTCACGGCGGAGCCGGTGACCCGGCAGGTCAGCTCGACCCATTCGCGACCGACCTGGTGGTTCTTCTCCTTGTCGTAACCGGGCTCGATCAAATTCTGCGATCCCATGAAGGCGAACACGCCGTCGACGACGAGGATCTTGCGGTGGTTGCGCAGGTCGGGCCTGCGCAACCCGCCCTTCCGGAGCCCGATCGGGAGCATCGGGTGCCACGCGATCCTCGTCTGGTCCAGCCGGGCGAGCATGTCCTTGTAGCCCGGGATGCCCTTCGAGCCGAGGTAGTCGAACAGCAGCCGGACCGTGACCCCGCGATCGGTGGCTCTCACCAGTGCGTCGAAGAACGGCCCCGTGAGCGAGTCCCAGGCCGTGATGTAGAACTGCACGTGGACGAAGTGCTGGGCACCGTCCACCGCCGCGGTCATCCCCTCGATCGACTCTCCGTAGTCGGAGTAGAGGGTCACCTCGTTGCCCCGCGAGGCGGGGAGGGCCCCGAGGTTGCGGTTGAGCGTGACCACCGAGTCGACGTACGACGTCCCGGTGTGGTGGGCCGACGCCGTGATCGTCGAGGTCCTGTGACGGATCAGCTCGTTGACCTCTGCCTGCTTCTCGTGTCGCCGACGTCCGATCTCGGTCCGGCCGAGGACCAGGAAGACCACAAACCCGAGGAAGGGGATCAGCAGGACCAGCAGCAGCCAGGCCATGGCCGACGACGGCTTGCGGTTGTGGGGGATGATTCCGAGCAACGCGATCCGCAACCCCAGGTCGAGGGTCAGGAGTCCGGCTGTCACGAGGACCGGGAGCGACCCGAAGGCATCTGTCAGGGCACTGAGCGGCACCATCGTCCGGTCAGCCCTGGTCCGGGACGCACGCCACGTGCCGCACCCGGAGGCCATGGGCGGCGAAGACCTCCATGAGACCGACCAGTCCGTCCGGCCCGGCCGCGCGCACCACGACGCAGACCTGGGCGGCGTCCCCACCCGGCGGCCGAAGGGCGCTGCGCAGGACGGGACCGATGCGTCCGGCGACCATCAGCTCGTAGCGGGCGGGCGCCCCCGAGCTCCTGGCCGTCTCCTGTCCAGGAGTCATCACGTCTCCTCACCCGCACGCCGGGGCGGACTGCCCGGCGCATCTCCCACGGCGACCCGGCGGACCTCGACCACGGACAGCCCGAAGTCGCGAAGGCGGTGCAGGAAGCAGTAGAGAGCCGCCTGGTCCTCGAAGTCACCCGTCAGTACGGTCCTCAGCTCCCGGGCCGCGAGGTGGACGTCGGCGAGCTGGTCGAGCACCGACGAGGGCACGTCGCCCTCCAGCCGGACCTCGTAGGTTGGGGTGCCCATCAAGCCTGCCTCCTCCCGGTTGCGGGACGTGCAACTCATGGGACAGCGCGCCCGGGCTCCCGCGCCTCATCCCGGGGAGACGATCATGGGCACGAGATCGCGGGAGTCGTCCTCGTCACGACGCGATCAGGTCGAGCTCGCGAGCGCGCCGTATGGCGGCGTTGCGCCGGGGAACTCCCAGCTTGCGGAGGATGCTCCGGACGTGCGTGCGGATCGTGTTCACGGAGACGAACAGGACATCGGCGATCTCCTGGGTGGTGAGCAGCTCGGCCAGGTGGCCGAGCACCTCCAGCTCCCGGGGGGTCAGCTCCTCCAACACAGGTGCCGGATCCTTGCGCGGACGACTTCGCGAGGCGCCCGGGGCGGGTGCCCGCTCGCCAGGTCTCAGCCACGGGTGCCGGGCCAGCAGACCCGTGTCGTCGAGGAGCAGCCGTCGGACCTCCGGGTCCGCGTCGTGGAACGACCGACGGAGACTCTCGCCCGCCGCCAGCCGCAGGGCGCGGTCCACCGCCACCCTGGCGCGATCCACCGACCCTTTCCTCAGGTGGACCGACGCCGCGGTCAGCAGACCGCCCACCTGGACATGCAGCGCAGGCGCGCCCTGGAGATTCGTCAGCGGGCCGTCTAGGTCCGGGGCGTCTCCACGCGCGGAGGCAACCTGGGCCTCCACCAGCACCGCCGCAGGTTCGTCCCGGTCAGTCACCTGCGCCAGGTGCTCTGCGGCAGCCCCGGGCTTCCCTCCGGTCAGGGCAACCCGCGCCGCCTCGAGGTGCAGGAGGTCAGCGCTCCAGCCGTCGGTCGGCGCCTCGGCGATGGCCGACTGCACGATCGCCAAAGCGCGGGGCAGGTGCCCGCGCTCGGTCTCGATGCGCGACCGGACCAGCGTCAGGACCGTCCGGGACACCGGGTCGCCGCCCAGGAAGTGGCCCTTCCCCGCCAGCGTGGCGTGTCCGACAGCGGCGGGCAGGTCGCAGTGTTCGACCGCGACCCAGGCGAGGGCGACCGACGCTGCGGCCGGGCGTGTCTCGACCGGCAGGCCGATCCGCTCCACCGCGGCCAGCGCTCGGTTGGCCGTTGCGGCGGCGTGGGAGAGCCGGCCCCCGAGACACGCCAGCAGCGCCAGGAACCCGTCCGCTTCTGCAGCGAGCACCGAGTCGACAGTGGCCGCGGCGGCAACCACCTCGAAGTGGCTTTCAGCGACCGCCAGGGCCCCCAGGCGGATGGCGGCGATCCCCCGACTGGTGCCGATCAGCCCGACCAGCGACGGATCCGGCGGCATCCGGACGCCGCTCGAGGAAGCGAGCGTCTCCGCTGCTCGCTCCGCCAGCCGAGCCGCAACCCCCGGGTCGTCATCGTTGCGCGCCCTCAACGCCTCGAGCACGGACAGCACCATCTCGGCGTCCGCTTCTGTTGCGGTCCGCGCCGGGCCGAGGGCCTGCTGGGCGCGGGCGAGGTCGCCCGCCGCCCCGTCGGTGTCTCCCTGCGCCAAGGAGAGTGCCGTCCGGACCAGCGCGGCAGCGGGCCCGGCGGTGGCCGTCGGCATGTCCATCAACCGGGTGCGAACAGCTCCGGACGGTCCGTGCACCAGCAGGTCTCCGACGCCCTGATCGGCCACGACCTGACCGGCCGCCTCGTCCCAGGCGTCAATCGCCGCAAGGTGGCGTACCGACTCGCCCATGTCGCCCCGGTCGGCGAACCAGGCAGCAGCGACGTGCTGCAGCCGGTCCAGCTCCTGAGGATCCTCGTAGGCGAGCGTCGCCCGCAGCAGGTCCCGGAAGAAGGGGTGGTACCGGTAGCAACCAGGGTGGCCCGGAACCTGATCGACGAAGGCGTTCTCCCGGGTGAGCAGCGACAGGGTGTGTGCCGTGGCGGCTCCGCCGAGTGCGACGTCGAGCCCTGGGTGCACCATGTCCGGGATCGAGGTGCGCAGCAGCAGTCGCCTGATCTCGGGGCGCTGCACGTCGAGCACCTCGGCCACGAGGTATTCGGCGATGTTGCCGGTGTCGCCGACGACCTCGGCGACGGCCGCGTCGGTGTCGGCCCGCTCCTGGAGCATGGCGCTCGCGAACCGAAGTCCCACCGGCCACCCCTCGGTGCGCTGGTTGAGCGCCACGACCGAGCTCTTCTCGAGCTCCACCCCGGCCGACGCGTACAGCCGGGCCGCCTCGTCGTCGGTGAAGGCGAGCTCCCGCATCCGCAGCTCGACGATGCTGTCGTCGAGGCGATAGCGATAGAGGGGCATCATGGGGTCGCTCCTGGTCAGGAGGACCAGCTGCAGCCGGTGTCCGCTGTGCCTGAGCAGGAAGTCCAGGTCGCGGCCCACCGCGTCCGAGACCACGTCGTAACCGTCGACGACGACGCGCACCCGAGATCCGTGGCCGGCCACCACAGCGGCCAGCGAGGTCAGGACGCGCCGCTCGAGGCTCGGACCCGTGTGGCTGAACGCGTCCGCAGAGGTCTGCACACCCGTCGACTGCAGGCAGCTCACGAACCCGTGCCAGAAGCCCTGGTCGTGCTCCTCGAACGTGACCCACGCCGCCCGCTCGCCGGTTCCGGGCGCACTGACCCAGTCGGCCACCAGCGAGGTCTTCCCGTATCCGGCCGGGGCGCTCACCAGGATCAGGGGGCGCGCCTCCGCGGCGTCCAGCCGCTGCAGGAGCCGAGGTCGTCGGACATGAAGAGCCCCCACGGGGGGCGCGCCGAGCCATGCTCCGGCGGGCGTGATCGATCCCGAACCCTGGCGGGTTCGTCGGCCACGGTTTCGAGCCGGTCCATCGGGCATGTCACCCTCACGTCCTGCCGCAGTCGGGCACGACGCCCTCGGAGACTGGGTCCAGGTCATGCCACCAAGCGCCGCGATCAGGAGCAGACTCGTCCACGGTAGTGACCGGCTTCGGTCCCTGCCATGACCCGAACGGGCTAGGCCGGTCCGCCGTCACCGCACTCGGCCGCGAAACGCGCGTGGTCGCGCTCGGTCTGGTCTGCATAGGAAGCCGCGAAGTCCGCCATGGCCTGGTCGAAGGAATCGCCTCCGCCCAGGTACGCCGCGATGGCGATCCGGTCCCCGGAGCGGGCGTGCCCGCGGGCGAGCGTCCAACCGCACAGCTGCCCGTAGATCGCCATGGTCGCGGGAGTGTGCCGGCTCAGGTCGGCCGAGACCTTCCAGTCCCAGAGCTGGCGGACGTAGAAGTCCCGGGTCGCACCATCCAGCGCCGGGATCCGGGTCCACCCCAGGAAGACGTCGGAGCTGGCTTGCAACAACTGCTGCCCCGCGACCACGCGCTCGCCGTGGTTCTGCAACCTGGTGCGCCCGGCGAAGGCCTCGAGCACGGACGGTCCGGCCTCCTTGAGCTGGAGCACCAATGGCTCGTCGTCCACCCCGAGCATCAGGAGAGCCCACGCCCTGGTCCCGACACTGCCGACGCCGACGACCTTGCGGGCCACGTCGGCGTACCGGAACTGCTCGAGGAGGTGGCGGCGCGAGCGGGGCAGGCTTTGCCGATAGCTCCGGAGAGCCTGACGGACCACCTCCTCCAGGACGAGGTGGGCCTCCGCGTCCAGAAGCTCGGAAACAGGCACCAGGAGCGGTGGGTCGCTGCGGAACCTGGGGCTCCCGCCGACCACCTCGGTCAGCTTCGAGGTCGCCCGGACGCTGTCCTTGCGCGTGGCCTTGTCGACCTGGCGGTCGAATGCGCTCAGGTCCTTCGGCCGGGCGGAGGAGCCCAGGCTGTCGCGGATGTCGGCGATGGTGGTCCGGGAGTACCACACGTCGAGCTGGCCGCCGGACGCGAAACCGCGCATCGCCTGACGGTAAGCACGTGCCGTCGCCAGCACGATCTTGCGCCGCTTGCGGTCGCCGTATCCCCGGTCCCGGGCAGCGATCTCCACGCTCGTCACCAGGCGCTTGACGTCCCATTCCCACGGTCCAGGCAGGGTCTCGTCGAAGTCGTTGAGGTCGAAGACGAGGGTTCGGTCGGGTGAGGCATACCCGCCGAAGTTCGACAGGTGGGCATCACCGCAGAGCTGCACCCGCAGGCCGGTCGACGGCGTGCCGGAGAGGTCGGCCGCCATCGGCAGGGCGGCGCCGCGGTAGAAGG